>DBFVGT010000131.1:0-18828 GCA_048524725.1 Collinsella sp. | reverse complement strand
CGACGTAATGCACTCAATGCAAGAAAGGATCCGCATGGCAAGCCTGTCGGATGAAATCTCGTCGCGCCGCACATTCGCGATCATCAGCCACCCGGACGCCGGTAAGACCACGCTTACCGAGAAGCTGCTGCTCTATACCGGCAGCATCCAGACTGCCGGTTCGGTCAAGGGCAAGAGCTCGGCCAAGCACGCCGTCTCGGACTGGATGGACATCGAGAAGGAGCGCGGCATTTCCGTTACCTCCTCGGTGCTGCAGTTCACCTATAATGGCGCCTGCGTCAACATCCTCGATACCCCCGGCCACCAGGACTTCTCGGAGGATACCTACCGTACCCTTATGGCCGCCGACGCCGCAGTCATGGTCATCGACGGCGCTAAGGGCGTCGAGGCCCAGACCAAAAAGCTCTTTAAGGTCTGTACGCTGCGCCACATTCCCATCTTCACCTTTGTGAACAAGCTCGACCACGAGGCTCGCGATCCGTTTGAGCTCATGGAAGAGATCGAGAACGTCCTGGGTATCAATACGTATCCCATGAACTGGCCGATCGGCAGCGGCCGCAACTTCCGCGGCGTGTTCGACCGTCAGACCCGTCGCGTTATCGCCTTTGAGGGCGACGGTCATGCCAATGCCACCAAGAAGGTCGCCGAGGTCGAGGCCGAGCTGGGCGATCCTTCCATGGACGAGCTTATTGGCGAGGAGAACCATAAGAACCTGATGGACGACATCGAGCTGCTCGATGGCGCCGGCGACGAGCTCGACTTGGATGCCGTGGCCTGCGGCAAGCTGAGCCCGGCGTTCTTTGGCTCGGCGCTCACCAACTTTGGCGTGGAGCCCTTCCTCAAGGAGTTCCTGCGTCTGGCCCCGACGCCGCGCGCCTATACCGATACGCTCACCAGCGAACCGGTCGATCCCTGCCGCGATGACTTTAGCGGCTTTGTGTTTAAGATCCAGGCCAATATGGACAAGAACCACCGCGACCGCATCGCCTTTGTGCGCATTTGCTCGGGCAAGTTCGAGCGTGGCATGGACGCCTTCCACGTGCAGGGCAACCGCAAGCTCAAGCTTGCCACGGGCACGTCGATGATGGCCGATGACCGCGCCATCGTGGACGAGGCGTACGCGGGCGATATCGTGGGCCTGTTCGACCCGGGTATCTTTAGCATCGGCGACACCGTGTGCTCCGGCAAGCGCCACGTGCAGTATCCGCAGATCCCGACGTTTGCCCCCGAGATGTTCGCTCGCATTACGCAGGTCGACACGCTCAAGCGCAAGCAGTTCGTCAAGGGTATGGAGGAGCTTGCCCAGGAGGGTGCCATCCAGATCTTCCGCGAGCTGGGTGCCGGTATGGAGAGCGTCATCGTGGGCGTGGTCGGCGTGCTGCAGTTTGAGGTGCTCGAGCGCCGCCTCAAGGCCGAGTACCGTGTTGAGGTTCGTCGCCAGCCGCTGCCCTATACGAACATTCGCTGGATTCAGAACGACCCCGACACCATCGATATCCCGGGCCTTTCGCTCACGCGCGACACCCTGCGCGTCGAGGACATGCGCGGCGGCAAGCTGCTGCTGTTCACGAGCCCATGGAACGTGGACTGGGCGACCGACCATAACCCCGACCTCATCCTGTCGGAGTTTGGCAACGTAGCGTTTTAGCGCGCCGGCGCGGTAGCCTTGCGGGGCTGCCGCGCCGTTTGCTTGCCTGATGCCGTGTGAGCGGCTATCATACCCACCGTCGTCTCAAGACCGTGACGTCCGAGCAGTTCGGGTCCGATATCCTGCTCGTTAAACCTAAAACCAAAGGAGTACATAATGATCAAGAAGGTCATGGAGGACTACAAGGTCCTGTTGCGGAGCATTCCCGCGGCAACGGTTTCGCTGTTTTTCGTGAGCGTCATCATGATGAACCTGCTGGCCAACAAAGAGCTTATCAGCCTGCCGTATCTGGCACTCGATTGCGGCTTTGTGGTGAGCTGGGTTTCGTTTTTGTGCCAGGACATGATCTGCAAGCGCTTTGGCGCCAAGGCATCCATCAAAATCTCTATCCTCGCGCTGCTGGTCAACCTGGCCGTGAGCCTGTGCTTTTGGGCATGCTCGCTCACGCCCGGCATGTGGGGCGCCTACTACGACACGGGCATGATCGAGGTCAACAGCGCCCTTAACGCCACCATTGGCGGCACCTGGTACGTGGTGCTGGGCTCTTCGCTGGCAATGCTCGTTTCTGCCGTGGTTAACTCCACGCTCAACCAGTCGCTCGGCCGTATGCTCAAAAAGAATAACTTTGCGAGCTTCGCCTTCCGTTCCTATGTGTCCACGGGTGTTGGCCAGTTTATCGACAACCTGGTCTTTGCCATTGTGGTGAGCCATACGTTCTTTGGTTGGACCTGGGTGCAGGTCCTTATGTGCTCGCTGACCGGCGCTGTTGCCGAGCTGCTGTGCGAGGTCTTCCTGAGCCCCGTGGGCTACAAGGTCGTGCGTGGCTGGGAGCGCGAGAACGTGGGCGCCGAGTACCTCGAGCGTCACGCAACCGCCTAAGGAGCAAGTATGCGGGTTTTGATCACGGGCGCTTCGGGCGGTATCGGAGCCGCATGCGTGCAACGCTTTTTTGACGAGGGCCACGAGGTCGTGGGCTTTGATCTGCTGCCAGCGGCAATCGAACACGAGTGCTACCGCCATCTGATCGTTGATGTCCGCGAACCGGACTCGTTTCCAGACGACCTTGAACCCCAGGTAATCGTAAACGTTGCCGGTACGCAGGATTCGGCCGACGATATCGCCGCCAACCTGTGCGGCACCATCAACGTGACCGAGCGCTACGCCTTTGTGGGAGAGGGGCTTGCCGCCAAGCCGGCGCCGACTATCAAATCCGTGGTCAATGTGGGGTCGGCGAGCGGGCATACGGGATCGGAGTTTTCCGCCTATGCCGCCAGCAAGGGCGGCGTTATCGCCTACACCAAGAACCTTGCAAACCGCCTGGCACCGCAGGCCATTGCCAATAGTGTGGACCCGGGCGGCGTTATCACGCCGCTCAACCGTTGCGTGATGGAAGACGAACGCCTGTGGAACCAGATTATGGAGCTCACGCCGCTTAAACGCTGGGCCACCGCCCAAGAGATCGCCGAGTGGATCTACTTTGTGGGCGTGACCAACCGGTTTATGACCGGGCAGAGCCTGCTGATCGATGGCGGCGAGGCCGGCCGCACACAATTTATTTGGCCCGAATAGGAAACGCGCCCGATGGAAAGCCGTCGGGCGCGTTTTTGATGTATCGGTTTTTAGCCGAGGCAAGTCCAGCTGACGGGGGTCGAGCCGTGCTGTTCGAGTAGCCGATTGGCAGCGGAGAAGGGGCGCGACCCTATAAAGGCGGGGAGTTCTGCCGTGGCACGGTTGGCCGAAAGCGGCGAGGGGTGCGTAGAGGCCAGGCAGAACTTGCCGGTTGCCTTGCCCGCGCCGATTGCGTCGAGCTTGCCCTCAACCATTTGCTGGGCAAAGCGTCCCCATGCCAAAAAGACGACCGGCTGGGGCAGCTGGCAGCAGCGTTCGATAACGTAGTCGGTGAGTGTGCTCCAGCCCAGCTTGGCGTGCGAATTCGCGGCATGCTCACGCACGGTGAGCGTAGTGTTGAGGAGCAAGACGCCCTGCTGTGCCCATGGGGTTAGGTCTCCCGTGGCGGGAATGGGGCAGCCCAGGTCGGCATTGAGCTCCTTATAGATGTTGCGCAGGCTCGGCGGCAGCTTGGTTTGCGTCGCGGGGACCGAGAACGAAAGCCCCATGGCCTGGTTGGGTCCGTGATAGGGGTCTTGACCCAAGATGACAACTTTGGCTTGGTCTGCCGGCGTGTAGACGAGGGCATTGAGGATGTCGTCTTGTGCCGGGTAGATAGTCTGCTCGACACGCAAAAGGGCGATGCGCTCGAGCAGCTGGTTCGTAGTGTCACGTACCGGCTGCGGCGCATCGCCCAACCAAGTTGCTATGTTGCGGTCGCGGGTCGCGGTGTCCATGGGGCTCCTTTATGGCAGATGCTCTGTTGGCATCTATTGTAAAGGCGCACCGGTTGCCTTTATGCCGCGGCTGTATGAAGAGTGGGGTCTACGAGACGTGCTCGGGCACTCCTGCCATGCGAGCCTGTCCATGTGCGCGAAGGCGCGGAAGCTCGACGGTTGCCACCATGACACCGGTGAGGATGAGGGCGGCGCCAAAGAAGGCGATGGGGCTCAGGACCTCGCCAACCAGGAAAAACGAAAAGACAGCGGAGCAGACCGGCTCGAGCGAGAAGGCAAAGCCTGTGGTCTCGGCGGGCACGTGGGGCTGCACGAGCGTCTGGGTGATAAAGCCGTAGGCAGAGCAGATGAGTGCGAGTGCGACGACAACGACGATCTCGTTGGGTGTGCTGGGAAGCGTGAAGCCGCCCAAGGTGCACGCGGCGATGCCCGAGAACAGACCGCCAAAACCCAGCTGCCAAACGCCCAGGGCCAGCGGGTCGACATCTTCGACAAAGCGCTTCGCCACAATGATATGGCCGGCATAGATAAAGGCCGAGAGCAACATGATGAGCGCGCCCGGGTTCAGGCTGGTGAAGTCGGCGCCCGAGAGCAGCAGCATGCCACAGGTGACGATGGCGGTGCCGACGAGAACTTTGCGCTCGGGGGCGCGGCGCAGCAGGGCGGCGTTGGCAAACGGCACGATCACGACCGTCAGGCTCTGCAAAAAGCCGGCGGTGGAGGCGGAGGTAAGGCTGGAGCCCAAGCACATGCAGGTGAGCTCGGTTGCCATGATGGCGCCGATGATGGCGGCGCGAACCATGAGGTCGCGGTTGATGCGCAGCGCGTGCTTGTGGAAGAGCAGCAGGCAGGCCACAAAGGCGATGATGCAGCGCAGCGCAACGATGCTCGTGGCGTTCATGCTGTCCATGCCGATCTTCATGAGGGGGTACGAAAAGCCCCATGCGACGGGAACGGAAAACGAGAGCGCGATTGCTTTTTTGCGATCCATGGGACTCCTTTTGTTACAGAACGGTTTCGCAAAAAGGATTCTGCTCCCAGATTTTGATGTAGTAAAGCGAATGTATCTTCAGTATGATTAAGCAATACTAATGTAGGTAGAAAAAGCCCTGGCAAAACGTTTTACGGCTACACCGATGTGGAGGCACGATGGCATCGCGATATCAGATTGTATGTATGGTGGTCGATTGCGGCAGTCTTAAGGGCGCGGCCGACGAGCTAGGCTATACGCAAAGTGCGGTGAGCCAGGCCGTCAAGGCGCTCGAGCGCGAGCTGGGCACCACGCTTATCGAGCGCGGCAAGCAGGGCGTTTCGCTTACGCGCGACGGCAAGCAGTACCTGCCGTATCTGCGCCAGATTGTAACTGCCGAGGCCGAGCTTGAGGGCAAGCGCCAGGAATTGCTGGGACACTCCTCGACTGATATTCGTATCGCAACGTTTACCAACGTGAGCCGCACCGTGTTGCCGCGCGTGATCCGCGACTTTGGTGCCCTGCATCCGGGTGTACGCTTTACGCTCAAACAGGGCGATTACACGCGCAATGCCCAGTGGGTGCACGATGGCGTGGTTGATTTTTGCTTTACGGCACGCGGATTTACTGCTGGGCTCGAGAAGCGCGTGGTCTATCACGATGAGTTGGTGGCACTGTTGCCGGCCGCGCATCCGCTGACGGCAAAGGAAAAGGTGACGCTCGCCGACCTGGCGTCCGAGCCGTTTGTGCTGCTGGATGAGGGCGAACAGAGCCTGGTGCTCGATGCATTCGCGGCGCATGGGCTGTCGCCGCACGTGACGAGCGAGGTGACCGACGACTACACCATCATGGCGATGGTGGAGGAGGGCCTAGGCGTGAGTATGCTGTATCGCCGTACCGTCGAGGGCATGAGGGCCGATATTCGCGTGCGTCCCATCGTGCACGCTCCCTCGCGTGACGTAGTGGCAGCCTGGCGCAGCTGGGACACCATGCCTATCGCCACGAGGCACTTTATCGACTATATGAGCTCGCATATTGTCAATTAATGACTGGCATGGCGTTGAGTGCGGTGTTTAGCGGGCTGTCGCTTTGGCTTGGGCGGCGCGATAGGTGCGTGCCGGGTGGCAGAGTAGTACCGCCACGACCATAAAGAACGCCGTGGTGCCCAGGCTGATGGGGTAGACCATCATGATGTTCGGAAAGGTGCGGAAGTGCGGGAACACGCAGAATACCCAATAGAAGCGGATGCCGCAGACACAGATCATGGTGATGAGGGCAGGCATGAGCGAGATGCCAAAGCCGCGCAGGTAACCGGACATGTTTTCGTAGAACATGCTAAAGGCGTATGCCGGGAAGATCGAGCACACGCGGATATAGCCGATCGAGACGATGTTGGGATCGCTGTTAAAGAGCGCCAGGATCTCGCGCCCCAGACCGACGATGATGACGATGGTGGTGAGTGCAACGATGCCGCCTTCGACCAGGCAGACCTTGAGCGTCTTGGTGCAACGGTCGATCTGGCGCGCGCCGTGGTTTTGTCCCACAAAGGTAGTGCAAGCCTGGCTAAAGCTGTTGAGCAGGTTGTAACACACATACTCCAGGCTCATGGCAGCGCTGGATGCCGCCATGACCTCGGTGCCCAGGCTGTTGATGGCGGACTGGATGATGATGTTAGCGACGGCAAAGACGGCGCTTTGGATGCCGGCGGGCAGGCCGATCTTAACGATGCGCTTGAGGGCGACGGGGTCTAAGCCTAAGTCGCGTGGGGTGACGCGGACGACGGAGTCGGTCTTGAGCAGGTGGACAAAGAGTGTGGCGGCGCTGACGGTGTAGGCGATGGCGGTGGCGATGGCGACACCCGCGACGCCCCAGTGGAGCACGGGGACAAAGATGAGGTCCAGGCCAATGTTGAGGATGGTGGACACGGCAAGCGCCTGCAGCGGCATGCGGGTGATGCCGACAGAGCGGAAGATTGCGGCCTCAAAGTTGTAGAGCAAGATCGAGGGCATGCTGAGCAAAAAGACGCGCAGGTAGAGCGATGCGAGCGGCATGGTTTCGTCAGGGACGTTGAGCGCGGCGAGCATGGGCTCGGCAAAGATCTCGCCCAGCGCGATGACGACAAAGCCCACGAGTGCCATCAGAATCGAGGTATGGACGGCGCGCTTGACCATGTTCTGATCGTTGCGGCCGATGGCGTTGGCGATGACCACGTTGGAGCCAAGCGACAGCCCAATAAACAGGTTGATCATAAGACTGGTAAGCGGAACATTGGAGCCGACCGCCGCCATGGCGAGGGTTCCCTGGTCGCCCGAGAAGTTACCGATGATGACCGTGGCGATGAGGTTCGACAGCTGCTCAAGGATGCTCGTGGCGGCGACGGGAAAGGCGAACAGGGGAATATTGCGCCACAGCGAGCCGGTGGTCATGTCAATGTGCTTAGATGCGGTGTCTGCCATACGCTCTCAATCTCTAACATGCTCATTCGTGCTTATTTGCGCAGACGATGATACTCCTAATGCAACCAGTCGGCACTTAGGGACGTTCCTTTTCTGTCGGCAGCTGGGGACACTCCTTGTCTCTTCTATGACTAGGTGGGGGAAGGCGTGCGACAATGGTGGGCGTTGTGTTGTTCGCGCTAAGGAGTTGCCATGTTGTTGTGTCCCGTTTGCCATGAACCGTTGGTGGACGACGAGCGCGGTGCTGCATGCGCGGGCGGACACCGATTTGACCGTGCGCGCGAGGACTATCTCTATCTGCTGCGCTCGTCCAAGAGCGGCGACTCCATGGGTGATCCCAAGTCGCAGGCGCGCAGCCGTCGTGACTTTCTGAACCGTGGATACTACGCGCCGTTGCGCGATGCGATGGTCGAGCTGGTGCGCGAGCGGGTGTCTGGACGTGCCGCGTCTACGAACTGCCCCATGACGCTGCTCGATATTTGCTGCGGCGAGGGCTACTACACCAGCGCTATGGGCGCGGTGCCGGGCGTAGATGCTTACGGTTTCGACCTGGGCAAGGAGATGGTGCGCCTTGCCGCCAAGCGCGGCGATGCGACGTACTTCGTGGCCAACATGAAAGATATCCCCGTGGCTGATGGCGCCTTTGATATGGTGACCGAGCTCTTCGCTCCCTTTAACGAGCGTGAGTTTGCCCGCGTGCTGGCGCCAGAGGGTTCGCTCTACACCGTGGTGCCGGGTGCTCGGCATCTGTTTGGCCTCAAAGAGGTGCTCTACGACACGCCATATCTCAATGACGAGAAGCTGCCGAAGACCACCGAACTCGAGTTGGTCGGAACGCAGCGGGTGTTTGCGAACATTACGCTCCAGACCCAGGCTGACATCGAGGCGGTGTTCCAAATGACGCCGTACTACTACCGCACGCGCCCTGCCGATAAAGAGCGCCTGGCAAACCTGGACACCCTTCAAACCGACATCGACTTCATCATCGCCGAGTACCGTCACAGCTAACAACCTGCCAAAAAGGGACAGGTATATTTTGGCAGGTGTTATCTGGGCAAACGTAAAGGGCCGACCGCGGATATGCGCGATCGGCCCTTTTAGTTACTTGGCTGCAGAGGCTATGAGAAGTGAGCGCTTACAGGCGGTCCTTGTTCTCGGCCTTGACGGCGTGTGCCTGCTGAACAAAGAACAGGTCGTAGACCACGATGACAAAGGCTCCAATATTGACGGCGCTGCCGCCGAGCGCGGGAAGGGTGAGCACAGCCTGCGCAATCGTGGCGATTGCGGCAACGATGCCGAGCTTAAACGCGCCATCCACCTGCGAAGGCTTGTTGGCGCCCTTGATGCCCGCAACACCTGCGGCAAGGTCGATAACGCCCTTGGCGACAAGCACGACCGCGGCGAGCATGGCGTTCGATCCGTAGACGGATTCAAATTTGCCGGTTGCGATGCCGGTGATACCGATGACGAGGCTGGCGATGCCCAAAACAAAATAGATGAGGGCAAGGATTTTGAGTGTCTTGCGCGCGGCGCTCATAGGTAGTCCTTTCGATTCGGGCGCTGCCAGTCTGGCGCGTCCCATATGCTGCACATATCGTGAAGCACATTGTAGTTCAACGTGACGGCGTGTGTGTTAGAAAGCGCTTCTCGCCTGTGCAGGGCAATCTTTCAAAAAGGAAAGCCAGCTGTAAGTCAAATCGATGGCAGCTCATGTGCGGCGCTGCGATGATGAGGCCGTGATAAGAAGTGAGTCTAAGGAGGAGTCATGATGTACGGACCAGAGCAAGTGCGTGAACCGCGGTCGTTGGGAAGGCGCATGGGTGATTCTGTGATCGCTGCCGTGTGCACGGGATTGATGGCGGTGCTTTGCATTGGGATGCTGTGGACCATGTCGCATGTGGGACAATAACGGACGGTTGGGTGCCGACATGAATGGCGCCCATGTATTCGTTTTGTTTGCTAAGGAGTGTCCATGGGCGTCGTCGATCCCTTTTCTGTTGCTCGGGCCGCGGGGCTTGAGCTGACCGGGAAGTCCGAGGGCCTCACGCTCACCGACGGCACGATGGAACTGCGCGCCGATTTTGGCCGCATGCTGCCACGACTCAAGCAGGGCCACCTGCAGCAAGAGCTGCTGGTAAAGGTTGCGCGCACAAAAGGCATCGAGCGCCCATGGGCGATTGATGCCACGGCGGGCTTTGGTGAGGATTCGCTGCTGCTGGCGGCCGCGGGCTTTACCGTCGATCTGTATGAACAGGATTGCGTAATCGCGGCACTCCTCAAGGACGCCTTGGATCGCGCGGCAGATGATCCGGCGCTTGCGGCTGCTGTGGCGCGCATGCGCTTACATGCGGGCGAGGACAGCATTGCCGGCCTTCGCCATACGGCCGAGCTGATCAAGCAAGGCGAGCTCGCGGCTCCCGACGTGGTGTATCTGGACCCCATGTTTCCCGAGCGCACCAAGAGCGCGGCGGTGAAAAAGAAGTTTCAGCTCTTGCACCATCTGGAGCAGCCGTGCGCCGACGAGGAGACGCTGGTCGAAGCTGCGCTTGCGGTGCACCCGCGCAAGGTCGTTATCAAGCGACCGGTGAAGGGGCCGCTGCTTGCCGGCGTTAAGCCGAGCTATCAGCTTGCGGGCAAGGCCGTTCGTTACGATGTTTTGGTGCCGCCGCGCCCGTAGCTTGTGCACGATGGCTGGCGCTTCGCCAGCGCCGTGCCGATGCGGGGGTCTATTTCCAAGGGTGCGACGTCAGGTGCCAGCCGCCGCAGTATTCGCATTTGTAGCAGGCCAAACCACGCCGTCCGCGGTTTTCGCAGTCGGCCATAACGGCCTCGGCTTCGGCGCGTGTGTCGTAACGGTTTTTGCGCTCGCACGACTTATAGCGCCAAGCCTCGTCGCGCTCGGCGTCCAGGGCGTCGCGGCGCTCGTCCTCGCGTGCAAACAGGTCGCTCATATCGCCGCCGGTGGCAGCGCCCAAAAACTCGCTTTTGGCTTTTGACCAGGCGGCTCGCTTTTTGCTCCCCATCTGCTTCGCGCTCCTCTCCAAACGTTGGTATCATTGCTCAATCAAAGTGATACCAATAAACGTGAGGTCGCCGCGTGATGATCAGAAAAACCCTCGATACCGACATTCCCACCGTCATGGCTATCTATGACGCGGCCCGCGCCTTTATGCGCGCGCATGGCAACGCCACGCAGTGGCCCGAGGGCACGCCTTCGGCCGAGCAGCTGGCTGCCGATATTGCCGCTGGTGGCAGTTACGTGTGCGAAGTCGACGGCCGCGTGGTGGCGACGTTTGCCTTTTTACCGGGTCCGGACGAGTGCTATGACGTGATTGAGGACGGTCAATGGCGCAGCGACACTCCGTATGCCGTGCTGCATCGCGTGGCATCCGACGGCACCGTGCACGGTATCGCGGCGGCGATGTTTGCCTTTGCCAAGGAATGCGCCGACCATCTGCGTATTGACACGCACGAGGACAACTTGCCCATGCAGGGCGCCATCGCCAAGGCGGGGTTCGAGCGTGTCGGTATCGTCTATGTGTCCGACGGCACGGCGCGTGTCGCGTTTGATTGGCTGCGCGAGGCGTAGGAGCCAAGGCACGTATCATCACCCAGCTCAAATAAAAAATGGCCCCGAGTGGGGCCATTTTTGGTAAAACGCGTCGTTGTGGGACTCGCATTGTTACCGCCCCAGATGAACCCGGGCAGACAAAAAGGGGAGGTGCCGGCTTTCGCAAGGCGCGAACCTACGAAAATCGCCGCGCGGCAACGCGGGGCGATGAGCTCGGTCGGGGGATAGGGCCCGCTTCGCCCACCGGCCCGTAAATTGTATCATCCAGTGTGGAGCGTGAACGCCCGTTGCCGCGTGCGATGGGCTTGCAATAAGAGGAGAGCCATGTCGAAGCAAGCGGTCGTTGGAATCTTGGCGCATGTCGATGCCGGCAAGACCACGTTGGCCGAGGCCATGCTGTTCAACGCGGGCCGCATTCGCAAGCGTGGCCGCGTGGACGATGGCGATTCGCATCTGGACACTAACACGATCGAGCGCGAGCGCGGCATCACGATTTTCTCGTCGCAGGCCGTGCTCGACCACGGCGATACCCACGTCATGCTCGTGGATGCTCCCGGCCATGTCGATTTTTCTGCCGAGGCGGAGCGCACACTGCGTGCCCTGGACTACGCGATTCTGGTGGTGGGCGCCAACGATGGCGTGCAGGGGCACACCGAAACCCTGTGGTGCCTGCTTGCACGCTATGACATCCCGACGTTCATCTTCATCAACAAGATCGATTTGGAGAATCCCGGCCGCGATGTTTTGCTGGCACAACTCGGGCAGCGTCTTTCCGAGGGCTGCCTGGATGCCAACGAGCTGCTGGCGGGCGGCGCCGTTCAGGAGGACGCTGCTGCGTTGGACGAAGCGGCGCTCGAGGAGTTTCTTGAAGCGGGTGAGCTTTCTGTCGCAACGCTGTCGCGCATGGTTGCCGAGCGCAAGCTCTTTCCCTGCTTTGCCGGCTCGGCGCTCAAGGACCAAGGCGTTGACGAGCTACTGGATGGTATATGCGCGCTGATGCGTGAGCAGGCGTGGCTCCCGGAGTTTGCCGCGCGCGTCTATCGTGTCAGCCGCGGGGATCGTGGCGAGCGCTTGGCTTGGGTTAAAGTGACCGGCGGCACGCTGCGCGCAAAACAGATGATCAGCGGGCATTCCAGTGCCGAGGCGTGGGAACAGAAGGTCGATCAGGTACGCATCTATAACGGCGAGAAGTATGAGCTTGCCCAAGAAGTTGCTGCTGGCGGTATTTGCGCCGTGACGGGTCTTGCGCACGTTCGCCCAGGGGACGCCCTGGGCACGGAGCCCGCGGGCGGTGCGCCCGTCATCGCTCCGGTCCTCACCTATACGGTGCTGCCGGGCGAACACGACGTTCATGCGGTGTTTAAAGCGCTGAGTGAGTTGGCGGACGAAGATCCCATGCTCGGCGTAAGCTGGAATACGCATCTTGAGCAGATCCATTTGCAGTTGATGGGCGCCGTGCAACTCGAGGTCGTGCAGCGGGTGTTGGCCGATCGCTTTGGCCTTTCGGTTGCGTTTGAGCCCGGCGGCATTCTCTATAAGGAGACTATTTCGCGGCCGGTCGAGGGCGTGGGCCACTTTGAGCCGCTGCGCCACTATGCCGAGGTGCATCTGCGCCTGGAGCCGTTGCCGGCGGGTTCGGGTGTGCAGTTTGGCACCGTGACCTCGACCGACGAGCTCGATCTTAACTGGCAGCGTTTGGCACTCACCAACGCTATGGAGCGCGACCACCTGGGCGTGCTGACGGGCTCGCCCATCACCGATGTGCGCATTACGCTCACGGGCGGCCGCGCGCATGCCAAACACACCGAGGGCGGCGATTTTCGCCAGGCCACGTATCGCGCGATTCGCCAGGGTTTTATGCAGGCGCGCGAGGTCGGCGCAGACGTGTTGCTGGAGCCGTGGTACCACTTTGAGCTCGAGGTGCCGGGGGAGTGCGTGGGCCGGGCGTTGTCAGATGCCACACGCATGGGTGCCGAGTACGAGCCGCCGACGATGGCGGGAGACCGAGCGAAGCTTGTGGGTCGCGTGCCGGCATCCGAGGTGCAGGATTACGCGCTGGAGGTGGCTGCCTACACGAGCGGGCGCGGTCATCTGTACCTGGAGTTCGCCGGTTATGCGGCTTGCCATGATGCCGAGCGCGTAATCGAGACGGCCGCCTATGAGCCCGAGGCCGATCTGCCCAACACACCCGACTCGGTCTTTTGCTCTCATGGCGCCGGCTACACGGTCAAATGGTATGACGTGCCCGCCGCAGCGCACGTAAAGATCGATCCCGCCACCTTCCGTCCCTGGCGAGCAGCAGACGCCGAGTTTTTCGGCCACATGTGACAAAGGGACAGCCCCTTTGTCACATGCTATTGGTATAACTCAGTATAAGTTGGTATAACTGTTACCAGGGTTTGCCAATCCGAGGAGGCCGATATGAATCCAAATCCCTTTAAGCCCACAGCTGGTAAGCGGCCTCCGATACTCATCGGTCGCGAGTCGGTCATCGAAGATTTTGAGGAAGGGCTCGACAACGGCGCCGGAGCGCCGGGCAGGCTCATGCTCATTACGGGAAACCGCGGCTGTGGCAAAACGGTTCTCCTGCGGGAGCTGCAACGTCTAGCCAGCGAGCGCGGATGGGCGGTTGTTTCCGATTCCGCTTCGCTTGGTTTGTGCGACCGCTTGGCCGACGCGCTTCGCTCGAATAAACCCGTTGTGACGTCAATGGAGTTTGGGCCGTCGTTTGGCCGGATGTCGGTCGAGGCGGCGCGGGCAAAAGGCGAGACATTGCGAGGGCTGGTCAACGAGCGTCTCAAGAAGCTCGGTCCGGGCAAGGGCGTCTTGTTTGCGATTGACGAGGCACAATCGGTGTCTATCGAGGAACTGGCGGCTCTTGCCGTTCTCTATCAGCAGGTGCTCGGAGACCAGGATGCCACGGGCTTGCCCGATAGCGACCAGCGCGGTCTTGCGCTGGCGTTCGCCGGCTTGCCCAGTATGGTTGACGATCTGCTCGAAGAGCCGAGCGTGACGTTTTTGCGGCGTGCCCAGCAGCGTACGTTGGGGGCAATATCTTTGCCCAAAGTGCGCGATTCGTATATCCAGACGGTCAAAGACGCTGGTCTTTACGTTGACGCGGAGACGGCGGACCTTGCGGCGCGCAAGAGCATGGGGCATCCCTATATGGTTCAGCTGGTGGGCTATTACATGTGGCGGTCTGCTGTCCGGCGTGGCTCGCAGGTCATCGAAAGGCGCGATGTCGAGAATGGCCATGCGGATGCCGTCTCCGAGTTCTACGAAGCGGTCGACGCGCCCCTGTATTATGGATTGCGCAGTCCGCAACGCCTCTTTATCGAAGCTATGGCTGCTGACGAGGGTGAGCCGACGCGCATGGCGGATATCATTGAGCGCTGCGACCGTACCCAGAGCTGGGCGAGTAAATATCGCGCAAGCCTGATTCGCGAGCGCGTCATCGAGGCTGCCGGATACGGCCTCGTCCGGTTTACCGTGCCCATGCTGGGTGCGTACATTCGCGATCGCATTTTATGGCACGAGTAGGGTGATAAAGGTGACGGAACAGAGGATGAGCCCGCAGGCTATCGAGGTACGTGGCGCACGTGTCCATAACCTTAAGGACATCGATATCGATATTCCGCTGGGGAGGCTCGTGGGCATTGCCGGCGTGTCGGGCTCGGGCAAGAGCTCGCTGGCGCTGGGAGTTCTTTATGCCGAGGGCTCGCGCCGTTACCTGGAGGCGCTCAGCACCTATACTCGACGTCGCCTGACGCAGGCCGAGCACGCCCAGGTGGACGAGGTATTGCACGTACCGGCGGCACTCGCGTTGCATCAGCGTCCCAGTGTGCCAGGCGTGCGCTCGACCTTTGGTACCATGACCGAGCTCAACAACAGTCTGCGTTTGCTCTTTAGCCGCTGTGCCCATCACGTGTGCCCACATTGCGGGGCGCGTGTGGAGCCGAGCCTTAACGTGGCTGCGGGCCTGTCGCTCACGTGCCCCGCATGCGGCCGCGAGTTCTACGCGCCGAGTGCCGAGGACCTTGCCTTTAACAGCGGCGGTGCGTGCCCTACCTGCGGCGGCACCGGTGTCATGCGCGAGGTGGACGAAGCGAGCCTGGTGCCCGACGAGTCAAAGACCATCAACGAAGGCGCGGTGCTTCCCTGGGGTACGCTCATGTGGGATCTGATGAAGCAGGTAGCCGGCGAGATGGGCGTGCGCACCGACGTGCCGTTTAACCAGCTCACGCCTCAAGAGCGCGACATCGTGTTCCATGGCCCGGCAGTTAAGAAGCACATTCTCTACGTTCCCAAAAACGGCGAGGGCGCCACGCCGCTCGATTTTACCTATTACAACGCTGTCTATACCGTCGAGAATGCGCTCACCAAGGTTAAGGACGACAAGGGCCTCAAGCGCGTGGCGCGCTTTTTGCGCGAGGGGCCATGCCGTGACTGTGGCGGCACGCGTCTCTCCGAGGCCGCACGCCATCCCCAGGTGCGCGGTATCAATCTGGCGTTGGCCGCGGCTATGACGCTGGGTGAGGCGATTGAGTGGGTGCGCGGGGTGCCCGCATCCTTGCCGGCCGAGATGCAGCCCATGGCGACGGATATCTGCGATTCGTTTTTGGGCGCGGCCCGTCGTCTGGTCGATCTGGGTCTCGATTACCTTTCGCTCGATCGCGCCGGCGCCACGCTGTCCACGGGTGAGCGCCAGCGCGTGCAGCTCGCCCGCGTGGTGCGCAACCGATCGACGGGCGTGTTGTATGTGCTCGACGAGCCCTCGATCGGTCTGCATCCTGCCAATGTCGACGGCTTGGTAGGCGTGATGCGCGATTTGGTAGATGACGGCAACACCGTGGTCGTTGTCGATCACGATACGCGCGTGCTGGCAGAAGCCGACTATCTGGTCGAGATGGGCCCCGTTGCCGGAGCAGGCGGCGGCAATGTGATCGCCGCGGGCGCGGTAGGCGAGGTCGAAGAATCGCAGGGCAGCCGCATCGCCCCATTTTTGCGCTCGGAGCCTGAGCGCTTGCGTCCGCAGGTGACTGACGACGAAATGTTCGACCAGGGACATATCCGCATGGCAACCGATGCCATCCATACCGTCAAGCCGCTCGAAGTCGATATCCCGCGCGGCCGCCTTGTCGTGGTGACGGGCGTTTCGGGTTCGGGTAAGACGACGTTGGTGCTCGAGACGCTCATTCCGGCGCTCAAGGCGCAGGCGGCCGGCGAACGCCTGCCAAAACATGTGCGTTGGGTCGATGCCGAAGGCATTGCCCGCGCAAACCTGATTGACGCTACGCCTATCGGCGCCAACGTGCGCTCGACGGTGGCGACTTATGCCGACATCCATGACGAGCTGCGTCGCGCCTTCGCCCGTACGCCCGAGGCCAAGGCAGCCGGCTACAAGGCGGGCGCCTTTAGCTACAACACTGGCGCTTTGCGCTGCCCTACGTGCGATGGCACGGGCTCGATATCGCTCGACGTGCAGTTTTTGCCCGACGTCGAGATCGTCTGTCCGGCATGTCGCGGCTCACGTTATGCAGACGCGGCTTCGCATATCCATCGCGAGGGCAAGGACGGGAGCTTACTGACGTTGCCGCAGCTCATGGACATGAGTGTGGACGAGGCCCTCGACGCCACGCTGGGACTCAAAAAGGTACAGGCGCGCTTGCAGACCTTGCACGACCTGGGCTTGGGTTATCTCACGCTCGGTGAGCCCACGCCGGCGCTTTCGGGCGGCGAGGCGCAGCGTCTTAAGCTTGCGAGCGAGATGGGCCGCGTGCAGGACGATGCCGTATTCGTATTTGACGAGCCCACGATCGGCCTGCATCCGCTCGATGTTCAGGTGTTGCTGAGTGTGTTTGACGGCCTCGTCGCCAAGGGCGCCACAGTTGTCGTGATCGAACACGACCTCGACCTTGTCCGCAACGCCGACTATGTGATCGACATGGGCCCGGGCGGCGGTGACGCGGGCGGGCAAATCGTCTGCGCCGGCACGCCGGGCGACATCGTGGCCTGCCCCGCAAGCATCACCGGCCGCTACCTATAACCGAATGTGACAAAGGGACAGTTCCTTTGTCACATTCCCGGAAAGCCTGTTTGGCGCAGGGCCTCGTAGAGGACGATGGCGGCGCTGTTAGAGAGGTTGAGAGCGCTGATGCGGTAGTCGTCCGGGTCGACGAAGTTGCCGCAGATATCCTGTCGAAGGATGGCTTCGTGGCTGTCCTCGGTATGCCCGAGCGACTCCTCGTGGGCCTCCCAGGCGTCGGCGTTTTCGAGCGAGTCGCAATCGCGCAACATGGGGATGCGCTCGCAGCGCTCGGGCGCCGCGGCAAGCAGTGGCTCGGGAATCCCCGAGCTCTCGCTGCCAAAGACCAAAAAGTCACCGTCGCGGTAGGTACTTTGCGCATAGGTGCGGCGCGCCTTTTTGGTCAGCAGATGCAGGCGTTCGTCGGCGGGGGAGAGGCCGTTGCGCGCAAGGAAATCCTCCCAGCCGGCATAGGTCGTCACGTCCAAATTTTGCCAGTAGCCCAGGCCGGCGCGACGCACCGTCTTGTCGTCGAGCGAAAACCCCAGCGGCTCCACCAGATGCAGGCGGGCGCCGGTAACCACGCAGGTGCGGCCGATATTGCCCGTATTGGCCGGAATCTCGGGCGCATACAGCACAATGTTGAACATGAATCTCCTTGGCTCAGAACGAAAAACCACCACGAAGGGCACCTTCGTGGTGGTTTGGCGGTTACGTAGGCGGAAAAATGCCCGCTTGGATAAATCTAGGCGCGGTGCCAGTCGGTCAGGCAGGCATCGAGGGAGGCGATGAGCGCATCCTTGTCCATGTGACGGCCGATGATGCACAGGCTCGTCATGCGGTCGCCCGTCTCGTCGTCCCAAATCTGCATGATCTCGGGGTTCTCGTCGATGATCTTCTGCTTCTCGCCCTCGGGCGCGGAGTCAACGAACAGACCGTTCTCCATCAGGCGCATTTGGTGGCCGGCCTGCTCGAACATGTAGCACATGTCCGGATCGCCGGTCTGCCACAGCGGACCCTTGACGCGGATGACCTCGTCGGGCCACTCCTGCTCAACAAAATCGGTGAACTTCTGCAGGTCAAACGGCTTGCGGCGCGAGTACACAAAGGTCTCGATGTCGTACTCGAGCACCTCGGGGTCGTCGTGCTCCTCGGGATGCTCCATGGCCTCGATCCAGGCGGCGGAGTTGTAGGCGCGCATAAAGTCGAAGCGGTCGGTGTCGAGCAGCTCCTCCATGGGGACCTCGCCGTTTTGGGCCTCGACAATCACGGCGTCCTTCTGCAGGCTGCGCACGATAGCCTTGAGCTCGGCGATCTGCTCAGGGCTCACGGTATCGGTCTTGTTGAGGATCAGCGTGGAGCAGAACTCGATCTGCTGGATGAGCAGGCTCTCGATGTCGTCCTCGTCGATATCCTCGGCCAGCAGGTCGCGACCGCCGTTGAACTCGTCGTACATGCGGGCGCAGTCGACCACAGCCACGATGTTGTCGAGTGCAAGCTTGGGCTCGCCGCCCACCTTGGCCTCGTCGCAGAAGCTCGAGATGGTGTAGGCGATGGGGATAGGCTCGCAGATACCCGAGGCCTCGATGATGATGTAGTCGAACTTGCCCGAATCGGCGATGCCCTGCAGCTGGTTGGCAAGGTCGTCCGAAAGCGTGCAGCAGATGCAGCCGTTGGTGAGCGGGATGAGGTCGTCGGTCTCGGAAAGGCCGCCGTCGGCGATGAGGCTGGCGTCGACGTTGATCTCGCCGATATCGTTGACGATCACGGCGGCGCGGATGCCGCCGTCGTTAGCGAGGATGTGGTTGAGCAG
>DBFVGT010000130.1:0-2821 GCA_048524725.1 Collinsella sp. | reverse complement strand
ATGATCTGTGCGGCACAGGCTTCGGGCGTGTCGCGGTCGGCTTGTACGATGCGCAGACCTAAACGGGGCGCCGCATCATGCTCGGCGCAGTGCAGCTTCTTGGCAAACTGCAGCATAAGCACGTTAAGTCCATAGCCCGTGGCGCGCAGTGCAAGCCCCAGCGCAGCCGTCGTCTTGCCCTTGCCGTCGCCCGTGTAGATCTGAACCTTGCCGACTTCCAGTGATGCCATCTCTGTCCTTTCGTGCCCGGCGTCGGTTTATCGTCGCTCGGGTTGGGTATTCTAGAAACCATTATCAACCCCAGTAGATGGAGTTCAAGCAGATGGAGATGGATGACAACAAACGTAGACGGAATATGATCCTCTACGTGCTCATCGCCTTCGTCGTCTACCTCGTGCTCTCGACCGTTCTGTTCCCCAACATCGGTCACACGCAGCAGATTACGAAGACCGATTACTCTACGTTTGTCAAAGCGCTCGATAAGAAGAGCGTCAACAAGGTCGAGTACAACACGGACGATTACACGATTTATTACACCAAGAAGGGCGAGGACGAGAACATCGCCTACAAGACGACCGGTGTGCCGAATGACGCGGGCTTTACCGATCGCGTGCTTGAATCTGGCGCCTCGCTTGAGTCGGTCGTTCCCGATAAGAACTCGGGTCTGATGACCTACTACCTGCTCACCCTCATTCTTCCCATGGCGATTTTCTTCCTGATCGGCTGGTGGCTCAACCGCCGCATGAAAAAGGCCATGGGTGATGACGGTCCGTCGATGAACTTTGGCGGCGGCGGTTTTGGCGGCGGTGGACTGGGCAAGTCCGGTGCGCGCGTGATCGCCTCCAAGGACGTGGGCGTGACCTTTAAGGATGTCGCCGGCCAGGAAGAGGCCAAGGAGTCCCTCAAGGAGGTCGTCGACTTTCTGGAGAATCCGCAGCGCTACGAGGAGAT
This sequence comes from Collinsella sp., assembly GCA_048524725.1. GTDB lineage: Bacteria > Actinomycetota > Coriobacteriia > Coriobacteriales > Coriobacteriaceae > Collinsella. The sequence goes on along the minus strand of DBFVGT010000130.1, from coordinate 1,870 downwards.
CGGCGCCAAGCTGCCGCGCGGTGCTCTCCTTGTTGGCCCTCCGGGTACCGGTAAAACCCTGCTTGCCAAGGCTGTGGCCGGCGAGGCGGGCGTGCCGTTCTTTAGCATTTCGGGTTCCGAGTTCGTCGAGATGTTCGTCGGTCGCGGCGCCGCTAAGGTTCGCGATCTGTTTAAGCAGGCCAAGGAAAAGGCCCCGTGCATCGTCTTTATCGATGAGATTGACACCATCGGCAAGAAGCGCGATGGCGGTGGCTTTAGCGGCAACGACGAGCGCGAGCAGACGCTCAACCAGCTGCTGACCGAGATGGACGGCTTCGATAACCACAAGGGTATCGTTGTGCTTGCCGCAACCAACCGTCCCGACAGCCTCGATCCCGCCCTGTTGCGCCCCGGTCGTTTTGACCGCCGCATCCCCGTTGAGCTGCCCGACTTGACCGGACGTAAGAACATTCTTGAGCTGCATGCCAAGAGCGTGAAGACGCAGCCGCCGATCGACCTGACCGCGATCGCCCGCGCCACGCCTGGCGCCTCGGGTGCCGACCTGGCCAACATCATCAACGAGGGCGCCCTGCGCGCCGTCCGCGAGGGTCGCAAGCGCGCGACTCAGGATGACTTTGAGGAGTCGGTGGAGGTCGTCATCGCCGGCCAGCAGCGTAAGTCCACGGTTCTGTCCGACCACGAGAAACAGGTCGTGTCCTATCACGAGATCGGCCATGCCATCGTTGCCGCCCGCCAGAAGGGTTCTGCGCCGGTTACGAAGATCACCATCGTGCCGCGTACGAGCGGTGCTCTGGGCTACACCATGCAGGTCGAGGAGGACGAGCGCTTCTTGACCACGCGCCAGGAGGTGCTCGACAAGCTCGCTGTCTACTGCGGCGGACGTGCTGCCGAGGAGCTCATCTTTGGTGAGATGACGACTGGCGCGGCCAATGATATCGAGCAGGCCACCAAGCTCGCCCGCAACATGGTGACGCGCTTTGGTATGTCGGAAGAGTTTGGCATGATGGCGCTCGGTACCGTTCAGAATGCCTACCTCAACCAGGACACGTCGCTCACCTGTGCCCCCGGTACGGCCGAGCGCGTCGACGCGATCGTCGCCAAGCTGATCGAGGACGCACATGACCGCGCCCTGCAGATCCTCAAGGAGAACAAGTTTAAGCTCCATGAGCTGGCTCGTTATCTGTACAAGAAGGAGACGATCACGGGCGAGGAGTTCATGAATCTCCTCACGCGCGAGAATCCGCTGATGCCAAAGCAGCAGTAAGGCTGGTTGCACAACGTCGAACGCCCCATTTGAGTTTCTATCTCAAATGGGGCGTTTTGTTTGGGAGGGATATGTATGAAGATCGTGGTGAGTGCCTGCTTGATGGGAGAGAGCTGCAAATATAACGGGCTCGACAATTACCATCGCGCGTTGGTCGAGGCCTGCGAGCGAACGGGGACCGAGGTTCTCTTGGTGTGCCCCGAGGTTTTTGGTGGCTTGCCCACACCGCGCAAGCCGTCCGAGATTGTGAACGGCGAAGTCCGTACCTGCGAGGGCACCTCAGTCGATCGCGAGTTTCGCCAGGGTGCTCAGCGCGCGCTCGATATGTGCGAGCAGGCGGGCGGCCCGTCCGAGATCGTTGCGTGCATTTTGCAGGACCGCAGCCCCTCGTGCGGTACGGGTCACGTCTACGATGGCACCTTTAGCGGAACGCTCACCGCGGGCAACGGTGTTTTTGTCGATCTACTGCTGCGTCACGGGTACCGTGTGATTCCGGCTAGCGAGTTCGATCCCAGCATGCTGGAACATTGTCCATAGCACTCGAACCCAACACTTCCTCACGGGTGACCGTTTTGGCATCATCCGTGAAGTTGATATTGAGTACGA
>DBFVGT010000129.1:0-3301 GCA_048524725.1 Collinsella sp. | reverse complement strand
GAGTCTGGGAAGAGGCGCCGGGCGGCGGGCGGAGCATGGCCACCGGACCCATCGAAACACATCTCCACCGTTCCTTCAACTGGGAAAACGGCGCCCCCGGGCCCTGAGATGGGCCACGGGGGCGTTCGGCTAGGTGCGGGACCGGCCTATTTGCTCAATGTGTTCGGCTGAGATCGGAAATCAACCCAGATGTCGTTCGCTGTCCGCTCGCCTGCCGGGCGGGGCGGTTAAGTTTGCTGCTCTACAGTCCTGCGCAAGACGGAAAGCACATTAAGTGCTTTCCTTTGCGTGCGGAACTCGCGACAAACTTAACCGCCCCGCCCGGCAGGCGAGCTGCGGGAACATGCTTCCGTCCAAGAAATATCGTGCAAAAGGAATTCTGGCTGAATTATTGTTCGCGTGGGTGATTCACTCGATGAGGGCTATTTATGCCCTGTTGGGTACTAAGGAGTGTCCCGGGGTGCCGGCAGGAAAGGAACGTCCCTGAGTGCCGGGTGGTATGAAAAAAGGCGAGGACCCGAAGGGAGTCCTCGCCTTTGTTACAGGGGGCGATGTTATTCGCGTACTGCGGAATTAGACCAGGCGGGCGTTGATCGTCTTGGCGATCTCGGCGGCGTCGGTGGAACCCTTGACGGTGGCACGGAAGTCCTCGTCCATGAGCGCCTCGGCGACCTTGGACAGGATCTTGAGGTGCGTAGTGCCGGCCTGGGCACCAGGGATGAGCAGGGCGATGCCCACGTTGACGGGAGCGCCGTCCATGGTGTCCCAACCGGTCACGCCGGACTCGTCCTTGACGACGATGACGGCAGCCTCGGTAATGGCGTCGGACTTGGCATGCGGAATGGCGAAGCCCTCCATCATGCCCGTGGTGCCCTCGGCCTCGCGGGCCAGGAAGGCGTTCATCACGGCGTCGGCGTCGCTGGCGATACCGGCCTTGACAGCCTGGTTGGAAACGAAGCTCAGAGCCTCGTCACGAGAAGCGAAGTCCTCGGCGACAAAGACATTCTCAACCTTCACGAAGTCGGCAGCCTCGGCCTTAGGGGCCTCAAGGGCAGCGGCCTTGGAAGCCTCAACCGGCTTGGCTACAGGAGCGGCCTTCTGATTCTTCTCGAAGTCGTACTTCTTGAAGGCCACGAACAGGATGCCACCGACAACAGCACCGATGAGGATCGCGAGGACCCAAAGCGGACCGTTCTCGACAACGGGCAGGACCAGGAAGCCACCGTGAGGCGCCGGATCGTGAACGTTGAACATAATGGTCAGGATCGAAGCGATAGAGGAACCGAGCATCATGATGGGCATGACCGGCCAGATGTTCTTGGTCATGAACGGAATGGCGCCCTCGGTGATGTGGGTGCAACCAAGAATGAGGTTGACGATACCGGCGTCGTGATCCTCCTGGCTGAAGTACTTCTTGCCGACAACGACAGCGAAGGTGGTGATCAGCGGCGGAACGATGCAAGCTGCGGAGACGGCAGCCATGAAGTTGGTGCCGAAATTGTAGGTATCGGTGCCAACGCCGGCAGCCAGTGCCTCGGTGAGCATGGCGGTACCGGTGACGTAAGCAGCCTTGTTGACCGGGCCACCCATGTCAAAGGCGCACATGCAGCCGATGGCAAGACCCAGGACAACGGCACCAGAGGCGGACAGGCCCTTGAGGAAGTCCATCATGGCGGTGTTGATGGCAGCCATGGGGCCGGAAATGCCGAGCATGACCAGGCCGACGATAGCCGTCGAGAACAGCGGGTACAGGAAGATGGCCTTGAGGCCGTCCAGGTTCTTGGGCAGATCGGCAAAGACCTTCTCGAGCAGCAGGATGACATAGCCAGCGAGGAAGCCGCCGACGATGCCGCCCAGGAAGCCGAAGCCCACGCCGGCGCCACCGGCGTCGATCATGCCGGTCTCGGCGTTAACAGGCAGGCCCTGGATGGCGATCATACCGGCAACAAAACCGGGGACGAGCGCCGGTCGCTTGCCGATGGATTCGGCGATGTAGGCGGAAAGCACCGGAACCATGAGGTTCATGGCGATGCCGCCGATGATCTTCAGCATCGCAGCAAAGCTGTTGTAGTCAGACGCCGTCGAATCGAAGGACGTAATGCCCCACAGGAACGAGACGGCGGTCAGGACACCACCGGCGACGACGAAGACCAGCATATGGCTGACGCCGTTCATAAGGTGCTTGTAGATGACGTGGCCGATAGACTCCTTCTCCTCGACCTCGTCCTCGACATCGGCAGCGGCTGCAACCGTGTTGTCGCCCTTGGCGGCGAGCGCGCGGTCAATCAGCTTACCGACGGCCTCAACGGACAGAGCCTTGGAAACACCAACGGAAACCATGGGCTTGCCGGCGAAACGCTCAGCCTGGACATCCTTATCGGCTGCGACGACGACGGCCTTGGCACCGGCGATCTCGCTCTTGGTGAGCTCGTTCTCGACACCGACCTGGCCATGGGTCTCGACCTTAATGGTCAGACCTCGCTCGGCAGCTGCCTTCTCCAGCGCCTCCTTCGCCATGAAGGTGTGCGCGATGCCGGTCGGGCAACCGGTGGCGGCGATGATGTCAAACTTAGCCATGTGTCCCTCCTTTTTAAGTTTTGCGCCCGCAGGCGCTCCCCTACACGCGCGTCCTTGCGCGCTTTTCCACAACTGAAAGATACCAACCTACCGTCCGCGTGAGAAGAGACAAGGCGCAATTCTCCGGTGAAAGGTTCTTTCATAACCGTAAACGGTAGGTGAAAGTTTACCATCAACACTTGAAACGGCAAGGTGTATCTTGTTATTGAAAATCCCCCTATACTATGACATTACAAAACGATTCCGATTTTCATGCCAACCAGGAGCCATCCATGACCGATAGTAGCAAGAGCGCACTTTCCCTCATTAGTACCCATCAGGGATACAGCGAGTCCGAGCAGCGCATTGTCGACTATATATTGGAGCACCAGTCCGAGGCGCCACGCCTCACGGCGGCTCAGCTCTCGCGCGCCGCCGCCACGTCCGAGGCGACCGTTTCGCGCTTCTGCCGCAAGCTTGGCTTTGGCAGCTTCCGCAGCTTTCAGTTTTCGTTGGCGAGGGATTTGGAAAGCCAGCGCAACGAGGGCCTGACTGACGAAGTCTCGCTCGACAATATGGAGCAGAGCCTTAAGAACATCCTGGCTGCCAAGGTGAGCGAGCTTAATGCGACCATCGACGGGATCGACCACGATACGTTGGCGGCTGTTGTGCATGCCCTTAAGCATGCAGGGGTTATTGAGTTTGCGGCTGTGGGCAATACGAACGCGGTCGCGCTCGATGCGAC
>DBFVGT010000128.1:0-14068 GCA_048524725.1 Collinsella sp. | reverse complement strand
CAAGACCATGTCCGGTCGCGATGTGGTCGTCCGCCTGCTCGATCCGCCGCTTCATGAGTTCTTGGATAATCCTCGAGAGCTCGAGGTCGCCATCACCAAGAAGGAAGCCGCTGGCGCCAGCGAGGAAGAGCTTGCCGTCCTGCGCACCCGCCTGCGTCGCATTGACAGCATGGTCGAGTCCAACCCCATGCTGGGCCTGCGTGGTGTGCGCCTGTCCGTCGTCTTTAGCGATCTGCCTCTCATGCAGGTTCGCGCCGTTGCCACGGCTGCTGCCCGCCTTATCAAGGAGGGCGTCGACCCACGCCCCGAGATCATGGTTCCGCTCGTTTCCATTACGGCAGAGCATGTCCAGACCCGCGAGGTCATTGAGCGCGTAATCGCCGAGGTTTCCGCCGAAGAGGGCGTCGAGCTCAACATTCCCGTGGGCACGATGCTCGAGCTGCCGCGCGCCTGCATGGTCGCCGACGAGATCGCACATCACGCAGATTTCTTCTGCTTTGGCACCAACGACCTCACCCAGACGACCTTCGGCTTCTCCCGCGACGATGCCGAGGCCAAGTTCATTCCGCTGTACCTGCACAAGAAGATCCTGAAGGACAATCCCTTCGAGACCATCGACACGGCGGTGCTGGAACTCGTGCGCTTGGCCGTCGAGAAGGGCCGCGCCACCAATCCCGACATGCACTTTGGCGTGTGCGGCGAGCACGGCGGCGACCCCAAGTCCATCAAGGGCCTGTTTAACGTGGCCGACGTGGACTACGTGTCCTGCTCGCCCTATCGCGTGCCCCTCGCGCGCCTGGCTGCCGCTCAGGCCAAGCTCGAGGCCAAGCGCAACGCCTAGCCCCCTGCGCATCGACGCCTAGCGTAGCGCCCCTTCATACCGCCCGTCTCATTCGTGAGGCGGGCGGTTATCATGTGCGGGTTTTGTCTTTTTGTCTGCGTATAAAATTGTTCTTGCAGCAGAAACCCGCGCGTGTATACTCGAATACGTTTGTTCAACTACGTGCCGGCCAAGGTGGTACGGCACCTCTAGAAGAGTAAGGAATTGCACATGGATTACATCCGCGCAATCGAGCGTCAGCAGATCCGCGAGGACATTCCTCAGGTTCGCGTCGCCGACAACGTCAAGGTTCACTACCGCATTAAGGAAGGCGACCGCGAGCGCATCCAGGTCTTCCAGGGCGACGTCATCCGCATGGCCGGCGCCGGTGCCCGCGAGACCTTCACCGTCCGCAAGATGTCCTTCGGTGTCGGTGTTGAGCGTACCTTCCCGCTTCACAGCCCCAAGATCGCCAAGCTCGAGGTCGTTCGTCATGGTCGCGTCCGTCGCGCCAAGCTGTACTACCTCCGCGACAAGGTGGGCAAGGCTGCTCGCATCCCCGAGAAGCGCTAAGAAGATCGCAGCGTCTGTCCACTCGTTTGGACACAAGGGTCACCTTCGGGTGGCCCTTCTTTTTATCTGATTTGCATGCAAGGAGGGCCTGGTATGGCCAATATGACGAGCTCGGTTTCGGCATCGCAGGTTGCCGGAGAGCTGGCGAGCGCAACGTTTGAGGAGATCCCCGCCCTCGTGGAGCATTATCGCGAGGACCCGCGCCAGCAGGTGATCAAGGCTTGTGAACGCGCCCTCAAACGCCATGACAAAGAGCTTGCCGAGCGCGAGCGCGTCAATGACATGTACGAGCTTATGCATGAGCTTGGCGGCGATGGAGTGGTCGTTGGTGTCGACGAGGTGGGTCGCGGATCGGTGGCCGGTCCTTTGACGGTATGCGCCGTCTGCCTTCCTATGGAGCCGCGCATCTGGGGCATCAACGATTCCAAAAAGCTCACGCCGGCGCGCCGCGAGTTGCTCTCAGTGAAGATTGCCGAGGTGGCGACGGCGATCGGTTTTTGCCATATCGCGCCTAAGGATATCGATGAGATGGGCATGGCCCGTGCTATCCGTACCGCCGTTGCGGGCGCCGTGGCCGATACGGGACTTGAACCCGACTGCGTCCTCATGGATGGCAACCCCTTGGGCGCCGTTCCTAACGAGCGCGATGTGGTGAAGGGCGATGCCAAGATCGCCTGCATCGCCGCGGCGTCCATCATGGCAAAGGTCACGCGTGACGAGATGATGGTCGAGTACGACGCCGAGTACCCCGAGTACCATCTGGCCGAGTCGAAGGGCTATGCGAGCCCCGAGCATATCGAGGCCATTCGCAAACATGGACTTTGTCCGCTGCACCGCGTGAGCTTTTGCGGAAACTTTCTGCAGACTGAGCGCCTTTTCTAGGCCAATTGTGGAGATAGGGACCTTAAAGGTTCTATAAACCTGCTGGTAGCGGGCCGTATGCAACACCATTGCTGCGTACGGCCCGTTTTTTGACGGCATTTGGTCAGCTTTTGGTTTGCTTCCGGTACTTACCCGCATGAAAGGTGCCCTCATCATCGGGGCAATGCAGCGTGCGGGAAAGGAGACCCCATGAGTGCCGCATACAAAAAGAGCAAGACGCAGCAGCTCAAGGAGCGTTGGGAAAACGGCGAGCTCGACTGCGGGGCGATGACGCCCGAGTTTATCAAGGGACTCAGTCCCCGCGAGCTGGGCATGCTGGGCGAGCTGATCACCATCGACTACTTTAACGAGCGCGGCTACACCTTGCTGGAGCAGGGTTATCGTTGCACCGAGGGCGAGGCCGATCTGGTGCTGCTCGATGAGCTCGACGATGTCGTGGTGATGGCCGAGGTCAAGACCAGACGCGTTGCACTGAATTGCAGCACGCGGGTCTTTCCCGAGGAGGCCGTGGACGCCCAAAAGCAACGCCGCTACCGCCGCATCGCAAGTTGCTATCTCATGGAGCATTATCCGCTCAAGGCGATTCGCTTCGATACCGTGGGTGTCACCATTCGTGGCGGGCATATCGCTGAGATCGAGCATCAGTACAACGCGTTCGATTGGCGGGTGTCGTGATGGCGTTCGAGACGTTTGCCGTTCACGCGGCCTGCATCCGCGGCGTCGAGGCGATTCACGTCACGGTCGAGGTCTCGCTTGCCGGTGGCGTTCCGGGCATTCAGATGCTCGGTATTCCGAGTATGGAGGTGATGGAGTCACGCGGGCGTATCCGGTGCGCGATGCGCTCGGCCGGCTTTGAGATCCCGCGCTCGGGCATTACCGTTAACCTGGCACCCGGCGATATTCGCAAGACCGGTAGCGGCTTTGATTTGCCCATCGCCATCGCGGTTCTGGCGGCCGATGGGCAGATTCCCCGCGACAACCTCGATCGTTGTCTTATTGCTGGTGAGCTCGGCTTGGACGGTACGGTGCTTCCTGTCAAGGGCGAGGTGGCGTTTCAGCTATTGGCGCGTGATATGGGGCTGTCCTTTATCGCCGGCAGGTCCGATCAGCATGTGCCGCTTGCGGGCGTGGATTGTGGATTCATCGATCATTTGTCTCAGCTTGCCCATGGCATGGGCGATGCCGCGCGGCACTACTTGGATTCCGAGGGTGTTGAGGCGACCTTTGAGCCCGAACTCGACTATGCCGACGTGCTAGGGCAGGAGGTTGCCAAACGCGGCATGGCGCTGGCGGCAGCGGGTGAGCTCGGTTTGCTTATGATCGGGTCCCCGGGATCGGGCAAGACGATGCTCGCGCGTCGTATGACCGGCATCCTGCCCGAGCTTTCCGTTGAGGATCAACAGGAGGCGCTGTGCATCCATTCGGTTTTGGGTGAGAACATTGATGGCTTGTTGGCGGGGCACCGGCCCTTCCGCAGTCCCCATCACAGTATTTCGACCGCAGGTCTTATCGGCGGTGGGCGCCCGGTGCACCCGGGTGAGATCAGCCTTGCTCATGGCGGCGTGCTATTTTTGGACGAGCTTGCCGAGTTTCCCACGGGTGTGCTGCAGACGCTGCGTCAGCCCATCGAGCGCGGCTATGTGAGGATCGTGCGCGTCGACGGGGCCTTTACCTTCCCGTCGCGCTTTCAGCTGCTGGCTGCGAGCAATCCCTGCCCCTGCGGCTTTTTGGGCGATCGTGAGGTACCGTGTCGCTGCTCGGCGGCGATGGTCGAGCGCTATCGGTCTAAACTGCGCGGTCCTTTGGCCGACCGTATCGACATGATGATCGATGTGACCCGTCCCGACCCTCAGGTGATTATCGAGGGCGCGGAGGGTATGTCGTCTGCCGAGTTACGTGACTACGTTGTGCGCGGTCGCGCTTTTCGCGCTTGGCGCGAATCCCGTATGGACGATGCGGATGCCGAGGCCGAGGATGACGAGACGCGGTCCATTGACGGCGTCGTTTCGACCTTTGAGCTCGATGATGCGGCGGAGAAGTGTGTACTCGGCCTGTCGAAGCGCACACATCTCACGGGCCGCGGTATCGTGCGCCTGGTGCGTATCGCGCGTACAATCGCCGACGTCGCCGAGAGCGAACATGTGACGCAGGACCACGTGCTCGAGGCGGCGATGTACCAGGGAAGGAGGGACCAATGATGGCCGAGGGGACCTTTGAGCTGCATCCAGGTGATACGTTGTATCCTGAGACCGTTTTGGAGCTTTCTGATGTACCCCAGACGCTCTATGTGCGCGGCAACCCCGAGGTGCTTTCGACGCCCGCGCTCTCCATCATCGGCGCGCGCAAGGCCTCGCCGTATGGTCTTGCCGTGGCAGAGCTTGCGTCAAAGGTGGCGGTCGAGGCGGGAGTGACGGTAGTTTCGGGCGGCGCGGTCGGTTGTGACCAGGCCTCGGGTTGGGCTGCGGTCAACGCTGGCGGTAAACACGTCGTGGTGCTGGGGACGGGCGCCGACGTGGTCTACCCGCGCTCGAGCGCGGGGCTTATTACGCGCACGCTCGATACGGGTGGCGCGGTCGTGTCGATCTCTCCGTGGGGCATGGGTCCGCGCAAGTTTGCCTTTCCGCGCCGCAATCGCGTGATCGCGGCCCTGTCGCAAGCCCTCTTTGTTTCCGAGGCGGGTATGCCTTCCGGGACGTTTTCTACAGCTGAGGCTGCTATGGATTTGGGGCGCGAACTTCTTGTCGTGCCGGGGTCGATCCTATCGCCCGAGTCGCGTGGCACGAATTACCTCATTGCGAACGGTGCTTGCTGCATCATCGACGAGGAATCTATCGAGATGGCTATCTCACGCATCTACGGCACCCTGCGCTACTCGCGCCCCGATGCTCCCGGCATTGCCGACTTGGATCCAACACAGCAGACCGTGATGCATGCGCTCATCGCCTCTCCGCTCAAAGTCGACGACATCGCGGCGCTCGTCTCGCTCGATGCCGTCGGCGCACTCAAACTCCTGGGTTCGCTTGAGCTCGAGGGCCTTATCGAGCGCATGATGGATGGAAGGTATGCGCCCTCTAAGTTTGCTCTTCACGCCCAGACACCCTTCGGTCACAATGGAAAACATGTCAATTAGAAAGGTGTTTGCAGATGCTGTTTGATCAGGTGACGGTTATTGGTGGCGGTCTGGCGGGTTCGGAGTGCGCGATTCAGCTGGCAGACCGCGGGTTTGCCGTAAAGCTGTGCGAGATGCGCCCCCAGGTGAGCTCCCCGGCCCACCATACCGATCACCTGGCAGAGCTCGTCTGCTCCAATTCGTTTAAGTCGACCCGTTCCGATTCCGCCGCCGGGCTGCTGAAGGCCGAGCTCGAGCGCATGGGTTCAGTCCTGCTCGATTGCGCCCATCGTGCGGCTGTTCCCGCCGGTGGTGCCTTGGCGGTCGACCGCGTCAAGTTTTCCGAGCTTGTCGAGGCCGAGGTTGCCGCCCGACCCAATATCGAGATCATTCACGGCGAGGTCACGCAGATTCCCGAGGGTCACGTGGTCATTGCCGCCGGCCCGCTGTGTTCGCCGGTGCTGAGCGAAGAGGTCATGAAGCTCGTCGGTGGCGACGCTCTTGCGTTCTTCGATGCCGCGGCTCCGATCGTCGATGCCTCCACGCTCGATATGGACGTGCTGTTCTCGCAGTCGCGCTACGAGGAGCAGGGGAGCGGCGACTATCTCAACGCCCCGCTCAACAAGGAGGAGTACGAGGCCTTTATCGAGGCGCTCACCACGGCCGACCGCGTGGTGCTCAAGGACTTTGAGGGCGGCGATCTGTTCCAGGCCTGCCAGCCTGCCGAGGAGGTTGCACGCACCGGCAAGGACGCCATTCGCTTTGGCGCCATGAAGCCCGTCGGCCTCACCGACCCGCGTACCGGACGTCGCCCCTGGGCGGCGATTCAGCTGCGTGCCGAGAACAAGGAGAAGACCGCCTATAACCTGGTGGGCTTCCAGACAAACCTGACCTTTGGCGAGCAGAAGCGCGTCTTCCATATGGTGCCGGGCCTGGAGAACGCTGAGTTCTTCCGCTACGGTGTCATGCACCGCAATACCTTTGTCGACGCCCCGCACGTGCTCGATGGCACCTTTGCCGTGCCCGGTACCGGCGTGCGCCTGGCCGGTCAGATCACCGGCACCGAGGGGTACATGGAAGCCGTGGCGACCGGTCTGCTCGCGGCGCTCAATACCTATGCCGAGGCTATCGGTGCCGCGGGCGTCGAGTTGCCGCGTGTGGGCGCCCTGGGTGCGCTCGTGGACTATGCGACCGATCCTGCCACCGAGGGCTATCAGCCTATGCATGTCAACTTTGGCCTGGTGCCGCCACTCGAGGATGGTAAGCGCCGCAGCAAGCGCGACCGCTACCAGGCCTATGCGGACCGTGCGCTCGAGGCCCTTGATGCTTATCTGGCCACTCGCCCCGATCTGTTTGGAGGCGACCGGTCATAGTCTTTGACCTGTACGACACCGTCGACTCGTTTATCGCCTATATCTCACGTGTCGAGGGACTTTCTCCCAACACGGTGACGGCCTATGGCTCGAGGCTGGAGCGCTTTGCTGCCTGGTGCGAGCGCGAGGATATCGATGCTTTCGCTGCCGACGTGCGCACCATTCGCCGCTATCTTGCCGAGCTTTCGCGTGAGCAGGTGGCTCCCCGAACGCTTGCGGCGCATCTGTCGGCTATCCGATCGCTCTATCGATGGATGGCTGCCGAGGGGGTCGTGGAGGGCGATGTGGTCTCGGCAATTTCCTCGCCCAAGCTCCCGCGCGATCTACCCGGTGTGCTGACGACCCAACAGGTGGAGGCGCTGCTCAAGACGCCTGATACCTCAACACCCGCGGGACTGCGCGATGCGGCGATGCTCGAGCTGCTCTATGCCTCGGGCGCCCGTATCTCTGAGCTCGCAGCACTCAATGTGGAGTCCATTGCGTGGTCCGAACGCACGCTGCGCCTGTGGGGCAAGGGGAGCAAAGAACGTATCGTCCCTCTGTATCGTCGTGCGCTCGAGGCGACGCGTCTCTATATTGAGGAGGGAAGGCCGGAGTTGCTCGCTCAGGCAAAGCGTCGTGACCCCGCTACCGGGCCGCATCCGCTGCTTATATCGGCGCGCGGTAATCGCATGAGTGCCGCCATGCTCAGGCGGCGGTTTCATATGCTGGCGACGCTCGCCGGCATTCCGGCCGACATCGCCCCGCATGCGATGCGCCATACCTTTGCGACCGACTTGCTCGAGGGCGGCGCGGACCTGCGCTCGGTTCAAGAGCTGCTAGGTCATGCGAGCCTGTCCACGACGCAGATCTACACGCATCTCACACCCGATCGGCTTAAGCGGGCTGTGGCTCAAGCCCATCCCCGCGGCGAATAGTGGCTGGGACGTCCCGCGCCGCGCTCAGGTGTGTGGTTTTGATTGCGGGTTGGCAGGAAGATGCATTCCTGCTATCATTCATCGGGTTGCTTCACGGCAACAGGTTTTTATCACGCACGCGCGGCTACTTCATACCGTGGTGCCCGGGCTTTGGTAGCACATGTCCGGGTTGGTTTTGGAGGATGACCCCGCGCGGAGGCAAACCACAGGAGGTTTAACATGGCTACCAAGATTAATATCCGCACCCTGCTCGAGGCCGGCTGCCACTTCGGTCACCAGACCCGTCGCTGGAACCCCAAGATGAAGCCGTTCATCTTCGGTGAGCGCAACGGCATCTACATCCTCGACCTCAAGCAGACCATCCTCGACGCCGACCAGGCCTACACTTTCGTCAAGAACGTCGCCAAGGGTGGCAATGTGCTGTTCGTCGGCACCAAGAAGCAGGCTCAGGAGGCCGTCAAGAACGCCGCTGAGCGCGCCAACATGCCTTACATCAACCAGCGTTGGCTCGGCGGCATGCTGACCAACTTCGTCACCATCCGCTCCCGCATCAACCGCATGGAGGAGCTTGAGGCCATGGTCGAGGACGGCCGCATGGCAGTGCTCCCCAAGAAGGAGCAGGCTGTTCTCGGCAAGGAGCTCACCAAGCTCCAGACCAACCTCGGTGGCGCCCGCGACATGAAGGGTCTGCCCCAGGCTCTCTTCGTCATCGACACCAAGCGCGAGGAGAACGCCATCAAGGAGGCTCAGCGCCTGAACATCCCCGTCGTCGCTCTGATCGACACCAACTCCGATCCCGACGAGGTCGAGTACGGCATCCCCTGCAACGATGACGCTATCTCTGCTGTCACCCTTATGTGCGAGCTCATGGCTGACGCCTGCCTCGCTGGCTCCGGCAAGGAGCAGGTCTCCGAGGCCGAGATGGCCGCTGAGCCCAAGGCCGAGTAAATCAGTCTTAGTTAATTCTTTTTCATCTCTTTGAAAGGAACCACAATGGCCCAGATTACCGCCGCTATGGTCAAGCAGCTCCGCGAGATGACCGACTCCCCGATGATGGAGTGCAAGAAGGCTCTCGTCGAGGCTGACGGCGACATGGACGCCGCTGTCGACGTTCTGCGTAAGAACGGCCTTGCCAAGGCTGCCAAGAAGGCTGGCCGTGAGACCAACGAGGGCGCTGTCGCCGCGTTCGTCTCCGAGGATGGCAAGACCGGCGCTCTGCTCGAGCTCTCCTGCGAGACCGACTTCGTTGGCTCCAACGCCAAGTTCACCGGCTTTGCTTCTAAGGTCGCCGAGGTTGTCGCTACCACCGAGCCTGCTGACGTCGATGCTCTGCTCGAGAAGCCGATGGGCGAGGAGACCGTTTCCTCCGAGCTCACCGAGATGATTCACATCATGGGCGAGAACATGAAGATCTCCCGCTTCGCTGCCCGCAAGGCCGAGAACGGCGCGCTCGCTTCTTACATCCACATGGGTGGTAAGATCGGCGTCCTCGTCGAGTTCGCCTTCGAGAAGGCCGAGACCGCTCAGGCTGAGTCCTTCAAGACCTTCGCTCACGACGTTGCCCTTCAGGTTGCCGCCGTCGCCCCGATCTGCGCTACCCGCGATCAGGTTCCGGCCGAGACTGTCGAGCACGAGAAGCAGATCTACATGGCCCAGGCTGCCGAGTCCGGCAAGCCCGAGGCTATCCAGGAGAAGATGGCTGTTGGCCGTCTGGAGAAGTTCTACAAGCAGTCCGTGCTCACCGAGCAGGAGTTCATCAAGGACAGCTCCCTCACCATCAAGAAGTACGCTGAGCAGGTCTCCAAGGAGCTCGGCGACACCATTACCGTCGTTGCCTTTGACCGTCTGGTCCGTGGCGAGTAAATAAGCTCTTGTAGCTGGTAATGAGCAGGCTGTGGGTTTTACTCACAGCCTGCTTTTTCATGGCTCTTATCAGAGCCTTTGATATCATATTGAGAGTCTAATTAAAGGAGGATCGCTTTGTCCGACATCCGATATAAACGAGTGCTTCTTAAGCTTTCCGGCGAAGCGCTGATGGGCGACGGCCAATATGGCATCGACCCCAAGGTTACCGATCATCTTGCCAAGCAGGTCAAGGAGCTGCTCGCCGTTGGCCATGAGGTCGGCGTCGTTGTCGGCGGCGGCAATATTTTCCGCGGCATGGCAGGCGCTGCCGGTGGCATGGAGCGTGCTCAGGCCGACTACATGGGCATGCTCGCGACCGTTATGAACGCGCTCGCCCTGCAGGATGCTTTCGAGCATAACGACGTTCCCTGCCGTGTGATGAGCGCTATCCAGATGAACGAGATCTGCGAGCCCTATATTCGCCGTCGCGCCATCAACCACCTTTCCAAGGGCAACGTCGTTATTTTTGCCGCCGGTTCGGGCAATCCGTACTTTACGACCGACACCGCCGCGGCTCTTCGTGCGTGCGAGATCGGCGCCGAGATTCTGATTAAAGCCACCAAGGTTGACGGCATCTACGACAAGGATCCCGTCAAGTGCGCCGATGCCGTCCGTTTTGACAAGATTACCTATCACGAGGTTCTCGTCCGTGGTCTGCAGGTTATGGATTCCACGGCTACGGCACTGTGCCAGGATAACCGTATGCCGATTTTGGTCCTCAACATCGATGGCGAGGACACCGTCAAGCGCGCGCTTTCGGGTGAGCCCGTCGGCACGCTCGTCTATCAGGAGGATTAAGCATGGCAGAGAACATCACCGCCCACATGGACAAGTCGCTCGAGTCCCTCAAGCACAACTTCTCCAAGGTCCGTACCGGCCGCGCCAACGCCAATATTCTGTCCGACATCTCGGTCGATTACTACGGTGTTCCCACGCCGGTTACCCAGGTTGCCGCCGTTAAGACCCCCGAGGCGCACATGCTGCTCATCGAGCCCTGGGACAAGGCACTCGTCAACGCAATCGTGAAGGCCATCAGCGCTTCCGATCTGGGCATTACCCCCAACTCTGACGGTACCGTCGTGCGTCTGCCGTTCCCGGCTCCCACCGAGGAGCGTCGTCGTGAGCTCGTCAAGGAATGCCGCGAGTATGCCGAGCAGGCCAAGGTTTCCATCCGCAACATCCGTCGCGACTTTAACAACAAGCTCGAGCGCGACGAGGAGCTCACCGAGGACGATGTCCGTCGCGAGCAGGCCAAGGTGCAGAAGCATACCGACGAGTATGTTGCCAAGGTCGAGGAGCTTCTGAAGGAAAAAGAAGCCGAGGTCATGGAGATCTAAGGTGCAATACGACGAGAACAAACTGGTCGAGTACTTTGCCGACGCCCCTGCGGGCGTCGGTTTTTCCGACCTTGACCTCAATAACATTCCGCATCATATCTCGTGCATCATGGACGGCAACGGTCGCTGGGCGACGGCTCGCGGTCTTGCCCGTACCGAAGGCCACAAGGCCGGTATCGTCTCTCTGCGCGAGATCATTACCGCGTGTGTGCGTCTGGGCGTCGATGTCCTTTCGGCCTATGCGTTTTCCACCGAAAATTGGAATCGTCCGCAGCACGAGGTCAACGTTTTGATGCATCTGTTTGCCAAGACGTTTATCGATGAGCTGCCGCTGCTCAAGCGCGAAAATGTGTGCGTCGTCTTTTTGGGCGATATTTCCGCACTGCCCAAGAAGACCCGCGACGTCTTTGAGCGTGGTCTTGCCGAGTGTGCCGACCACACCGGTATGACGCTGGCACTCGCCGTCAATTACGGCGCCCGTGCCGAGATTACCCGTGCTGTGCGTCAGCTTGCGGCCGATGCTGCCGCTGGCAAGATCGACCCTGCCGCTATCGACGATGACATGGTTGCTTCGCGCCTGTACACTGCCGGTCTGCCCGATCCCGAGCTTGTGATTCGCACCTCCGGTGAGCTTCGTCTTTCGAACTACCTGCTGTGGCAGGTTGCCTATTCTGAGTTTTATGTCACCGATACCTATTGGCCCGATTTTGATCGTTGGGGCCTTGTCGACGCCATTTTGGCCTACCAGGGCCGCGACCGTAGGTTTGGTGGATTGAGTAAGACCGAGGAGGCTTAATCGTGTCCGATCGTCCCAAGGCGTCTGCTTCCAAGGCGCCTGCTTCCAAGGCGCCTGCCGCCAAGAGCGGCGCGGCTGCGACTTCGTGGCTATCCGGTTTTATCACCCGTGCTGCCGCAGGTATCGTTTACGCCGTCGTATTTATCCTCTGCCTGGTTTTGGGCATCGTTCCCACCGCCATCTTTGTCTCCGTCATGAGCGGCCTGTGCTGCTATGAGTTCTTCCGCATGACGAGGCTCGATGGCAAGGTGGCTAATGAGCGCTTGGGCATTATTGCCGCCGTGCTCTTTCCGTTATCGGCCCTCGGCGATTCGCTGCTGCTGAACGCCCTGCTGTTTGCCCTGATGCTTGCGGTGGGAATTTGGTATGTCTGGTCGCCGCGCACCCGTATCTCGGATGTCGCTGTGACGCTTATGGGTCCCATCTACACCGGCTTTATGTTGTCGGCTATCGTGCTGCTGCGCGACGCCGTGCCGGGCTTTCCCGGCGCGCTGCTGTCGGTCGGTGTGTGCGCGTCGCTGTGGGTCTCCGATTCGTTTGCCTACATCGTGGGCAGCCGCATCGGCAAACACAAGATGGTTCCCAAGATCTCTCCCAAAAAGAGCTGGGGGGGGTTTGTCGGCGGCATCTTGGGATCGGTTTTGATCTGGCTTATCCTGTGGGCCACGCACTTCTACAAGCTGAGCTTGCCCTACGCGCTGCTTTGCGGCGTTGTCGTGTCCATCCTGGGCGTTATCGGCGACCTGATTGAGTCGCGTATCAAGCGTGGCGTCGGCGTCAAGGATTCCGGCAATCTGATCCCGGGCCATGGCGGTATGCTTGATCGCAGCGACTCGCTTATCTTTGGCTGCATCACCGCTCAGCTGCTGCTGATGATCGGGGGCGTGCTGTAATGGCGTTTCGTACGACGTATGGTTCCGATGGGCGTCTGAGGGTTGCGATTTTGGGCTGCACCGGTTCCATCGGCACCCAGGCGCTCGATGTTTGCCGTCAGCATGCCGATCGCCTGCAGGTGACGGCGCTTTCCGTTAATTCCAGCACCTCCGAGCTCGTTGCGGCCGCGCGTGAATTTTCGGTTCCCGCAGTTGCCGTTGCCGATGCTGACCATGGCGCAGATTCCGTTTTACAGGAACTGCCGAAGGGTACACAGCTCGGTGTTGGCGCCCAAGCCGTTTGTGATCTCGCGCGTCGCGACGATGTCGACTGCGTGCTCGTCGCTATTGTGGGCGCCGCCGGTCTCGAGGCGAGCCATGCGGCCTTGACCTCGAATAAGCGCCTTGCCCTTGCCAACAAGGAGTCCCTCGTCGTCGGTGGCGACTTGCTTATGCCGTTGGCACAACCGGGCCAGCTTATTCCGGTCGACTCTGAGCATTCCGCCATCTACCAGTGCTATCTGGGGGAGAACCCGCGCGAGGCCCACTGCATTTGGCTCACCTGCTCGGGCGGTCCGTTCTTTGGCCGCACGCGCGACGAGCTCGATCGCGTGACGCGTGCCGATGCCCTCGCGCATCCCACGTGGGCCATGGGTGCCAAGATTACCATTGACTCCGCCACCCTCATGAACAAGGGCCTGGAGCGCATTGAGGCCATGCATCTGTTTAACTGCGACCTCGATTTCATTAACGTGGTCGTGCAGCGTCAGTCCAAGATTCACTCTATGGTCGAGTTCGCCGACGGCTCCGTGATGGCGCATCTCGGTGCATCCGACATGCGTATTCCCATCCAGTTCGCGTTCTCGTATCCCGAGCGTTGGGATACTCCGGCGCCTCGTATCGATTTCCGCGAGCTGGGGCAGCTCACGTTTGATGCTGCCGACATGGATACCTTCCGCTGTCTGGCACTGGCCGAGCGTGCCGGCAAGACGGGTGGCACCATGCCGTGCGTGCTCAATGCCGCCAACGAGGTCGCCGTCGATGCCTTCCTGCACGATGGCTGCAGCTTTACCGATATCGATCGCATTGTGGAATCCTGCATGGACGCCCACGATATGCAGATGGTCGATTCGTTTGAGCAGCTTCGCGACACCGATGCGTGGGCGCGTGAAAAGGCTGCGCAGGTGCTCGCCGCAACCCGTTCCTAACCCATAAGGATTGCTTTTTCGTTTTATGGATACTGTTCTGAGCGTTCTCTCATCGGTCTTTTGGGGCCTGCTGATGCTTTCCGTCCTCGTGTTTTTGCACGAGGGCGGCCACTTTTTGGCGGCGCGTGCCTGCGGCGTCCGTGTGACCGAGTTCTTTTTGGGTCTGCCGTGCCGCTTTGACATCCATTACACGTCGCGTCGCATTGGAACCAAGTTTGGCGTGACCCCGCTGCTGCTGGGTGGCTACGCTGCCATCTGCGGTATGGATCCGACCGA
>DBFVGT010000127.1:0-9969 GCA_048524725.1 Collinsella sp. | reverse complement strand
CGTTGCAGTGATCGTCATCGCACTCGCTGCGCTTGGCTACGCCGGCGGTGGCGCCAACTTGGACGCGGTGTTTAAATCGCCCGAGCTCGCGCATGCAGGCACAGAAGTTGTCGAGGGCGCTCAGACCCAGACGGGCGTCGCGCCCCAGCGCGGCATGGTCGCGGCAGCCTCCACCATCGCCGACGCTCAAAAGGACGAGGACGAGCAAGACGACGACGCCGAAACGACCCAGACGAACGAAACGACGACAACTCCATCGGCAAGATAAGTTGCGAGCGGAGCAGCAAATTTGGGACGGGGCCTTTTAGCTGCCCAAGTGTCGAATGTCAACAGTGGCGCACCTGATGTCAGTCGCCAACAGCGAGCGAGCCGCATTTGCGCCAAGGTGACGTGAAATGAGAGGGCGCTGACCTTCTGGTCGCGCCCTCGAAATTGAACGTCAGATTGGCGTGAATGCGGCCCGCGCAGCGTCAACGGGTCCGCCGTTCGTTAGAACGGCGGAACATACACCACGTTGTCGCGGCGGGGTTTGGCCCCGGGGAGTGCGTCCTCGGCGTAGCCCAGAATGCAGTTGCCCACACCGCGCAGACTTCCGTCGGTGGGTAGACCCCACTTGGCCAGCAGTTCCAGTCCCTCGGGTGAGTCAAAGACCTCGTGCGCGCGGTGGATCCAACACGAATCGACGCCCAGCGCATAGGCTGCGTTGAGCAGGTTGCCCATGGCGAGCGAGCCGTCTTCCAGGTGTGTGGGCACACTGCGGTCGACGAGCACCACCACAACGGTTTTGGCGCCGTAGAAGGGATCTCCCTCGCTGCCCATAACTTGGGCGTTGAGCTGCGAGAGGCGCTCGACGGTTGCGGGGTCGGTAACGGCGACGAACGTGACCGGCTGACGTCCCATGCCGCTGGGCGCGTACTGGCCTGCCTCGATAATGCGTGCGAGCTTTTCTGCCTCGACGGGGCGATCGCTGTAGTTACGGCAGCTGCGGCGATGGATGAGCGCTTCGATGGTCTCCATGTGTCCTCCTGACGTTGGTTTAGATGCCTCGTTCTTACCCGCCGAACCAAAACCGTAATCGCGCCGTCGGCCTCAAACAATGCAAGCTACCAAGTGGAAAAGTTGGTTTGCATAAAACTTCAGCCAGAATGTGACAAACCGGTGGGATGATTAAACGTTTTATCCCGTCTACCCTGCGGTTTTTTACCACTTGCCTAAATGATGCGCGCATAAGCTCTGATAAAGGTTTTACTAAAGGAGTACCAACGTTTATCAGCGCGCCATGGTGGCGCCGGGCCAGGAGGTAACATCATGTTCCAGGCTGGAGATGTCGTCGAGACCGACTTCGAAGGATTTCTGAAGCTGCTGCGTTCCAAGACGCGCGCTTTCGTGTCGATCAACGATCACGAGTACTACATCACGCACACCGATGGCTATTGGCGTGTTCAGGATTGCGAGGCCCTCAACGATAAGGGCCACTTTACCGACTGCTCCGAGCTGGTCAACACGGTCTGCGAGGTCGTCGAACTGCCGTGGATCTGTGGCAAGAGCCTGCACGACAGCTTCTCGGGCGCCACAGTCTACGAGGCCGTCGCTGCGTAACAGCCAACAATCGATATTCTCTCGCAACCGCCGGCGCCGCCCCCGCGCCGGCGGTCTTTTTTGTCGACATGCCTATGTAGAGCTGACCATATATAACGAGCTTATTGACGATAGTCAAAACTCGGACTAATGTAGAGATGTAAATTGGTCAAAACTCGGACAATCGAATGGTGGGATAGATGAATAGTGCGGTTACGCTGGTCGATTTCGACCGGATGCTCAATGGACTCGACCATATCTATTCGGAGTTCTCGCGCGCCTGCGGTCTTTCGGATTGCGCCTATTGGATGCTCGTCGACACGAGTGCAGCGGGTGGAAGCGTTGCCGTGAGTCGGCTGACGAGTGAATGGTTCTACAGCAAACAGACCATCAATTCGGCAATCAAGACGCTTAGGGCGCGAGGGCTTGCGACGTTGGAGTTTGCCGAGGGCAGTCGTAAGAACAAGGTTGTGCGACTGACCGCAGAAGGTATGCAGTTTGCCAAGCGCTACGCGTTGCCGGCGCAAAAAGCCGAGCAACAGGCATTCGAGGCGCTCGAGCCGTGGGAACAGCGCGAGATCATGCGCTTGGTCGGTAAGTTCTCCCATGTTCTTAACGAAGAGTGCGAGGCATTTAAACGGCAAGTTGCCGCCGAGAACGAGGCTGACGATAAGGGCGAGGGGGAGACATGCGACTCTTAATGAGGTTTATGAGGCCGTACCGCGGTCTGATCGCGGTGACGCTGCTGGTGCTGCTAATCGACAACGTCGGCACGCTGTTGGTGCCTACAATGTTGGCGAATATGGTCAATACCGGTATCACGACGGGTGATGTCGACTACATCTTGCGCAACGGTCTGTACATGCTCATCGCGACCGGCATGGCCAGCGGCGGCGCGGTGCTGGGCTGCTATCTTTCGGCCCGTCTGGCGGCCAATGTGGCCTGCGACATCCGCAACGCCGTCTACGATAAGTCGCTCGAGCTGTCCGCCAGCGACTTTGAGCGCTTTGGCACGGGTTCGATGATCACGCGCTCGCTCAACGACATCAACGTGATCCAGCAGGCCATTCTGCAGACGATTCAGTTGGTGCTGCCGGTGCCGTTCTTGGCCGTCGCGGGCATCATCTTTGCCTGGTTTATCGATCCTGCCATGGGCACGCTGCTGGGCGTGGTCGTTGCGATCGTGCTGGTGGCGGCGGTCTTTACGGTGGCTAACGCCGCGCCGATTTTTATGCGCCTTCAGAGCTTTATCGACCGCATGAACGTGGTGCTGCGCGAGAACATCGTGGGCGTGCGCGTCATCCGCGCATTTAACAAGGAACGCCACGAGGAGCAGCGCCTGGACGAGGTGTTTAGCGATTACGCGGCCAATGCCATCAAGGTCAACCACCTGTTTGTGGGTCTCGACAGCTCCAGCTTCTTTTTGATGAACATCGCCGAGGTGGCGGTGCTGTGGGTGGGCGGCAACCGCGTGGGCGTCCATGCCATGCAAATCGGCAGCATCTCGGCCGTGCTGGAGTACGCGATCCTGATCCTGTTCTTTGTGATGATGGCGCAGATGGTGGTGCTGACGCTCCCGCGCGCCGCGGCGTGTCTCAACCGCGCGCAGCAGGTGCTCGAAATCGAGCCGAGCATTGTGGACGGCAAGGCTACGCTGGGCGACGGGGCGCCTGAGTCCGCAGACGGCGCCGACGCGGTGGCCGTGTTCGACCACATGTCGTTCCGTTTTGACGATGCCGACGAGGACACCCTGTGCAACCTGAGTTTTGCCTGCCGCCGTGGACAGACGACCGCGATCGTGGGCTCAACGGGCTCGGGCAAGTCAACGGTGGCCAAACTCTTGCTTCGCTTCCACGATGCCACGAAGGGCGCCATTCGCCTGAACGGCATCGATCTGCGCGACCTTTCGCAAGACGACATCCGCGGGCGTATCGCCTATGTGCCGCAGAAGGCATGGCTGTTCTCGGGTACGGTGGCGAGCAACCTGCGCTTTGGTAACGAGGGTGCGACCGAGGCTGACATGCTCCATGCGCTCCAGGTTGCCCAGAGCACCTTTGTGCTCGACCAGCCCCAGGGGCTCGATACGCCGGTGGCCCAGGGCGGCACGACCCAGGGGCTCGATACGCCGGTGGCCCAGGGCGGCACGAACTTCTCGGGTGGTCAGCGCCAGCGTTTGGCAATCGCCCGCGCACTCATGAAGCGCGCCGACCTGTATATCTTCGACGACAGTTTTTCGGCCCTGGACTTTAAGACCGATGCGGCACTGCGCCATGCGCTGCAGGACGAGACGTGCGATGCCGCGGTGCTCATCATCGCGCAGCGCATCTCGACTATTTTGCATGCCGATCAGATCGTGGTGCTCAAGGACGGCGAGATCGTGGGCCTGGGCACGCACGACGAGCTCATGGAAACCTGCGAGGTGTATCGCGCTATCGCGGAATCGCAGATGAAGGGAGGTGAGTAGCATGACCGAGGAGCTTAAGAAGCAGGGCATCGCCGATGACGCCGCGGTTGCAGAGACAGTCGAGGAGACGGGCGCCACGCCCGGCCTGGACGAAGCCGCCAAGGCGGCGGAGCGCGAGGCTCGCCGCCAGGCGCTCTACGAGGAAAACGAGCGCGCCGAGGACGAGCGCGCCCGCGCCGAGGCAGAGCGCATGCGCGATGTTGACGACGAGGACGAGGACGAGACGCCCCGCGACACCTGGGCGACGGTGCGCCGCCTGTGGAGCGAGGCCGCCGGCGACCATTGGCGTTTCTATATCGTGTTCGCGAGCATCGTGTTCTATGCCATCTTTAACACCGCGGCGCCGGCCTACAGCGCCCGCGTGATCGATGAACTGTGGGGGCACATGAAGGTGGCGTTTGCCAACAACACTACCTTCAGCATTACCTGGGAGAATTGCGGCAGGACCATCTTCATCTACTTTATGATCTGGACCGCCGCCGCCTCGTTCTACGCACTCCAGAGCTTTTTGATGTCGAGCGTTGCCGAGCGTCTCAACCTGCGTCTACGCAACCGCATCGCACAAAAGCTCAACCGTCTGCCGCTTGCCTACTTTGACGCGCATCGTCCCGGCGAGGTCGTCAGCCGTGCGACCAACGACTTGGACAAGATGTCCGAGAGCATGCAGCGCGGACTGCTGCAGTTGCTGGTGTCGATCGGTACCGTGGTGGGCGCCGTGAGCGTGATGTTCGTGTTTAGCGTGCCGCTCACGCTCATCTTTTTGTTCTTTACGGCGGTATCGCTGCTGGTGACCAAGGTGGTTTCGCGCCGTACGCATGATGTGACGGGCGAGCGTCAGGAGTGGGTGTCCAAAATCACGAGCGCGGTCGAGGAAGGCTATTCGGGCCGTTTGGTGATTCGCGCATTCAACCGTGAGCACCAGAGCTCTGCTGAGGTGCACGAGGCCTCGGGCGAGCTGGCGCGCGTGAGTGCCAAGGCCGACTTTATGATCAATGCCGTCGGCCCTGCGGTACGCTTTATCGGCCGTTTGGCGCAGATCGTGATCGCGCTGGTGGGCTGCAGCATGCTGGTTGCCGGTCACATGACCGTCGGCGTGTTCCAGGCGTTCTTCCAGTTTATCTACGAGGCGTCCGAACCCATGACGCAGCTGTCGTTTACCTTTAACTCGCTGCAGAGCGCGCTGGCGAGTGCGGAGCGCGTGTTCGACCTGCTTGATGAGCCCGAGATGGAAGCCGATCCGCTGCCGGACGAGGCCGCCAAGCTGCCGGGTCGCGTAGAGGGCCGCGTCTCCTTTGAGCACGTGCGCTTTGGTTATTCGCCTGACAAGCCGCTTATGCGCGACGTGTCGTTTACCGCCGAGCCGGGCCAGAAGATTGCCGTGGTGGGAACCACGGGCGCAGGCAAGACGACGCTCATCAACCTGCTCATGCGCTTCTACGAGATTGACGGCGGGCGCATTACGCTCGACGGCGTGGATACGAGCCGCATGGACCGCGGCGAGCTACGGCAGCAGTTTGGCATGGTGCTGCAGGACGCCTGGCTATTTGATGGCACGATTGCGCAGAACATCGCCTACGGCTGTCCCGAGGCGACGCGCGACGAGATCGTGGCGGCTGCGCGCGCCGCGCAGGTCGACTTCTTTGTGCGTACCATGCCGCAGGGCTACGACACGCGGGTGGCCAACGATGCCGAGAGCATTAGCCAGGGTCAGCGCCAGCTGCTGACCATCGCGCGCGTGCTGCTCAACAACCCGGCGATTCTCATCCTGGACGAGGCGACGTCGAGCGTGGATACGCGCACCGAGCTTGCCATCGGCCGCGCCATGGACGCACTTATGCGTGGGCGCACAAGCTTTGTGATCGCGCATCGCCTGTCGACGATCGTGGATGCCGACCTGATTCTGGTCATGGATCACGGCAACATTATCGAGCAAGGCACGCATAAGGAACTGCTGGCAGTCGAGGGCGCCTACGCCGACCTCTATCTGAGCCAGTTCGCATAACGCGACAAAGGGGCAGTCCCGCATGTCACATCGAAAAGAAGGCGCGCCGGGGGCGGATTCCCTGGCGCGCCTTTTGTGCTGGCGTTAATGCTGTGGCGGTTGCCCGCGGCCCTAGCGCTCGTCCACGAGCTTGGCGACGAGGGCCTTGAGCTCGGCCACCTCTCGCTCGAGTTCTTTGACGCGGCGGGCATTCTCGGTGATGCCCTGGCGGTTGAGGGCGGACTGCTCGGCGGCGTCATCGGGCATGTACTCGCGATGCTGCTTGGCGTCGAAACTCTCCTCGAACACACGGCAGCCGTTGCGCTTGATGATGCGTCCCGGCACGCCCACGACGGTGCAGTTGTCGGGCACGTCCTTGACGACAACCGAGTTGCCGCCGATTTTGACGTTGTTGCCGATGCGGATGTTGCCGAGCACCTTGGCGCCCGTGCCCACGGTGACGTTATCGCCGAGCGTTGGGTGGCGTTTGCCGGTCTCGTTGCCGGTACCGCCGAGCGTGACGCCCTGGTAGAGCACGCAGTTGTCGCCCACGATGGTGGTCTCGCCGATGACGACGCCCATGGCATGGTCGATAAAGAAGTGCTTGCCGATCTGTGCGGCGGGATGAATCTCGACGCCGGTGATGTGGCGGGTGATTTGCGAGAGCACGCGGGCGAGTGAGCGATGACCATGCTCCCAGAGCCAGTGCTCGGGTACGTGGTTCCACTTGGCATGCAGACCGGGGTACGAAAGGAAAATGACCAGGCCGTTTTGCGCGGCGGGGTCCTGCGCCTGGACGGTCTTGATGTCCTCGCGAATGGTATTGATAAAGCTCACCGGCCGCCCTCCCTTAGCGCCATGGCAATGCGATTCAATAAAGTATAGCGATTCGCTAGGGATTAGGAAGAGCAATCTTTCACGGCTTTGCGTGACAGGTGTCAGTTATGCAAACTTGCTGGTAATGGAGTCATGCTTTTGTGGGGTTGCGCACGAGGGGGCGCTGCGACCGTATACTGGTCAACTTGGACGTATCCGCGCCCACAACTGAGAGGTTTTACTTCATGGGTTTCATCAATTTTATCGCCGAGCTGCTCAAAGACCCGCGCACTGCGATCGCCAGTTGGATCGCCGCCGGCCCGCTTATGGCCTACGGCTGCGTGTTCCTGATCATCTTTATCGAGACGGGCGTGGTATTCTTCCCGTTCCTTCCCGGCGATTCGCTGCTGTTTGCCTCGGGCTTCTTTGCCCACAACGGCGGCTTTAATATCGTGGCCCTGCTGGCCGTCGCATGGGCGGCTGCCATTTTGGGTGATCAGTGCAACTTTATGATCGGTCACTTCTTTGGCAAAAAGATCATCGCTTCGGGTAAGGTCAAGGCCATGACGCCCGAGCGCATTAAAAAGTCCGAGGACTTCTTGGACAAGTGGGGCCACCTGGCCATCTTCCTGGGCCGCTTCTTCCCGTTTATCCGCACCTTCGTGCCCTTTATCGCCGGCATGGGCGGCATGCACTGGCGCAACTTTGTCATCTACAACGTGCTGGGCGGCATTACCTGGTCAACGCTCTTTACGCTGCTGGGCTACTTCTTTGGCGGCATTCCCTTTGTGCAGGAGCACTTTGAGCTGTTAATCGTTGGCATCGTTGCCGTGTCGATCATCCCGACCGTGGTCGGTTTGGTTAAGGCTAAGCTGGGCAAAAAGAACGCGTAGATCGAGCCAGCGCGCAAGCCGTGCAGTTGAGGCCCGTCACCGCTTACGGTGGCGGGCCTTTTTGCTTCGGTCAAATGAAAATACTTTAGTTAGTTAAAGAAAAACGTTTTATCCGACGCGCGTGCGGAGTACAATCTCGTGCATGCGAATCGACGTGCCATCGGCTTTGATGCCGTTCGCGTGTCCCGTCCGGCTCTACGCTCCGGGCGTGTGACGTTGCGACGCGGTCGGCCTCGGTCCTTGCGTGCGAGTTCGCGAGTATGCAACTGTGTATGTAAGGAGCGACATATGACTGTCGAGAAGAAGGATATCGATTGGGGTAGCCTCGGCTTTGGCTACATGAAGACCGATTACAGTTACGAGGCTCATTGGAAGGATGGCGAGTGGGACGAGGGCGGCCTGACCAGCGACCACACCCTGCATGTCTCCGAGTGCGGTGGCATCTTCCATTACTGCCAGGAGGTCTTTGAGGGCCTGAAGGCCTACACCGCCGAGGACGGCAGCATCGTCTGCTTCCGTCCCGACATGAACGCTGAGCGCATGTACAACTCTGCGCAGCGCCTCGAGATGCCCCCGTTCCCCAAGGACAAGTTCGTTGAGGCCGTCAAGCAGGTCGTTTCTGCCAACGCCGCCTGGGTTCCGCCCTTCGGTTCCGGCGCGACCCTGTACGTGCGTCCGTTTATGATCGGCTCCGGTGACGTGATCGGCGTGGCTCCCGCTCCTGAGTACACGTTCCGCATCCTCGTGACCCCGGTCGGTCCGTACTTTAAGGGTGGTCTCAAGCCCGTCAAGCTGCGCGTTTCCGAGTACGACCGCGCCGCACCGCACGGCACCGGCAACATCAAGGCTGGCCTCAACTACGCCATGTCCCTCAAGCCCACGATGGAGGCCCATCGCGAGGGCTATGCCGAGAACCTGTATCTCGACTCCGAGTCCCGCACCTATGTCGAGGAGACCGGTGGCGCTAACGTCCTGTTCGTGAAGGAGGACGGCACGCTCGTCGTTCCGCAGTCGCACACTGACTCCATCCTGCCCTCCATCACCCGTCGCTCGCTCGTTCAGGTTGCTCAGGACCTGGGCATAACCGTCGACCAGCGCCCCGTCGAGTGGGCCGAGGTCAAGGCCGGCACCTTTGTGGAGTGCGGCCTGTGCGGCACCGCCGCCGTCATCTCCCCGGTGGGCGAGATCGACAACAAGGTCTACGGTGCCGACGAGACCGTGACCTTCCCGGCTGGCTACACCGAGATTGGCCCCGTGATGAAGAAGCTCCGCGAGACCCTGACGGGCATCCAGTCTGGTGCTGTCGAGGACAAGCACAACTGGGTTTACACCGTCGCGTAAGCTGTCTTAGCTGTCCGGCCCGAGGGCGACCTTCCTTTCCGGCGCGTCCTCGTACATGAAAGAACCCCCGCTGCGCACTACGTGCGGCGGGGGGTTCTTTCGTTCTCCGGAGTGCGCCGGAAAGGAAGGTCGCCCTCGGGCCTGCGTTACCTCGGCGCTGCCGTTACGGGCAATATAGATCTGAATAAAGATGGCGCGCGGCTTTTTGGCCGCGCGTTGTGCGTGGATACGAAAAGGGCCCAAGGTTTGTGCCTTGGGCCCCAAAGGGTTGATGAACTGGCTTAAGACTCGGCCTTGTTGTTTAGAACTTGACGGTCGGGGCCTGGCGGGCTGCTTCGGCGGCCTCGAAGCCCTGGCGCTCCTTAAACTGGAAGATGCCGGCAAAGATGACAGCCGGGAACGTCTGAATGGCGTTATTGTAACTGAGCACGCAATCGTTGTAGCTCTGGCGTGCATAGCTAATCTTGTTCTCAGTATCCTCGAGCGATGCCTGCAGCTGCGTAAAGTTGGTGTTCGCCTTAAGGTCGGGGTAGGCCTCGGCTACGGCGAAGAGCTGGCGCAGCGCACCGGTCAGCACGTTGTCGGCTTCCATTTTGGCCTCGGGCGTGGTGGCCTTGACGGCGGTGTTACGCGCGCTGATCACGGCGGAGAGCGTCTCCTGCTCGTGCTTGGCGTAGCCCTTGACGGTCTCGACCAGGTTGGGGATCAGGTCGTTGCGGCGCTGCAGCTGCGTATCGATGTTCTGCCAAGCGTTATCGATGCGGTTACGCTTGGTGACCATGTTGTTGTAGATGCCGGCGATGGCGCAGACAATCACAATGACAACAACGATGCCGATGATGACGGTAATCATGATGTCTCCGTTTCGAATGGCCGCGGCGGCATGCGCCAGCTGC
>DBFVGT010000126.1:0-7933 GCA_048524725.1 Collinsella sp. | reverse complement strand
GGCTCGAAGATGGGGTTGGGCCGTTTTGCCGCCCAGCGAACCGAATCTCATGCCTTGCGTTTTCCCAGATAAAACCTGCCAAAACAAACCTGTCCCTTTTTGACAGGTTTTTGCCTGGGGAGCGGTACCATACAGGCAATGTTTAAACGAGAAAGGTGGGCTCCCATGGAACCTAAGCAGTACTACATCGGCATCGACGTTGGCGGCACTTCGGTTAAGGAAGGCCTGTTCGACGAGGACGGCAACCTGCTTGCCAAGGCCAGCGTGCCCACGCCTCCTATCGTTGACGCCGCGGGCTTTGCCGCGGTGACCGAGGCTATCGATCAGGTGATCGCCAAGGCACAGATTCCGCGCGCCTTTGTGGCGGGCATTGGTCTGGCCGTTCCGTGCCCCATCCCGGCTTCGGGCGATGCCAAGGTCAAGGCCAACATTGCTATCAACCTGCCTGAACTGAGGATTGCCATCCAGGAGCACTGCCCCGACGCGGTCGTTAAGTACGAAAACGATGCCAACGCCGCTGCCATGGGCGAGGCCTGGCTCGGCTCTGCTAAGGGCGTACAGAACGTGGTGATGGTCACCATCGGTACCGGCGTGGGCGGTGGCGTTATCGTTAACGGCGACGTGGTATCAGGCGTTGTGGGTGCCGGCGGCGAGATTGGCCACATGTGCCTGAACCCCGAAGAGGAGCGCACCTGCGGCTGTGGCGGCCATGGCCATCTGGAGCAGTATTCCAGCGCCACCGGCGTGGTGAGTAACTACCTTGCCGAGTGCAAGAAGGCGGGCGTCGAGCCCATCGAGCTCACCGGGCCTTCTGATTCCAAGGACGTGTTCCAAGCCTGCCGCGAGGGTGACAAGCTCGCGCTGGCAGCTGCCGATACCATGGCCGACTATCTCGGCCGCGCCCTGGCGCTTATTGCCAACGTGGTCGATCCCGAGATGTTCCTGATCGGCGGCGGTGCTTCCGCTTCGGCCGATGTCTACCTCGACAAGGTCCGCGAGCACTTTAAGCAGTACGCGCTCTCCGCCTCGCGCGAGACGCCCATTAAGGTCGCTTCGCTCGGCAACGACGCCGGCATCATCGGTGCCGCTTACGTAGCCCTGCGCGCCGCCGGTAAATAGCTGGTGCGGGGGCAGGTGGTGAAAGGGGGACAGGCTTGAGTCCCTGACCTCGCCTCAGCGCTTGCCCCAAATTGTGCCGCGACCCTTCCGTCTCATAAGGTTCGGCGTCAGCGTGCTACCATAGCTACGTCCAAGTACACATATCAAGTGGAGGATATCCATGGCAAACGTTCTTGTCTTTGGTCACCAGAACCCCGATAACGACGCCATCATGAGCGCCGTCGTCCTGTCCCAGCTGCTCAACCAGGTTGAGTATGCCGGCAACACCTACGAGGCCTGCGCCCTTGGTCAGCTTCCGGCCGAGTCCGCCAAGCTGCTTGCCGACGCCGGCATTGCCGAGCCCCGCGTGATCGAGTCCGTCGAGGCCGGCCAGCTCGTCGTCCTCACCGACCACAACGAGTCCGCCCAGTCTGTCGCCGGCCTTAAGGACGCCACGGTCTTTGGCGTCGTCGATCATCACCGCATCGGCGATTTCGAGACCGCCGGCCCGCTGCACTACATCTGCCTGCCCTGGGGTTCCAGCTGCACCATCGTCACCAAGCTCGCCGGCGTGCTCGGCGTTGAGCTTTCCGACGTCCAGGCCAAGCTGCTGCTCTCGGCCATGATGACCGATACGCTCATGCTCAAGAGTCCCACCACCACCGATGTCGACCGCGCTGTCGCCGCCAAGCTCGGCGAGCAGGTGGGTGTCGACCCGGTCAAGTTTGGCATGGAGGTCTTCCTCACCCGTCCGTCCGGCTCCTTCACCGCAGCCGAGATGGTCGGCAACGACATCAAGATGTTCGAGCCCGCCGGCAAGAAGCTGCTCATCGGCCAGTACGAGACCGTCGACAAGAGTCGTGCGCTCGGCATGATCGACGAGATTCGCGAGGCCATGCGTGCCTACGCCGCCGAGAAGGGTGCCGATGGCATTGTCCTGTGCATCACCGACATCATGGAGGAGGGCTCGCAGGTCCTGCTCGAGGGCGAGACCGAGGCCGCTCAGAAGGGCCTGGGCATTGCCGACGAGCACGACGGCGTCTGGATGCCGGGTGTCCTCTCCCGTAAGAAGCAGGTCGCTGCCCCCATCATGGCCGCCTGCTAGGTTTAGTTGACCGAACGCCACGACCGGATCGCGGACGTCCCGCGCTCCGGTCGTTTTTTGTGCACGGCGCCGCGTCGTCTCTTGGACAGGCGTGCCCGTGCCGTTGAGCAAATAATGTTCAACCTGTGGTTCCGCTTTTCGGCCACGCCTGCGTGCTTGTCGTGCAGGGTAGGCTAGATGTAAGCGTAATACGTTAGAGCGCGGCGCCGCCACTTGGGCGGGCCGTGCTTTTTTAAGACGGGAGCTTTCCCGAGAAAGGAGCCGCCCATGGCAGCACCCGAGCAGCTGTTCAACGTTCGTGAACGCAAGCGCTTTGAACGTCACGACATCTGGGAGCGCATCGCCGAGAACGGCACGATTTCCGCCGCGGTTATGGTCATCGCCGCCATCGCCGCCGTCATTTGCGCCAATACCGATGCCTACGAGGCCATCCATCACTTTTTGGAGACCCCGCTGTATGTGCGTCTGGGGCATTTGACGGCTGGCCTCACCGTTGAGCTTTTCGTCAACGACTTCCTCATGGCGATTTTCTTTTTGTTGGTGGGCATTGAGCTTAAGTACGAAATGACGGTCGGCGAGCTCAAGAATCCGCGTCAGGCCATGCTTCCCATGCTGGCGGCCGTGGGCGGCGTCGTCGTTCCCGCCTGCATCTACCTGATCTTTAACCATGCCGGCGCCCGCAACGGTTGGGCCATCCCCATGGCAACCGATATTGCCTTCGCGCTGGGCGTGCTGTCTCTTTTGGGCAATCGCGTGCCCAACGGCGTGCGCGTGTTCTTCTCGACGCTCGCCATCGCCGACGACCTCATCTCCATCGCCGCCATCGCCATCTTCTACGGTCAGAGCCCCAATCCGTTTTGGTTGGGCGCCGCCGCGCTTGTGACCTGCGCGCTCGTGTGGCTCAACAAGACGCAGCATTACCGCCTTGCCCCGTATTCGGTACTGGGGCTGCTGCTGTGGTTCTGCATGTTCAAGAGCGGCGTACATGCCACGCTTGCTGGCGTCATCTTGGCCTTTACCATCCCGGCCAAGTGTGGCGTCAAGCTCGATAGCCTCACCGATTGGCTGGGCGAGTGCCTGCCGCTGCTCGATGACCGCTACGATGATGAGGCACACATCCTGGGCCAGCATGACTTTACCGTCTCGACAACCAAGGTCGAGCGCGTCATGCACCGCGTGACCCCGCCGCTTATCCGCATGGAGCGTCTGATCTCCACGCCGGTCAACTTTGTGATCCTGCCGATCTTTGCGTTCGTAAACGCTCAGGTTCGCTTAGTGGGCGTGGACATGAGCACGCTGCTCACCGACCCGGTGACGCTCGGCGTGTACTTTGGCATGCTGCTGGGCAAGCCGATCGGCATCTTTGGTATGACGTTTGCCCTGGTTAAGCTTAAGGCCTGCGAGCTGCCGCACAATGTCAACTGGCACATGATTGCCGGCGTGGGCATTCTGGGCGGTATCGGCTTTACCATGTCGATTCTCATCAGCGGCCTTGCCTTCCCGACGGCCCAGTTTGAGGTTCTTGCAGCCAAGGCCGCTATTCTCGCCGGTTCGGTCACCGCAGCCGTGCTCGGCATGATCTACATGAGCGTGGTCTGCAAGCATCCCTCGCCCAAAGACGAGTAAGAGCGCGAAAACCGGCTCCAGAACCGATTCGGGCGCGTTCAAAATGCGGATTCGGGCGGTGCTTGCCGCCTGCCAGACACGCCAGTGGTCAAAAAACGCCGTTTGTGAGTACTGTCACAAACGGCGTATCATTTTAGGTGCGGAAAATAATGAACAAAGTTATAAGAACTGTACGTTAATGAGTGACCATCGAATTCCAATTTGGCGCTAGCTGACGGTGATTAGGAAGTTTCAAGTCGAGTTTTGCCGATTTCGACCAAGAATCGCTGCTACTAAAAAGGTAACAGTACTCATATTTGCCCTTTTTTGGCCACAAGCCCTAAAACAAGCCTCGCCAAGGTCGGGAAGCGGGCCAAATCGCCGGCCTCGAGGCTTATTCCACCGTTCCGTAGACGGCGCCCCAGCCGTGGGCGGCCAAGGCGGAGTTGAGCTGGTCGCAAAGTGACTGGCGGTCGTAGTAGCCGGGCGGCAAAAGGTTCACGATCTCCATGAGGTCGGGCGCCAGGTCCAAGATTTCGGCCTGTACGATCAGATCCAGGCGGTCGATGGCGTGGCGGTCGTAAAACAGTCCGTCGACCAGGCGCTGCAAGTCGCCGAATTCCTCGGCCTGAAACGATCCGTACTCCATAGTGCCTCCTTGGGCGCCCCACGCCGGCATGCGCGGCGATTCGTAATTCATTGCGATGAACTTAATCTATCACGGCTTCATACCGTTGCGGCGGTGGCGGTCTATACTTAGACGAACTGCAACGTACCGCTTCGCGAAAGGTCGCACCCATGCAGACGATCTACCAGAAGATGGAAACCACCGAACTCGATGCCGCCATCGAGGCGCTCAAAGCCGAGGTCGCCGAGGTCAAGGCCAAGGGCCTGGCGCTTGACATGGCCCGCGGCAAGCCGTCGCCCGCCCAGGTGGACATCTCGCGCCCCATGCTCGATATCCTCAATGCCGACGCCGATCTGCATGACGGCAACGTCGACTGCTCCAACTACGGCTGCTTTGAGGGCATTCCCTCGGCACGCAAGCTGGCGGGGGAGTTCCTGGGTTGCCCTGCCGAGCAAACGCTCGTGCTGGGCTCATCGAGCCTTTTGATTGAGCACGATATCGCCGGTATGTTCTGGCGTTGCGGCTCGTGCGGCAGCGACCCTTGGGAGGCTTACGAGGCAGCGCACGACGGCAAGAAGGTCAAGTTCCTGTGCCCCGTTCCCGGCTACGATCGCCACTTTGGCATCACCGCCGACTTGGGCATCGAGAACGTCCCCGTCGCGATGACCGACAACGGCCCCGACATGGACGAGATTGAGCGCCTCGTTGCCGCCGACGACTCCATCAAGGGTATCTGGTGCGTGCCCAAGTATTCCAACCCCACGGGCATCACCTTTAGCGAGGACACCGTGCGCCGCCTAGTCGAGATGCCCACGGCCGCGCCCGATTTTCGCATCTTCTGGGACAACGCCTACTGCGTGCACGACCTGTACGACGAGACCGACGAGCTCGCAAACATCTTTGACCACGCTCGCGCGGCGGGCACCGAGGACCGTGTGGTGGCCTTTGCCTCGACGTCCAAGATCACCTTCCCGGGCGCCGGCATCGGCTTTATCGGTGCGAGCCCCGCGGTTATCGCGGAGTTCTCCAAGCGCCTGAAGGCTGGCCTCATCAGCGCCGACAAGCTCAACCAGCTGCGTCACGTGCGCTTCCTTCCCACCATCGAGGCGGTCAAGGAGCACATGAAAAAGCATGCCGAGTTTTTGCGTCCGCGCTTTGGGGCCGTTGAGCGTAAGCTCACCGAGGGCCTGGGCGGCACGGGCTGCGCCACCTGGACGCACCCCCGCGGCGGCTACTTTGTAAGCTTCGATGGTCTCGAGGGATCGGCCCAGAAGGTCGCCGCGCTTTGCGCCGACCTGGGCGTCAAGCTCACGCCGGCCGGTGCTACCTGGCCCTATGGCAAGGACCCGCGCGACACCAACATCCGCATCGCGCCGAGCTATCCCACGGTCGAGGACCTGGAGGCCGCGCTCGATGTGCTGGTGCTGGCCGTTAAGCTTGTCGCTGCCGAGCTTGCGCGTGCCGAGCGCGCCTAACGCGCGGCTTCCCGTACTATCCGCACTTTCGATACGTAAAGGAGCGTATACATGGATTTGGGTATTTCCACCAACCCCACGCCAGAGCTCTACACCATTAAGGTGACCGGTGAGATCGATATCTCTAACGCCGATAGCCTGCGCAATGCCATCGACCTGGCACTCGAGCAGCCCACCGAGGCCGTTGAGCTCGATTTTGCCCAGGTGAGCTACATCGATTCGACGGGCATTGGCGTGCTCGTGGGCGCCGCGCACCACGCGGTTGACCACGGCAAGCGCTTTAGCTGCACCAATGTGCAGCCCCCGGTGATGCGCGTGGTTCAGCTGTTGGGTGTCGACCAGGAGATTTCGATCACCGCTGCATAATCTTTGCCCCAAAAGGGCGTGCCGTTTGGCATATGTTTGTGATGCGCTCGGACGTTTTGGCGTCCGGGCGCTATACTTGACCGAATGAATAGACGAGTTCCGGCCGAATGGCGCGGTGCGGGCTCGAATCACATCGAGCCTTGGAGGTATGTGTGTTTGGTATTGGAGAAGGTGAGCTGGCAATCATCGTGGTCTTCGGCTTTTTGCTGTTTGGCCCGGATAAGCTCCCGCAGATGGGCCGTACGATCGGCCGTGCCATCCGTCAGTTCCGCGAGACGCAGGAAAAGATGACGGCGGTTGTCCAGTCCGAGATCATCGATCCGGTAAGCGAGGCCGCTTCGGCTCCGGTCAAGCCCAAGAAGGCTGCCGTCGATGACGATTCCGATGCGGACGAGGATGCCGCCGAGACGGTAGCGCCCGCCAAGAAGGAGACCTTTGCCGAGCGTCGTGCCCGCCTTGCTGCCGAGAAGGCCGCGAGCGAGGCTGCCGCCGAGGGCGAGGGTGCTGCTGAGGAGTCCGAGGCCGAGGGTGCCGAGGCCGAGCCTGCCGCTGCCGCCGAGCCTGCCGTCGAGCCCGAGCCTGCTGCAGAGCCCGAGCCCGAGCCGGCAGAGCCCACGACGGCTGACCTCTACGCCCGTCGTCCCCGCAAGCGCAAGGCCGTCGTCGACCAGCTCGCTCGCGAGCTCGAGGCCGAGGACGCTGCCGAGACTGCTGCCGCCGACGCCCCGAAGGGAGGCGATGAGTAATGCCTATCGGACCTGCTCGTATGCCGCTCTTCGATCACTTGGGAGAGCTCCGTCGCCGCCTGACCATCGTGGTCGTGTCGGTGTTTGCCGCCGCCATCGTGCTGTACTTTGCCACGCCCGTGGTGCTCGATATCCTGGAAGACCCCATCCGCTCGTTTGTGCCGGACGGTAAGTTCTACATCACCACCACACTCGGCGGCTTTGGCCTGCGCTTCTCGCTGGCCATCAAGATGGCCGTGGTCATGTGCACGCCCATGATCATCTGGCAGATCCTGGCATTTTTCCTGCCGGCGCTGCGCCCCAACGAGCGCAAGTGGGTCGTGCCCACGGTGCTCGCCTCGACGGTGCTGTTCTTCCTGGGTGCCATCTTCTGCTATTTCATCATCATCCCGGCGGGCTTTGAGTGGCTCATCGGCGAGACCTCGGCCGTCGCTACGGCGCTGCCCGACCTGGAGAACTACGTCAACATGGAGCTGCTCTTTATGATCGGCTTTGGTGTGGCGTTTGAGCTGCCGCTCATCATCTTCTATCTGTCCGTCTTTCACATCGTGTCCTATGCGGCCTTCCGCAGCGCCTGGCGCTACGTGTACGTAGGCCTGCTTGTGGGCTCGGCTGTGATTACGCCCGACGGCTCGCCCGTTACGCTGGGTCTCATGTATGGCGCCCTGCTCTCGCTCTACGAGATTTCGCTCGCCATCGCTCGCGTGGTCATTACCGCGCGCGAGGGCAAGGAGGGCCTGTTCGTGAGCCGTCTGGACCTGTTCTCGGACGACGAGGACGACGAGGAGTAAATCGGTATGCACGAGGTTGGCATTGTCAACGGCATACTCGATACAGTGATTCGCGCGGCGCGTGGGGCGGGGGCCTCGCGCGCCGTTTTGGTAACGCTGCGTATCGGGGATATGACCGA
>DBFVGT010000125.1:0-4042 GCA_048524725.1 Collinsella sp. | reverse complement strand
AGCTCGATTGGTAGGCGGCGCCATGACACCTCTCGCAAAACGTCTCCCGCGCGAGCTGCGCCGCAATATCGGCAAGTACCTGGGCATCTTTTTGCTTATGTGCGGAAGCATCGCCCTTACCTCGGGCTTTTTGCTCGCGGCGCATTCCATCGGTTGCCTTATCGACGACATGCGCGATGCGTACACGATTGAGGACGGCCGCGTAACTACCTCCTTCGAGGCCACCGACGAGCAGCTCAAGGCTGCCGAAGACGCGGCTGAGGACGTCGGCGGCGTTACGCTCTGCAAGAACTTCTCTATCGACGCCATCATCAAAAAGACCGCCGGCGACGACGGCACCAAGCGCACCCTGCGCACCTACGCGCATCGCACTAAGGTTGACATTGCGTCCTACTGCGAAGGCAAGCAGCCAAAGGCGGACGACGAGGTGGCAATCGACCGTGTCTTCGCCACCAACAACGACCTCGCCGTGGGCGATAAGGTTGAGCTTGAGGGTCGCACCTACACCATCTGCGGCATCATGACCCAGCCCGATAGCCAGGCGCTGTTCCTCGATAATTCGGACTTTACGGTGAACACCATCACGTATGGTGTCGCCGAGGTCACCGACGCCGGCTTTGCCGCGCTTGAGGACGCCGGCGGCGCGCCTGCCTACACCTACTCCTTTACCTTTACCGATCGCGACCTCCCCACCGCGGATCGCATCGATACGGAGCAGGATATGGTCGAGGCGCTGGCCGATGCCGATGCGCGCGTGGACGATCTGATCGATGCCGATTCCAATCAGGGCATTGGCTATGCGCGCGACGACGTGGACGGCGATTCCATGATGTGGATGACGCTGCTCGACATCATCATCGTGATCATGGCGTTTGTCTTTGTGGTGCTCACCGACGCCACCATCGAGGAGGAGAGCGCCATCATCGGCACGCTGCTCGCCAGTGGCTATCGCCGCCGCGAGATCGTGTTGCACTACCTGGCACTTCC
The DNA here is from genome assembly GCA_048524725.1 of Collinsella sp. Classification (GTDB taxonomy): domain Bacteria; phylum Actinomycetota; class Coriobacteriia; order Coriobacteriales; family Coriobacteriaceae; genus Collinsella. Next base: position 3,055 of record DBFVGT010000125.1, on the reverse strand, counting down.
CGTCATCGTGGGCGTGGTCGCGGCGCTTTTGGGCACTGCGCTCGGCGTTGCGTTCTTTACCGAGCCCATGCGCGGTCTCTACTACGGTTCGTACAGCCTGCCACCCTTCCAGGTGTACTGGAGCTGGGAGATCTTTGTGAAGTGCGCTGTGGTCCCCGCCGCCGCGCTCATCCTCATCACGCTGGTGGGTCTGCTCCGCAAAATGGGCAAGACGCCGCTGCAGTTCCTTCGTCACGAGGCGAGTGGCAAGTCGGGTACCAAGCGCGGTCTGCAGCTGCCGGAACGCATGGGCTTTGTCTCGCGCTTTCGCCTGCGCGTCTTCCTGCGCAACCTGGGCAACTTCGCCACGCTCTTCGTGGGCATTGCGTTTGCCTCGCTGCTGCTGCTCTTTGGCCTGGCGATTCTGCCTACGATGACGCACTACGCGGACAACCTGGAGACGAGCCTGGTCGCCGAGCACCAGTACACGCTCAAGGCGCCGCTGGAGCTCGAGGGCACTGCCGAGGAGCGCGAGCAGTGGTCGGCACTCGAGCGCTTGCAGTCGGTTGACGGCGTGCTGCTTTCTGCCGCCCAAGATGCCGATGACGAGCTTGACGGCGCGGCCGATGCGGCGCAGACGGCAGCCGATGCCGCGACCGCATCTCCGTCTGCCGAGAGCCTGACCGCAGCGCAGGATGCGCTTGCCAAGGTCCAGGACAAGAAGGATGCGCTCTACGCGCGCCTTGACGATCTTGCCGATGCTCTCGGCTGCAACCGCGATGAGGCCATCGATCTGATAGAAAAGGCCTCGAAAATTGACGCCGACAACGACGACATTCACCCGGTCAATACGACCGACAACGGCGCGGGCGCAATCGCGCAGGCCGAGAAATATGCCGTTTACCAGCTGCAGTACGACCGTGGCGACGGTAATGGCGAGGAGACGATTTCTGTCTACGGCATCTCGCCCGATTCGCGCTACTGGAAAGGGCTGGACGTCGGCGACGGACACGTCGTCTTTGGCGGCGGCCTGCTCGATAAGTTTGGCTGGAGCGAGGGACAGAAGGTCACGCTCCACGACAAGTATGAAGGCGAGAATCATTCCTTTAAGTACGCGGGCAAGGACTGCGTTTGGGGCTCTAAGTCGGATATGAATGTCTATATGAGCATCGACGACTTTAACGAGCTGTTCGGCAACGACGCCGCCTACTTTAACGGCTATGTGAGCGACGAGAAGCTCGACCTCGATGCGCGCTACTTTGCCGGCGACACCACGCCCGACGACATGCGCGCCGTGGGCGACCAGTTCATCGGCATGATGAGCAAAATGATCGGAATGATGATCGGGCTCGCGGTGTTTATCTTCCTGCTGTTTATGTACCTGCTGACCAAAGCGGTGATCGACCACAGCGCCCGTTCGATCAGCTACATGAAAGTCTTTGGCTATCGCGATAGTGAGATCTCGCATCTGTACATCCGCTCGATCACGCTGTGCGTGGCGGCGTCGCTCGTGCTGAGCCTGCCGGTCATTATTGGCTCGCTCACGGCCATCTTCCGCTCGATGCTGCTCGCCTACAACGGCAATATCGAGATCTACGTGCCCGCTTGGTCCATGGCTGCATGCGTCGGCATTGGCTTTGCGACCTACCTGGTCGTGGCGCTGCTACACACGCGCTCTATCAAGCGCGTCAGCCTGGCCGAAGCCCTCAAGGTGCAGGAGTAGTCATTGGGGACGTTCTTAAACGACTAGTCGTTGGGGACAGTCTTTGCCGGATCGCCGGCTCGCCGGCCGGGCGGCAAGCACTCATTTAAGTCTGTCCCCAATGAGTGCCTAACGACTCGGCGTTGCGCTTGACTTCGACCCTACTTCAACGGGTACCATCCTCTATGTCTGTAACGCCATATAGACCGAGGGGATATAACTATGACCGCAACTGCACCCACAGCACCCGCTAAGGTGTACTTTACCAACCTGCGCACGCATGCTCGCGAGAGCCAGCTCGACAAACTCAAGCGCCTCATTCGCCGCGCCGGCATTGAGCAGATCGACTTCGAGAACAAGTTTGTCGCCATCAAGATTCACTTTGGCGAGCTGGGCAACCTGAGCTTTTTGCGCCCCAACTACGCCCGCGCCGTCGCGGATGTCGTGAAGGAGCTGGGCGGCAAGCCCTTCCTCACCGACTGCAACACGCTCTATGTGGGTAGCCGCAAAAATGCGCTCGAGCACATCGACACCGCCTACCAGAACGGCTTTACCCCGTACGCCACGGGCTGCCAGATCATCATCGCCGACGGCCTCAAGGGCACCGACGAGGCGCTCGTCCCGGTCGAGGGCGGCGAGTACGTGCGCGAGGCAAAGATCGGCCAGGCACTCATGGATGCCGACATCGTGATTAGCCTCACCCACTTTAAGGGCCATGAGCAGGCCGGCTTTGGCGGTGCCATGAAGAACCTGGGTATGGGCGGCGGTAGCCGTGCCGGCAAGATGGAGCAGCACGCCGCTGGCAAGCCGAGCGTCGATACCACCAACTGCGTTGGCTGCCGTGCCTGCGAGAAGATATGCGCGCACAGCGCCATCACGTTTGACGGTACGCGTGAGCGCGAGCTTGCCAACGGCAGCACTCGCACGGTTCACGTGGCTGCCATCGACCACGATCGCTGCGTGGGCTGCGGACGCTGCATTGCGGCGTGCAACCAGGACTGCATCAAGCCCGACTATGATGCCGCGGCCGACGTACTCAACTACAAGATCGCTGAGTACACCAAGGCCATCGTCGACGGCCGCCCGAGCTTCCACATCTCGCTCGCCATGGACATCAGCCCCAACTGCGACTGCCATCCCGAGAATGACACGCCCATCGTCAACGACATCGGCATGTTCGCGAGCTTCGACCCGGTCGCCATCGACCAGGCCTGCGCCGACGCCGTCCTGGCGTCCGAGCCGCTGCCTAACACCGAGCTTACCGACAGCGCGGCCAAGATGGAGCATAATCACGAGCATCTGGAGGGCGAGCAGGCCAAGGATCCCTTCTGCATCACGCATCCCGACACCGACTGGCGCGCGTGCATCGCGCAT
>DBFVGT010000124.1:0-17716 GCA_048524725.1 Collinsella sp. | reverse complement strand
GACCCATCGAAACACATCTCCACCGTTCCTTCAACTGGGAAAATGCCGACCCGGGGGCCCGAATGGGACCTCGGGGGCGTTCGGCTAGCTGCGGGAACGGCCTATTCGCTCAATGTGTTCGGCTGAGATCGGAAATCAACCGTAGATACATCTCCATAGCCCTCTACAAAAACCTGTACCTTTTTGTGCAACAAAAAAAGCCGCTCAACCAGCGGCTTTTCTTATTTGGGCATGAAAAAAGGCGACCGCCCTTTGTGGACGATCGCCTTTGTTAATTCTTGTATTGTTTGTGCTAGGCGCGGGTCTTGATCTCCTCGAGCACCTTCGCAACAAACTCGTCGACGCTCATCGGGACGGTCTCGTTGGAGCGATCGCGGACGGAAATGTTGCCGGCCTCGACCTCCTTCTCGCCCAGGATGAGCATGTAGGGCACGCGGTCGATGCTGCGAGCCTCGCGGATCTTGTAGCCGATCTTCTCGTCACGGTCGTCGCAGACCACGCGAATGCCGGCCTCCTCAAGCTTGGCGCATACCTCGTGGGCGTAGTCGCGGCTCTTCTCGGAGACGGGAAGTGCCTTGACCTGCACGGGAGCCAGCCAGGTGGGGAACTTGCCCGCAAAGTGCTCAATCAGAATGCCGATGAAGCGCTCGATGGAGCCAAAGCATACGCGATGCAGCATGATGGGGCGCTTCTTGGTGCCGTCGGCGTCCACGTACTCCAGGTCAAAGTTGAGCGGCATCTGGAAGTCGAGCTGGACGGTACCGCACTGCCAGGTACGGCCGAGCGAGTCCTCCAGGTGGAAGTCGATCTTGGGGCCGTAGAAGGCGCCGTCGCCCTCGTTGACCTCGTAGTCCATACCCAGCTTCTCCAGAGCGGTGCGCAGGCCCTCCTCGGCGCGAACCCAATCCTCGTCGGAGCCCATGGAGTCCTCGGGGCGGGTGGAAAGCTCTACATGGTACTTAAAGCCAAACTTCTGGTACACGGAGTCGATGAGGTTGACCACGCCCACGATCTCGTCGGTCAGCTGGTCGGGACGCACAAACAGGTGGGCGTCGTCCTGGTTAAAGCAGCGCACGCGGAACAGGCCGTGCAGGGCGCCGCGCAGCTCGTGGCGGTGCACCAGGCCAATCTCGCCGGCGCGGATGGGCAGCTCGCGGTAGGAGTGCGGCTTGGAGGCGTACACCAGCACGCCGCCCGGGCAGTTCATGGGCTTAATGCAGTACTCTTCGTCGTCGATGACGGTGGAGTACATGTTGTCCTTGTAGTGGTCCCAGTGACCCGAGGTCTTCCACAGCTGATTGTTCATGATGAGCGGCGTGGAGATCTCCACGTAGCCGGCCTTGTGGTGAATCTCGCGCCAGTAGTCCAGCAGCGTGTTCTTAAGGATCATGCCGTTGGGCAGGAAGAACGGAAAGCCGGGGGCCTCGTCGCGCATCATAAAGAGGTCCATCTCGCGGCCGATCTTGCGGTGGTCGCGCTTCTTGGCCTCCTCCAGCATGTGCATGTGCTCGTCGAGCTCTTCCTTGGTGGCAAAGGCGACGCCGTTGATGCGGGTGAGCATCTTGTTGTCCTTGTCGCCCTTCCAGTAAGCGCCCGAGACGCCGGTGAGCTTAAAGGCCTTTAGGGCCTTGGTGTAGCAGATGTGGGGGCCGACGCACATGTCGATGTAGTCGCCCTGCTGGTAGAAGGTGATGCGGGCGTCGTCGTCCAGGTCGCCGATGTGCTCGACCTTGTACTTCTCGCCGCGCTCCTCCATAAGGGCGATGGCCTCGGCGCGAGGCTTCTCGTACACGGAAAACTTGAGGTTCTCCTTGACGATCTTCTTCATCTCAGCCTCGATCGCGGGGAAGTCGTCCTCGCTGATCTTGACGCCCTCGGGCAGGTCGACGTCGTAGTAGAAGCCGTTGTCGGTCGCGGGACCGTAGGCAAAGTCGGCCTCGGGGTACAGGCGCTTGATGGCCTGTGCCATGATGTGCGCGGCGGAGTGGCGGATGACGTGCGTGACCTCGTCCTGCGGGAGCTCGGCCACCGAACCGTCATTGTAGAGTGCCTTCATGGGTATGTTTTCTCCTCTCGGATGCCTGATGCAAGTGCGTGCGATGCGCTCGGCGTTTTTGACTTGCATCATTATAGGCAGGTTGCCTTGGTATACAAGCGCCCGCCGCACCTTAATGGCACGGCGGGCGATTTTCTACGCATGCTTCATCGTGTAGGGCGGGTTGCGCGTGTGGCTTGCGCGGGATGCGCGGTGCCCGTGGCTTGCGGCCGGCCCGGCGATGGATGCGTTACTGGATGCGAGTTCGGCAGTAGGGGCAGACCTTCCAGTGCGCATCGAGCGGGCGATGGCAGCTGGGGCAGACGTTGCGAACCTGGGTGTCGCACACCGGGCAGACCACAAAGTCCTTCTCGATGGGCGCGCCGCACTGCGGGCAGGTGCCGTACTGGGCAAGCTGGCGCTCGCGCAGAGCCATGTCCAGCTCCTGCTCCTCGCGGTCGGACGCATAGGAGTGCGGGCGCAGAACCAGGTAGGCGATGAGGCCTACAAACGGGATGAGGGCGATGATGCCCCATGCTACGTAGGCGCTGGCGCCGCGGCGGCGAGCGTCGATGAACACATAGACGACCGACAGCACATACAGGGCGATGATAAAGCCAACGAAGGCATAGACGACGCCCATAAGCTGCGGCGACATGAGCTCGGAGATGTACTTGGACATTACGGGTACCTTTCGGAATATTTATAATCCGGTCAAGTTTACCACGGGGTTTGTTTATATGGGACTACGGCTGGGTACGGGGCCGGCGCGGACACAAACATCTCAATCTGTAACAAGTGGGAGCGGAATCCGGGTCTAGGTGTTACAGATCGAGACACAGGGGTCCCTCCCCGACTTCAATCTCGATCTGTAACAACTGGGGCCCCAAAACCCCTCTTACTGTTACAGATCGAGACATTCAAAATCCGCCTGAAGGTTTGTCTTGATCTGTAGCATCTAGAACCAAAATCGTCAGCTAGCTGTTACAGGTCGAGACAAACGGTCGCCGTAGCTGTCGGCAGACGAGCTTGTCGACGTTGCTGGGTCTCCCCTCGCCTGCCGTTGGCGGATGTTGCAGGACTGTTCGCCGCATTGCCGCCGCACTGGGGGCGCGCAGACCGTAGGATGGTTTTATTGACAGCCTGTCAACTTATCTGGGAGGCACCGTGGCAGAAACGTTTGATATCGCAATTGTGGGCGCGGGCATCACCGGATGCGCCATCGCGCGGCAGCTCACGCGGTTTGACCTGTCCATTTGCGTAGTCGAGGCAGCAAACGACATCGCCCTGGGCGCGTCAAAGGCCAACGGCGGTCTGGTGCATGCCGGTTACGATCCGGCACCGGGCACGGTAAAGGCGCAGGTCAACGCCCGTGGCTGCGAGTTGTACGGTACGTGGGCGCAGGAGCTGGGCTTTCTGTTCCGCCGCACCGGGTCGATGGTGCTGGGTTTTAACGACGAGGACCGCGCGCGCCTGGAGCAGCTACGGTGCAACGGCCATGCCAACGGCGTGCCCGAGCTGTCGATCATCGGACCCGAGCGCATCCACGAATTAGAGCCGCGTGCCAGTGCCGATGCAACGTGCGCGTTGTGGTGCCCCTCGACTGGGTTTGTCGACCCGTTTGAGGTTGCCATCGCCGCGCTGGAGAACGCCGTGGCCAACGGGGTGACGTTTATGCGGTCCGCGCCGGTGGAAGCGATTGAAGTCGCGGACTCGGGCGACGACGCGCGCTTTACGCTGGCGACCCCCGCTGGCAATGTGTGCTGCCGCTACCTGATCAACGCCGCGGGCAACGGCGCCGCGGACATCTCGCATATGGCGGGCGCCGAGGAGTTTCAGATGGTCTGGCGCCAGGGCAACATCGTGGTGCTGGATAAGGAGCCGCGCACGCTCATGCCGCTCTACCCCGTGCCGACGCCGGTGTCCAAGGGCGTTATCGTGACAGGCACCGTGCACGGCAACACCGTGATCACCGCGACGGCTGCCGTGCGCGAGCCGGGCGACACGCAGACCTACGCGACCGATGTCAACGCGCTCCTGACCGGTGCGCACAAGCTTGTGCCCGATCTGGACACGCGTCGCGTGGTGCGCGCGTTTGCCGGCGGTCGACCGGTCATTAAGGGAACGAACGACTTCTTTATTGGGCAGTCGGCCGTGGTGCCGGGGCTGTTCCAGGCGGCAGGTATTCAGTCGCCGGGCGTGGCGAGCGCGCCGGCCATTGCCGAGCGCATGGAGCGCGTGATGCGCGAGGCGGGCGTTGCTTTGCGCGAAAGGGCCGATTGGGACCCGATTCGCCGCGCGCCGGACGACTTTGACCGCGCACCGCTGGCGCGCAAGGAGGAGCTGATCGAGTCCGATCCCGCGTGGGGACAGATTGTCTGCCGCTGCGAGACGGTGCCCGAGACCGAGATTGTTGCCGCGATCCGACGCCACCCGGGCGCGGTTTCGGTCGAGGGCGTCAAGCGCCGCTGCCGCGCCGGCATGGGTCGGTGCCAGAGCGGCTTTTGCCAGAGCCGCGTGGTAGCGATCCTGGCGCGCGAACTGGGCTGCGACCCCAGCGAGGTACTGTTGGAGGACGCCGGATCTTGGCTGGTTGAGGGACCGCTGAAGGGGGTGCGCTAGGATGGCGACGTTTGATATGCGCGACGAACGCGCGGAGGCCGGAGCCGTAGCGTCGGTAGTAACGCAGGCCTTCGATATGGTCGTCATCGGAGGCGGCCCCGCCGGCATGGCGGCCGCGCTTGCCGCGCAAAAGGCCGGTGCGCGCGTGGCCATCGTGGAGCGCGAGCAGCATCTGGGCGGCATCCTCCGTCAGTGCATCCACCCCGGCTTTGGGCTTTCGCACTTTAAGCAGGAGCTCACCGGTCCCGAGTACGCGCAGCGCTTTATCGACCAGGTGCGCGCGACCGACATCGCGCCGTTCTTGGACAGCATGGTGCTGGGGATTGATTCTGGCGAGGGCGATCCGGGCGCGAAAGCTTCGAACGCAGAAGCCGCCGCGGGCCACACCGTCACGCTCATGAGCCCCGCCGGTATGCTGCAGCTCACCGGGCGTGCCGTCGTCCTTGCCATGGGTTGTCGCGAGCGCACGCGCAGCGAGATCAAGATCCCTGGCAGCCGCCCCGCCGGCGTGTTTACGGCTGGCCTAGCGCAGCGATACATCAATATCGAAAACCTTAAGCCTGGCTCACGCGCCGTCATTTTGGGCTCGGGCGACATCGGGCTTATCATGGCGCGCCGCTGCACGCTCGAGGGGATTTCGGTCGAGGGCGTGTACGAGCTCATGCCGTACGCCAACGGGCTGCGCCGCAACGTCAAGAACTGCCTGGACGATTTTGGCATTCCACTGCACCTGTCCACCACGGTGACGCGCGTGATCGGGCACGATCGCGTGGAGGCCGTCGAGGTAAGCCAGGTCAACGAGCGCCTGGCGCCCATTCCGGGGACCGAGCGCGTTGTTCCGTGCGACACACTGCTACTTTCGGTGGGATTGATTCCCGAGAACGAGCTTTCGGTTGCCGCGGGTGTAGAGCTTGACCCGCGCACGCGAGGCGCCGTGGTGGACCAGAGCCTGCAGACGGGCGTACCAGGCATCTTTGCCTGCGGCAACGTGCTGCACGTGCACGACCTGGCCGACAACGTGACAACCGAGTCCGAGCGCGCCGGTGCGGCTGCGGCGGCGTACGCGCTGGGGGCTGTCGGCACCGCAGCGGGAGTGGCGAACGCGGGCTGCCAGCTCAAGGTCTCCCCCGCCGGCATTGCGGGCTACGCACTGCCGGGACGAATTACGACCGTGGCGCTTACCAAGCTCAACTTCCGCGTACGCCGACCCGTCGACGCCGCCTGCGTGCGCATTCTGGCAGGCGACGAGGAGCTGTTCGCCGGCAAGGTACGCGCGTTTAAGCCGAGCGTTATGGAAAGCTTCCCGCTGCCGGCAAAGGTGCTTCAGCAGGCGCTCGACATGGGTGTTACCGAGATTGTCTTGTCCGTCGATCCCATTGAGGAGGCATAGCTCATGAGCACGAATGCAATCGAAACGTTGCAGTTCAACTGCACCACCTGCCCGTCCGAGTGCCTCCTGACCGTAGAGGTAGAGCGCGACGCCAATGGCGCCGTGGTGGAAGTACGCTCGGTAACCGGCAACAACTGCCCGCGCGGCGATAAGTTCGCACATCAGGAGCTCACCTGCCCCATGCGCGTGCTCACAACGACCGTGGCCGTCTCCGGCGGCGACGAAGCTCTGCTCCCCGTGCGCACGGCCGAAGCCATCCCGCTGGCACTCCACGCCCAAGCCATGGCCCTCATCCGCAGCCTAGTCGTCAACGCCCCCATCCGCATGGGCGACGTCGTGCTCCCCAACCTCCTCAACACGGGCATCGACCTCATCGCCAGCATGGACATCGACCCAGCCTAAGCAGCTAATTTAGGACGGGGCTCTTTTAGCTACCCCACCCATCACCCGGTCCTCCTCCGCAGTTGCGGTGAAATACGGACTGTTTTATGGCTTCAGGCCGGTAAACAGTCCGTATTTCACCGCAACTTATGAGGGCCGCATGGGATGCAAAGGAGTGTCCCGGAGTGCCGGAGGAAAAGGAACGTCCCTGTGTGCCGGGCTTGGGATACCATGGTGGCAGCCTAGCGAAAGGATGTTTTATGGCACATGTCGATGACCAGCGTGTGGCGCGCGTGCTCGATGCGCTCGAGGCTCAGCACCCCGGCGCACAGCTGCTCGTAAACGACCCGTGGTCGATTTACTATCTGACCGGCTTTTATGCCGATATGTTCGAGCGTTTTTGCGGCGTGCTGCTCGCGCGCGATGACGAGCCCGTGATCTTGGTCAATGCCCTGCATCAGCTGCCCGAGTACGACAATGCCCGCGTCGCCTACCACACCGATACCGATGTCGTGACCGACGCCATCGCGAGTGAGATCGACCCAGCCAAGCCGCTTGGCATCGACACTGTCATGCGTTCCGGCTTTTTGATGCCGCTCATGGAGCGCCACGCCGCGAGCGAGTTTTTCCTGGGCGACTTTGCCGTCACCGCCGCGCGCACCTACAAAGACGCCGCCGAGCAGGAGCTCATGCGCGTGTCCTCGGCAGTCAACGACGCCGTGATGGCCGACGCGATCAAACTCGTCCACGAGGGCGTGACGGAGCGCGAAATCGCCGACCAAATGCTCGGCCTGTATCGCAAGCACGGCTGCGAGGGCTTTAGCTTTCCGCCCATCGTGGGCTTTGGCGCCAACGCCGGCGACCCGCATCACGAACCCGACGACACCGTGCTCAAGCGCGGCGACGTGGTGCTGTTCGACATTGGCGGACGCCGCTGCAACTATTGCTCGGACATGACGCGCACGTTCTTTTGGGGCGAGCCGGACGAGGAGACGGCACGCATCTACGACATCGTGCGCCGCGCCAACGAGGCCGCCGAAGCGCTCATCGCACCGGGCGTGCGCATGTGCGACCTGGACCGCGCCGCACGCGATGTGATCGAGGACGCAGGCTATGGGCAGTACTTTACGCACCGCTTGGGACACTCGATCGGCCTGCAGGACCACGAGCCGGGCGACGTCTCGCTGGTCAACGAGCAAGTCGTAGAGCCAGGCATGACGTTCTCCATCGAACCGGGCATCTACCTCCCCGGCCGCACCGGCGTCCGCATCGAGGACTTGGCCCTGGTGACCGAGTCCGGCGTCGAGATCCTCAATGCCTACCCCCACGATCCGGTCCGCCTAGACTAGGCAATGCGGCAAAGGGGCTGTCCCTTTGCCGCACCACATGAATGCCGCCACAAAAACGGCCTATCTACTACGTTTAGCCCGCATGGGTCGACCATACCCGTGTTTTCGCAAAACTGGTAAGCCATCTACCTGCGGTTTTCATTTCGCAATTCTCGGTGTGGTCGGGGGTAGTCGGTAAAACGTAGTAGATAGGCCCATTTCGTGGCAAGCGAGTCAACTCGGGGCACAGGGCAGCCAAAAAGCCCCGTCCCAAATTGACTGCTTTTGAGTTGCGGTGATATACGGACTGTTTGAGGCTTCTTGCTTGTAAAACAGTCCGTTTTCACCGCAACTGATGTGGGGATGGGTTAACGGAGCAGGCCCGCTACTTCGCCGGCCAGGGTGATGGTGCCGGCGGCAACGAAAGCCTCGCCCGCGGCATCGAGGGCCGCGAGGGCCTCGGGCACGCTGGGATACACACCCGCGAGCTTGTCGGCGTCCACTAGGGCGGCGAGCTCCTCTGCCGGCAGGGCGCGATCGGAATCGGTCTGGGTCACGACCACGCGGGGGAACGCCGGAACCAGAACGTCAACGATACCCGCCACGTCTTTATCGGCCAGCGCTGCACACAGCAGCGTGGGGCGGTTCTCCACGCACGGATCGATCTCGTCCAGCGCGCTCACAAAGTTCTCGCAGCTCTGGGGGTTATGGCAAGCATCGATTAGTTTAAGCGGATCGGTCCCCAGCACATCAAAGCGACCCGGTGTGGGGCAACCCATAAGCGACGCATCGAGCTTGTCATGATCGAGCTCGCGACCCAGATACCCCTCGCACAGCATAATCGCGCACGCGGCATTCTGCGGCTGATACGCCGGCTTGACCATGCTAGACGTATAGATCGCACGCGGCGTGGTGCAGCTAAACTCAACCGTATCGCCCACGTGCTCCGGCATCTTAGTCGTGGCGTGACTTACCACCAGCGGCACAATGCCGCACTCGCGACAACGCGCATCCATCACGCGCTGAACACTCGCCTCATGAATACCCTCGCCCAAAACAACCAGGCGCCCAGGCTTAATAACCGCAGCCTTCTCCCCCGCAATGGCCTCGAGCGTGTCGCCCAGAATGCGCGTGTGGTCAAGCCCGATGCCCGTAATGGCCACGGCGACAGGATCGGTGGCGCTTGTGGCATCCCAGCGTCCGCCCATGCCAACCTCGAGCACGGCAACATCCACCGCGGCCTCGGCAAACACTACCAGTGCGGCAGCCGTCAACAGGTCAAACGGCGTGATGGAATAGGCGCGCTCCCCCGCCGCCACACGGCGCGCATTCACGCGACGACCCGCCTCGACGGCAGCAGAAACACCGCGGGCAAAGGCCTCATCGCTCACGACGCATCCATCGACTTCCATGCGCTCGGGATAGCGTACCAGCTGTGGCGACGTATACAGCGCGGTCTTTAACCCCTCACCACGAAGGATGGCAGCCGAAAAACGCGTGGTCGAAGTCTTGCCATTAGTACCGGCAACCTGAATGCAATCGAAATACTCATCCGGACGCCCCAGCTCATCAAGCATATCGACAACCGTCTCAAGCAAAGGACCAGCATCCCCAGAAATCCGCCCCGTGTCGGCAGCAAGCCCCACAGCCTCATCAAACGAAAGCAACTCAAACGAGAACGGCACAGAATACGACCCAGAACGCTTAGCCATAACCCAAAGTCCCCTCAACATAAAAAGAGGCCCGTAATAAACAACGAGCCCCTCCCATTCAAAATATCAGCCAAACACCGCTTTGCAGCGAGATCAAGGCCACGACCAAGTGGCTCTGACAGGCAACGGACGACCCCGTAGCCGCCATGGGAGCGGTTTGGGGCTTTGCTCGATACAAGTTCCGCACGAGCCGAAGGCCACTTAATGTGGCCTTCGTGCGAGCAGGACTGTCCGCAGTAGCGAGCAATGCCCCAAACCGCGTCCCCCAGTAACGCCTACGAGAAGTCAGCAACCTGAGCAGTCAGCGCCGCCAGGATCTCCTTGAGCTCAGCTGCACGGTCCCTCTTCTTCTGCACCACCGCAGGCGCGGCCTTAGCCACAAAGCCCTCGTTGGCGAGCGTCTTCTCGCAGCCGGCGAGCTCCTTCTGAGCAGCGGCGATCTCCTTCTCCAGACGCGCCTTCTCGGCCGAAAGGTCAACCTTGCCCTCGAGCACCACAAAGACCTCGACGCCGCTATCGACCACGGCAATGCTCGCGGCCGGTTTCTCAACGTCGGTACCCATGACCAGCGAAGCCGTGTTGGCCAGCGGCTCGATGGTCGAGCGCAGGCTCTCGAGCTTCTCGACGTCCTCGGCACCAGCGCGCACGACCACGTCGAGCTCGGCCTTGGGGCTCAAGCGATAACGCGAACGCGTGGCGCGGGCGGCGGAAACGACGGTACGGCACAGCTCAAATGCGCGCTCGGCGTCCTCGTCAACATACTTGGCGTAGTCGGCGGGCTCGGGCCACTTGGCGATCATGAGCGCCTCGGCACGGTTCACTTTGCCCTCGGCGTCCAGATCGAGCACGCTCGCCGGCATGTTGTCCCAGATCTCCTCGGTAACGAACGGCATGAGCGGGTGCATCAGGCGAATGGAGGTGTCGAGCACAAAGATCAGGTTGCGCTGCGCCTGCAAACGACCCTCGCCCTTCAGGCGGGCCTTGGTGACCTCGACGTACCAGTCGCAGACCTCGTTCCAGAAGAACTGCTGCACGCCGCGGGCCATATCGCCAAAGGTGTAGTTCTCAATACCCTCGGTGACCATCTTGACGGCCTTGGCCAGGCGGCTGAACATCCAGGCGTCGGCCGGCGTCTCCACGACGGGCTCGCCGGGCGTGTAGCCCTCCATGTTCATAAGCAAAAAGCGGCTGGCGTTCCAGATCTTGGTCACAAACGACTTGGCCTGGTCGGTACGCGGGCTGTCGATGAGCTTCTTGGTCTTCTTGTCGATGTTCGCGTCGAACTTAACATCCTGGTTGTTGGTGCAGAGCGTCAGCAGGTTGTAGCGCATAGCGTCGGCACCGTACATGCCAATGAGGTCCATGGGGTCAACGCCGTTGCCCTTGGACTTGGACATGCGGCTGCCGTCCTTGGCAAGGATCGTCGGGTAGATGACGACGTCCTTAAACGGCACCTCGTCCAGGAAGTACAGCGAGCTCATGACCATGCGGGCGACCCACAGCGCGATGATGTCGCGCGCGGTGACGAGCGCCGTCGTGGGATGATGGCCCTCGAGCAGCTCCGGCTTTTGCGGCCAGCCCTGCGTGGCGAAGGTCCACAGCTGCGAGCTGAACCAGGTGTCCAGCACGTTCTCGTCCTGATGCACGTGATGGCCTCCGCACTTAGGGCACACGTCGGTGTCCTCGGTCAGGGCGTCCTCCCAGCCGCAGTCCTCGCAGTAGAACACGGGGATACGGTGGCCCCACCAAAGCTGGCGGCTGATGCACCAGTCCTTGAGGTTCTCCATCCAGGTGGTGTAGGTCTGCGTCCAGCGCGCGGGGTGGAAGGTGACCTTGCCGGAGTTGACGGCGTCGAGTGCCGGCCCCTTGAGCTTGTCGACGGCGACGAACCACTGCTCGGACAGCCACGGCTCAAGCGCGGCGTCGCAACGGTAGCAGTGCATGACGGAGTGGTCGTGGTCCTCGACGTGATCGAGCAGGCCGTGCTCCTCAAACCACTTGATGACGGCCTCGCGGCACTCGTCGCGGTTCATGCCGGTAAACTCGCCGTAGCCCTCGACGACCACCGCGTGTTCATCAAAGATATTGATCTGCGGCAGGTCGTGAGCCTGACCCATGGCATAATCGTTGGGGTCGTGGGCCGGGGTGACCTTGACAAAACCGGAACCGAAGTTGGCGTCGACGTGCCAATCCTCAAAGATGGGAATCTCGCGGTCGACGATGGGGAGCTTGACGGTCTTACCCACGAAGGCGGCCTTCTCGGGATCCTTCGGGGAGACGGCGACGCCCGTGTCGCCGAGCATGGTCTCGGGGCGCGTGGTGGCGACGACGATGTAGTCCTGGCCGTTGACCGGCTCGGTCAGCGGGTAGCGCAGGTGCCACAGGTGGCCCTTCTCGTCCTTGTACTCGGCCTCGTCGTCCGAGATAGCGGTGGTGCAGTTGGGGCACCAGTTGACGATGCGTTTGCCACGATAGATCAGGCCGTCGTGGTACCAGTCGCAGAAGACCTTACGCACGGCCTGGGCATAGTCCTCGTCCATGGTGAAGCGCTCGTTGTCGAAGTCGACGGAGCAGCCCATGCGCTTGATCTGCTCGACGATGATGCCGCCGTACTCGTGGGTCCAGTCCCAGCAGGCGTCGACAAACTTGTCGCGGCCAATCTCCAGGCGGCTGATGCCCTCGCTCTTGAGCTTCTTGTCGACCTTGGTCTGCGTGGCGATACCGGCGTGGTCGGTACCGAGCACCCAGCGCGTGGACTTGCCGCGCATGCGGGCCATGCGGATGATGGCGTCCTGGATGGAGTCGTCGGTAGCGTGGCCCATGTGGAGCTTGCCGGTCACGTTGGGAGGCGGAATGGTGACGGTGCAGTCGCCCACGCCCTCGCGGCGCTTGTAGTAGCCGCCGTCAAGCCACTTCTGCAGGATCGCCGGCTCGTTAGTCGACGGATCGTAGTTCTTGGGCATCTCTTCCATATATCTCTCCCTGTCCCGCCGGCGTGTCCGCCTGCTTGGTTTTCGCTCGGTCAGGTCCTGGCTCGCACGAAGAGCACATTAAGTGCTCTTCGGCTCGTGCGGAATCTACGAAAACCAAGCAGGCGGACGCGCCTTAGGTATCGATTACTTCAGTCTGATATGACTTCGCTGAGGCTTAAACAAACACACAGAATAGCACAGGTAGTTGGGGTTATTGCGTATATATAAAATAGCCTCCGACCGCGGGTGGCCGGAGGCTATCGACAAAGACGTTTTGACAGGTTTTAGCCGTAGATGCGTTGGGGCTGTTCTTCGCCCTTAACCGCCGCTTCGGTTACGACGACCTTAGCGACGCCCTCCTCGCTGGGAAGGTCGAACATCGTCTGCTGAAGCACGTCTTCGCAGATGGCGCGCAGGCCGCGGGCGCCGGTCTTGCGAGCAAGCGCCATGCGGGCGATCTCGTGCAGGGCCGCGTCCTCAAACTCAAGCTCGACGTCCTCGAGCTGGAACATCTTGCGGTACTGACGCACCACGGCGTTCTTGGGCTCGGTCAGGATCGACACCAGGTCGTCCTCATCGAGCGCCTGCGTCTGGGTGACGACGGGCGTACGGCCCACGAACTCGGGGATCATGCCAAAGGCGTTGAGGTCCTGCGGGAGCACCTGGCGCAGCAGGTCGTTCTCGTCGACCGAAGTGGGGCCGGCGATCTCGGAGTTAAAGCCCACGCCCTTGTTGCCAACACGGTCGGCGATGATCTTATCCAGGCCCACAAAGGCACCGCCGCAGATGAACAGGATGTTGGTCGTGTCGATCTGCAGCAGCTCCTGCTGGGGATGCTTGCGGCCGCCGGTGGGCGGAACGCTTGCCACCGTGCCCTCAAGAATCTTAAGCAATGCCTGCTGAACGCCCTCGCCCGAGACATCGCGGGTGATGGAGAGGTTCTCGGCCTTGCGGGCGATCTTGTCGATCTCGTCCACGTAGATAATGCCAACCTGAGCGCGCTCAATGTCGCCATCGGCAGCATTGATAAGCTTGAGCAGGATGTTCTCCACGTCCTCGCCCACGTAACCTGCCTCGGTAAGCGCGGTGGCATCGGCGATGGCAAACGGCACCTCAAGGATGCGCGCGAGCGTCTGGGCGAGCAGGGTCTTACCGGTACCGGTGGGACCGAGCAGCAAAATATTGGACTTGGCGAGCTCCACCTCGTCCATATCATCGTCGAGCTGCGAGTCCAAGCCATCGTCAAAGGCCGAAAGCGCAGCGCCGCCCTCGATCACGCGACGGTAGTGGTTGTACACGGCCACCGACATGGCGCGCTTGGCGTCCTCCTGGCCCATAACATAGGCCGAAAGCTCGTCATAGATCTCGTGAGGCGTCGGCACGTGCGTGATGACCTGACGGTCGTCCTCGAGCTCAAAGCCCTCGGCCTCGGGGTCCACGGCGGGCTGGGATGCAGCCTGGCCATGGTCGTTGAGGAAGCCAGGCAGTTTGCCGTTGCGGGCAGCGTCCATAAAGTCCGAAGCCAGCGACTCCTCAAGGATCTCGGAGCAGGCAGCAACGCACTCGTCGCAGATAAAGATGTTGGTGGGGCCCTTTACAAGGCGGCGAACCTGCCCCTGCTCTTTTCCGCAGAAGGAGCAGCGAATGGGGTTGCCGTTCTCGTCAAAGTTGTCCTGCATGCTACCGGCCATCCTAGGCGTCCTTCGCGGCGAGATCGCGCGAGGTGACGATGCGGTCGATCAGGCCGTAGTCGAGGGCCTCGGCAGCGGTCAGGTAGTTGTCGCGCTCGGTATCGGCCTGGACCTTCTCGATCGGCTGGCCCGAGGCATCGGACAGAATCTGGTTGAGCTCGCGGCGAGTCTTCTTGATCTCCTCGGCCACGATCTCGATCTCGGTCTGCTGACCCTGGGCACCACCGCTGGGCTGGTGAATCATGACCTTGGAGTGCGGCAGGCAGAAGCGCTTGCCCTTGGCGCCGGCCGAAAGCAGCACGGCGGCCATAGACGCGGCCATACCCACGCATATGGTGGAGACCTGCGGCTTAATGAAGTTCATGGTGTCCAGAATCGCCAGGCCGGAGTAGACCTCGCCACCGGGCGAATTGATATAGAGCGAGATATCCTTCTCGGCATCCTGGCTCTCAAGATGCAGCAGCTGGGCAACGACCAGGTTGGCGCTGACGGAGTTGATCTCCTCGCCCAAGAAGATAATGCGGTCGTTGAGCAGGCGCGAATAGATATCGTAGCTGCGCTCGCCGCGCGGCGTCTGCTCGATAACGTATGGCACGAGGGCGGAATCGAACTTAGCGATCATACGCATCTCCATTTCTCTTACGGACCAATAGTGGTTCTAGACAAACGTACGGTGCCCGCATGCTATGCATTGGCTGGCACCGTACGAAGCAACCGGATAACCGGCTTATAACTTTACCCCATCACGGGCGCACGCAAGCGCTCGTGGGCAAGGTGGCGAGAATTACTCGGCGTCCTTGGCGGTCTCGTCGACCTCGGTCACCTTGGCGTTCTCGACCAGGTGATCGACGGCCTTGGAGCGACGGATGGACTCACGGACGGCAGGCATGCGGCCATCGGCGATGAACTCGGCCTTGGAAGCCTCGACGTCCTTGACGCCGGCCTTCTCGAACTCGGCGTTGATGTCGTCCTCGGTGACCTCGATCTTGAGCTCACGGGCGAGGGCGTCGAGAGCCAGGGACTCACGGGCAACGTCGTTGGCCTGCTTGTGCAGGTCGCCGATGAACTGCTCCATGGTCAGGCCGGAAGCGGGCAGCCAGGTGTCGAGCGTCATGCCACGGGCAGCGAGGTTGGACAGGAAGTTCTGGCCAAGCTCCTCAAAGACGGACTGCTCGTAGTCGGCGTCCATCTCGTCGAGCTGCAGGCGCTCGGCGAGAGCGGAGACGCAACGGTTCTCCTTCTCGGCCGGGAGGCGGGAAGCCTTGTCCTGCTCGATCTCGATCTTGATTGCGTCGCGCATGGCCTCGATGCTGTCAAAGCCAAAGTCGGACTTGACGAGCTCGTCGGTGAGCTCGGGGGTGTTGCGGACCTTGATGCCCTTGACGGTGACCTCGACGGTGTGGGTCTCGGCCTCCTCGCCCTCCTCGACCTCGTCGGTCCAGGTGACGGTCTTGACGTCGTCGACGTTAGCGCCGATCAGGGCCTCGTTGAACTCGGCGGGGTTGCTGTCGCTACCGGCGATGAGCATGCGGCCCTCAGCAGCGAAGTTGTCGGCGTTCTCGACAGCCTTGAGGTCGACGGTGACGTAGTCCTCGGCCTCGACGGCGCGACCCTCAACGTCCTCGAAGGTGGCACGGTAGTTGAGGAGCATCTCGACCTGGTTGTTGATCTCGGACTCGGTGACCTCCGCAGGGGGCATCTCGATCTCGACAGCGTCGAAGGAGGAGAGCTCAGCGGCGGGACGCAGGGAGAACTCGACGGTGTAGGTGTAGTCCTCGTGATCCTTAGCGAGGTCGAGGTCCTTGTAGTCACCGTTCTTGGTGGGGACGATGTCCAGCTCGTTGAGGACGGCGGGCTCGTTGGCGGCGATCAGGTCGTTGGTGGCCTGAGCGAGGGTAGCCTCGGCACCAAGAGCAGAGTCGATAACCGGACGGGGAGCCTTACCGGCGCGGAAGCCCGGGAAGCGGTACTTCTTGGCGGTGTCCTTGTAAGCCTTCTTGATCGCGGCGTCGACGTCGGCGGCCGGGATGGTGACCGTAGCGGTGAGCTTGGCGTCCTTGACGTCAGAAGCGGTGATGTTCAACACGTTCCTCCTCATACTGCCCAGCTTATCTGAGGTGCTGGTACCTTTATGCAACAAAGTGTCGCGACGGCGAAAGCCGACGCAGGTGCGTTGGTGCGGGCGAAAGGACTCGAACCTTCACGGGAATCCCACCAGAACCTAAATCTGGCGCGTCTACCAATTCCGCCACGCCCGCATGAGCGCACAGACTAGGAATGATAGCAGATACGAACGGCAAGCGCACGCAGACGTTTTACAGGCTCACGACCTCACCACGAGCGCGAAAGGCGGAACGAGTTGCCCCGTCCCGCCAATTACGACTTGTTCGCTGACCCGCTACTCCCCCAGCAGCGCTTTCTCCGGCGTGATCGGCAGCGAGCGAACTTGGTGGCCGGTGGCGTGTGCGACGGCCGAGGCCACGGCGGCGAGCGGCGTGTTGATGACGACCTCGCCGATCGACTTGGCGCCAAACGGGCCCGTCGGCTCGTAGCTCGGCTCAAAGGCCACGCGGATGCTGCCGATATCCAGGCGGGTGGGTAGCTTGTAGCTCATAAAGTTGCCGGTGCGCAGGCGTCCACGGTCATCGTGCTCGACAATCTCGTAGAGCGCGTGACCGATACCCTGGGCAATGCCGCCCTCAGCCTGGACGCGCGCGAGCGCCTCGTTGATCACGGTGCCGCAATCGACGGCCGCCGCATAGTCCACCACGGTCACCTTGCCGGTGGCCTTGTCGACCTCGACCTCGGCAATGCCGGCCATAAACGGCGGGGGCGAAACGGACAGGCTGGCAGAGGCATGCGAGGTCAGCGCGTCGCCGCCCTCGATGTTCTTAACGCACAGGTTGGCAAAGTCGCGCAGCGTGAGGTAGCGACCGCGCTCGCGGGCGGCGCGCTCGTCGGACAGGCGCACGTACTGGCCATCAAAGACCACATCGGCGGCATCCACGTCCCACATCTGGGCGGCCTTGGCGCAAATCTTCTTGCGCAGCTCGGTCGCGGCATTCTTGGCGGCCAGGCCCGTCACGTACGTACCCGAGCTCGCGTACGAGCCGGCGTCGAAGGGCGATACATCGGTATCCACGCCACGAACCACAATGAGAGAGCTCTCCACACCCAGCTCCTCGGCGGCAATCTGCGCCAGGATCGTGTCGACGCCCATGCCGTTGTCGGTGGCGCCGGTCGAAAGCGCAATAAAGCCGTCCTCTTCCAGGCGCATGTCGATGCCGGCGATATCCACGTTGGAAATGCCCGAGCCCTGCATGGTGAGCGCACAGCCCAGAGCACGCACACGGTCGCCCAGGTCAACGGCCAGCGGCTTGTCGCGCCAGCCGATCATGTCCATCGCGCGCAGCAGGCAGCGGTCGAGCGCGCAGGCGTTGAGCTTCTCGTTGTAGTACTGCGGCATGATCTCGCCCTCGCGCACGATGTTCTTAAGGCGCAGGTCGGCGGGGTCCATGTGCAGCATGTCGGCGAGCTCGTTGACGGCGCTCTCCACGGCAAACTGGCCCTGGGTGGCACCGTAGC
>DBFVGT010000123.1:0-4504 GCA_048524725.1 Collinsella sp. | reverse complement strand
TCTCCTGGGCGGTCTGCCTGTTTAGTTCGCTGCTCGGGCAGTCCTGGCTCGCTCGGAAAGCACATTAAGTGCTTTCCGGCTCGTGCGGAACTCGCGACGAACTAAACAGGCAGACCCGCATGTCAGTTCGCCATCATCCCGGTGGGTTTCTGATAAAAGAAGGTGCGCCGGCTTTCGCCGGCGCTTAATAAGGGGTTTAGTTGGTGCTCATTCGTTTTGCTGCAGACTCGACGTAGCTTGCCATCTCATCGACGTCGCAGACGTCTTCAAAGCGGACGGGCTTGGACTCGAGCTCGGCAAGTTGTGCCGGGGCGACCGTATCGGTGGCCTGCTCGAGCACACGCATAGCCTCAAAATCATCCTCGGGAACGTCGAGGCCCAGAGCGTCGCAGCAGGCGCGCGGGAACTTGTAGGGGCTGGCGGTCGAAAGCAGCACGCGGGCCTTGGCGCCCTCGGCGGGGGCGACCTGCTCAAAGACGTGATAGCCGCAAGCGGTGTGCGGGTCGATTACGTAGCCGTTCGCACCCCAGCAGCTCTTGATGGCAGTGCGAACCTCGGCCTCGCTGGCCCAGCCGCAGCCAAAGATGCTCTGAATCTTTGCCAGCAGGTCTGCGGGAACTTCGTAGCGACCAGTCTGTGCCAGCTGCTCCATAAGGTCGGCAACAAGCTCGCAGTCGCCATCGGACAGGAAGTACAGCATGCGCTCCAGGTTGGAGCTGATGAGGATGTCCATCGACGGCGAGATGGTCGTGTAGAACGGACGGTTGCGGTCGTAGACACCGGTGGTCAGGAAGTCAGCCAGCACGTTGTTCTTGTCGCTCGCGACGATGAGCTTGGCGACGGGCAGGCCCATGCGCTTGGCATAGTAGCCGGCCAGGATATCGCCGAAGTTGCCGGTCGGTACGCAGAACTCCACGGCGTCGCCGGCCTCGATGGCGCCGGCGCGCAGCAGTTGCGCATAGGCGGCAAAGTAGTAGACGACCTGCGGTACCAGACGGCCGACATTGATGGAGTTGGCGCTCGAAAGCACGGTGCCAGCGGCCTCCAGGCGCTCGGCAAGCTCCTTATCGGCAAAGATGCGCTTGACGGCGCTCTGGGCGTCGTCAAAGTTGCCGCGGATGCCGCAGACAGCGACGTTGTCGCCCTCCTGCGTGGACATCTGCAGGTTCTGGACGCGGCTGACCTTGCCCTCGGGATAAAAGACAGTGATGCCCGTGCCCGGAGCGTCGGCAAAGCCGGCAAGTGCTGCCTTGCCCGTGTCGCCCGACGTGGCGGTGACGATCATGATGCGCTCGGCGCCGCCGTCCTTGGCGGAAGTGCGGGCCATGAGGCGGGGGAGCATCTGCAAGGCGACGTCCTTGAAGGCGCTTGTGGGGCCGCCAAAGAGCTCCATCACATAGGTCTGAGGGGCGTCAGCGCCCGGTGCGGCGTCGAGTTTGACGAGCGGCGTGACCTCTTCGCTCGCAAACGTGCTGCGGTAAGCCTCGTCGACACACGCCGAAATTTCTTCGGCCGTGTAATCATTCAGTAACATTCCCAACACATCTTGAGCGATTTCAAAGTACGATTTATCTGCAAGCGAGCTGATATCGAGTTGCTGGGTGCCCAGCTCGTCCGAGACAAACAAACCCCCGTCGGGAGCGATGCCGGTACGGATTGCCACCTTACTTGAGCACGATAAAGTGCGTCCTCGTGTACTATGATAAGTTCCCATATAACACTGCTCCTCGGATGCCTTGGTCCCAATCGGTGAAACCATGGTATCAGAGCGCGCAAAACAGGTTTGCAGAGGCTTTTAGAAAGGTAACCTCAAGCCCATGATTAAGATTGCCAAGTTTGGCGGCTCGTCGGTCGCCGACGCCGAACACTTTAAGAAGATCAAGGCCATTGTCGATGCCGACCCGGCCCGCCGTTTTGTGGTGGTTTCTGCCTGCGGTCGCCGCTTTAAGGGCGATACCAAGGTGACCGACCTGCTCTACTTGGTTAACGCACACGTTAAGTACCACGTGTCGTGCGAGGAGCTGCTCGAGGACATTGGGCAGCGCTATTTTGATATCGCTGACGAGCTGGAGCTCACCTATCCCATCCGCGAGGAGTTCGCGGCCTTTGCCGAGCGCGCCCGTTCCGGTGGCTACTCCACCGAGGAACTCGTGAGCCGCGGCGAGTACTTTACCGCCCGTCTGATGGCCGAGTACCTGGGCCTGCCGTTCCTGGATGCCGCGACGGTCGTGGCGTTCCATCATGACGGTACGCTCAGCATGAACCGCACCGCCGAGCTGGTGCAGGAGTACGGCCAGCAGGGCGGCTTTGTTATGCCCGGTTTCTACGGCGCGACGCGTGAGGGGCAGATCAAGCTGCTCGACCGTGGCGGCGGCGATATTTCCGGCTCGATTCTGGCCAAGTGCCTTGGTGCCGACCTGTACGAGAACTGGACTGACGTCTCGGGTTTCTATTCTGCCGATCCGCGTATTGTTCCCGAGGCCCAGCCCATTGCGCGCGTTACCTACGAGGAGCTACGCGAGCTTTCGTACATGGGCGCAAGCGTCCTGCACGAGGAGGCCGTGTTCCCCGTGCGCGAGGCGGGTATTCCGCTGGTCATCAAGAACACCAATGCGCCGCAGGACCCCGGCACCATCATTAGCGAGACGGCCGACGAGGGTGAGGCGGAGCCTATCATTACCGGCGTGACCGGCAAGCGCGGCTTTGTCGCCATCAACGTTGCCCGCGACCGCACCAAGCCCCGTGTCGGCTTTATGCGCCGTGCACTTTCGGTGTTCGAACGCTATGACGTTTCCGTCGAGCATATGCCCACCGGCGTCGACCGCTTTGGCGCCGTGGTGCAGGAGCAGGATGTGCACGATTCGCTGTACTCACTCGTGGGTGACATCCAGCAGGAGGTCGAACCGCTCGAGATCGAGGTTGTCGAGGGCTTGGCGCTCATCGCGACCGTCGGTCGTAACCTGCGCGGCCGCGCAGGTATCTCGGGCCACCTGTTTGGCATGCTCGGCCAGGCCGGCGTGAGCGTGCGCATGATTTCGCAGAGCTGTGACGAGATCAACATCATTATCGGTGTCGAGGAGAAGGACTTCGACCTGGCGATTCGGACCATTTACCGCGCCTTCTCCGACGAGAACGGCATTGTGAAGGTCTCCGACCTGGAGGCTCCCGTGCCGGTCGATCCCGCCCCGGCCGCGCTCCACAAGTAGCTGCTATCCCAGTAGATTTTTGGGACTTGCCTCAAAAACTACGGCGGGGCGTTTCGTTTCGGTTTCGTTTCGACGGGGCGGGTTTCGTGCCCGCCCTGTTCTTGTATACACTGGCAACAATAATCGGCCTGCTCGGCGTGCGGGCAAAAGCCACAGCCTTTAAAGGGGGAAGCATGAAACAGTACACGGTTGCTATTTTGGGCGCGACGGGAGCCGTGGGCACCCAGATGCTCGAGTGCCTCAACGAGCAGGAGTTCCCGGTCGGCAAGCTCAAGCTGCTAGCGAGCGCGCGCTCTGCGGGCAAGACCGTCGAGTTCCGCGGCGAGCAGGTTGTGATCGAGGAAGCTTGCCCCGAGGCCTTTGAGGGCTGCGACATCGTGCTCGGCGCCGCCGGCGACGATATCGCCAAGGAACTGCTGCCCGAGGCCGTCAAGCGCGGCGCCGTCGTGGTCGACAACAGCCACGCCTTCCGTCTGGATCCCGAGGTGCCGCTGGTCGTGCCCGAGATCAACGCCGACGACATCAAGTGGCATCACGGCCTTATCGCCAACCCCAACTGCGCGACCATCATCGGCTTGGTTCCCACCTGGCCGCTGCATCAGCTCGCCGGCGTGAAGCGCATGATCGTTTCGACGTACCAGGCGGCTTCGGGCGCTGGTGCTCCCGGTATGGCCGAGCTTGAGGCCCAGCTGGCCGCCCTGGGCCGTGGCGAGGAGATTCCCGAGCCGCGCGCGTTTGCCGCCCAGCTGGCGAGCAACCTGATTCCGCAGATCGGCGGTGTCAAGGAGGAAGGCTTTACCTCCGAGGAGATGAAGCTGCAAAACGAGGGCCGCAAGATCATGCATCTGCCCGAGCTGCGCGTGAACTGCACCTGTGTGCGCGTGCCCGTGCTGCGCTCGCACTCCGAGAGCATTACGCTCGAGTTCGAGCGTGACATCACGGTTGAGGAGGCTCGTGCTGCGCTGGCTGCCGCTCCCGGCGTCAAGCTGGTTGACGACATGAGCGCCGAGGATGCGCACGACCGCTTCCCCATGCCGATGGATACGTCCGACCAGGACCTGATCTGGGTCGGTCGCTTGCGCCGCGACATCTCGAACCCTGAGGCCGCGCGCGGCATCACCTTCTGGTGCTGCGGCGACCAAATCCGTAAGGGCGCGGCAACCAACGCCGTCCAGATCGCTAAGCTGCTCTGCGAGTAGTGTGACCTATCCGGCGGGGGCCGGGCTTGGTTTTCAGAACGTCCTCGACCATGTGTGGCGCCTTGTCCTGCTCCTTCGGAGCCGCGGACAAGGCGCCAC
>DBFVGT010000122.1:0-4796 GCA_048524725.1 Collinsella sp. | reverse complement strand
GCCATGATCAGCTTGAGCTCATACTTGTCGTTATCGAGCCCCATAGCATCGATCGCGTGGGGCGTAAAGGCCTTGAACATGCAGGCTGCCACCTCGGGCGTGGCGCTGCGAGCGGCGAGCATCATCGTCTGCGCGGCAATGCCCGTGTCGACCTCGGTGATGGGCGCGGCGGGCTTACCCAGAACAGCGCGCTCGGCAAGAATCGCGATGTAGCCGGTCGGACGCTCGCCCTCGGCAGGACCCGACCAATCCTTAAGCGCGCCGGCCCATGCAAGCTCATCAAATACACGCGCGCAATCCTCGGCACCGCTCACCACATGAAAACGCAGACGCTGAGCATTGGCGCCGCAGGGAGCCAGGTGCGCCAGTTCCGCCAGCTCGAGCAAAAACTCGCGCGGCACGCGCATGGACTCGTCAAAACGGCGGCACGTACGGGCGCGGCGGACCAGCGCGTCAAACGTGTCCAGGCCAAGCTTTTCGCAACCCTGCTTTGCCATCGACTCGGCGCTTACCGGCGCCGCGGGAACAGCTTCGTTCATAAGACCCCCAATAAAAGCCAATTGTTCTTAAGAAAATCTAACCTAAAACGTAGGCAATTACACACAGCGGCGCAATGTTCCACACCTGTTGAATATTCCGCATCCAAACGGGAACAAAGGTAACAATTCGGGAAGATGAGGCTCCCATTCGCCCTTCCCGCCCCACGCGACGGCGCCCTTGGGCGATACTGGTTGCAAGAGCTACGGCTTACGCCGCACGGAAAGGAGACATCATGGGCATCTTTAAGAACGATGACAAGCAATCGAGCGCGTTTGGATTTGACGAGAAAAGCATGGCAGGCAAGGCCGTCAAGGCCGTGCGCTGGATTTACGCCATCACGGGCGTCTTGGCGCTCGTCGCCGGCATCGCACTGCTGTTTGCGCCCGCCAAATCCCTCGTCTTCCTGACGACCGTCTTGGGCATCTACTTTGTGATCACGGCCGCGATCAGGCTGTTTACCGCTGTTTTCGAGCCGCTGCTGCCCACCGGCTGGCGCGTTACGAGCATCATCTCCAACCTGCTCATCATTCTGGGCGGCGTCATAATCCTGCGCAACCAGGCCTTCTCGACCGCGACGCTCACCACGCTCGTGGTGGTCGTCGCCGGCTTTGGCTGGATCGTCGAGGGCGTCATGTCGATTCTGGAATCCGAGCTTTCCGCCAACCGCGCCCTCGCCATCCTGAGCGGCGCGCTCTCCATCATCGCGGGCATGTTCGTGTTTATCTATCCGCTGTGGTCGGCCAAGATGCTCGTCATCTTTAGCGGTGCCGCGCTGCTGGTGTTTGGCGTGACGCTCATTGTTCGCGCCATTCAGTTTGGCAAACTGGTGCGCTAGATGCCAAAGACGCTCTTTATTGATGCCGACGCCTGCCCGGTCACGCGCGAGTCGATTGACTGCGCGCGGCGGGCGGGCGTCGCCGTTGTTATCGCCGGCAACAGCACGCAAAACCTGGAACGGCACATTCGCCGCGACGACCCGCGCGATGCCGAGCACGCGCGTCGCGGCTTTTGGGTCACGACGCTCGACGTGAGCGTGGGCGCCGACAGCGCCGACTTTGCCATTGTCGAACGCCTGCAGGCGGGCGACGTGGTCGTGACGCAGGACATTGGCTTGGCGAGCATGGTGCTCGGGCGCGATGCCGCCGCCATCGGTGTGCGCGGGCGCGTGTACGACAAGGCGACTATCGATATGCAGCTGTTTATTCGCCACGAGGAAAAGAAGGTACGCCGCGCCGGCGGACGCACTCGCGGTCCGGCAGCATTTACCAGCGAAGACCGCGCCCGCTTTAAACGCAACCTCACCGAGTTGCTGCACTAACCAAGGTAGGTTTTTGGGACATGCCTAATAATCTACCTTTTTGTTTTGCCGATTGACGCGCATCCAACGCCCAGGTCATGGCGGTGGAATTTATGGCATGTCCTAGTTTTACGGCATGCCCCAAACATCCACTTAGAACCCAAAGGCGGAGAGGATGAGGCCCCAGCCAGCGCCGATGACGTACATCATGATCAGGAACACGGCATTTTCGCGGGCGCTGCGGTTGGTGCGGAACAGCACCAGATAACCCACGCCGGCGGAAATGAGCGTGCCGGCGAGCATCGGCGCCAGTTGCAGCGCGCCTTCCAGATACAGCTGTGTAATGACCACGCTCGCCGAGCAATTGGGAATCAGCCCGACAAGCGCCGAACCCAGGACAGCGAGTGTCTCGTTGCCGCGCAGGAACTGCTCGATCGCGGACTCGCCGAACGTCTCGAGCACGGCGACCAGAATCAGCGTCACCAGAAAAATGAATACCGAGACCTGCACGGTGTGCGAGATCGCACTGCGGATGATCGACAGGACAGGCGTCCCTTCGTGGGAGTGAGAGTGACCGTGACCATCATGGTGTTCATGTTCGCCCTCATGACCGTGATCGTGGCCATGTCCGTGTTCGTGCTCGTCCTCGTCTTCATCACAACCGCAATGGTCGCGCTCGCACAGCTCGTGGATGTGGTCGGCGCTCACGCCTGCCTCGGCCACCTCGTCGATGATGTCACCGCCGCTGTGGTCGTCGTGCGCGCAGTTCACGTGGGCCGGGTTGGCCGAGGTTCCCAGCACGGTACGGCGAATCGCCGCGTGCGCGCGGGCGTTACGGCGCAGGCCGCGAATGGCAGCGTCCACGATAAAACCCGTGACCAGTGCGATCAGCGCTTTCGAAGCCAAAAGCATCGCCATAGTCTGCACGGGAACCTGCTCGGCAAGCAACAGCGGCAGCATCTCATCGGAGGTCGAAAGGAACACCGCCACCAACGTGCCCAAGGTCACGACACGGCCGGCGTACAGCGTTGCTGCCATGGCCGAAAATCCGCACTGCGGCACCATGCCCAGCAGCGAGCCAACCACGGGACCCGCAGCGCCGGCGCGCTTGATAGCGCCGTTGACGCGGTCGCCCGCAACGTGCTCAAGTGTCTCGAGAGCAAGATACGTCACCAACAAAAACGGCAGCAGCGACAGCGTGTCCTTGCCGGCGTCGAGCAGAATATCAATCAGTAAATCCATGACGGATGGAACCTTTCGTGTCTTTCGGCAGCATTGTAAAAGTCCTAGCGGTCAACTAGGGTATTGTAGTTGTCCCGGGCGCGGTGCCAATAGTTGCCTATGGTAAACTACCATCTCGCCATAACTCAGTAACCTCGAGCCGCACAACGCGGCCCGTCCAAGGAGTAGCATATGAACGTATCGCAAGCACTCGAATACGAGCGCCAGCCGTTTATCCCCATGTTTATCTACGGCGACCACGGCGCCATGGAGTCCGAGCGCCAGAAGGGCGAGGAGGCCCTCAAGGTGCTCGAGACCGAGTACTTTACCGCCGAGGGCGACCCCGGCTTCGACTTTGCCACCGTGCGCGACCTGGCCGACCGCAACCGCGACCTGTGCGACCAGATTGGCGAGGCGCGTCTGCGCAACGTGACGCCCGCGACGCTCTCGCGCGGCCTGTCCGATGCCGACACCTGCGCCGCCATCGGCAAGATGCAAAAGCGCACCGCCGCGTCCGTTATGCGCGAAATCCGCGGCGACCGCGACGCGCTCGGCGTGGCCTACGCCCGCAAGCCCATCCAGGGCACCGTGCTCGGTATCGACATCGAGACCACCGGCCGTGCACCCGAGCGCGGCTATATCATCAACGTGGGCTGGGAGATCATGGAGCTCACCAGCGGCGCCGTCCCGCATGACGCCGAGGCACACTACTGCGGCCTGCCCGACATCTACCGCGGCGAGGATGTGCCGTTGTCGAATATCCACCACATCACCTGGGACGACATCGACGGCAAAAAGCCGTTCCGCGAGAACAAAGAGCTGCAAAAGCAGCTGCTCAAGCTTATGAAGAAGTACCCGTACATGGCACACAACGCCGCCTTTGAGGACAGCTGGTTCAAGATCCACCTGGACGGCTACGCCGAGGCACGCCGCGCCGGCAAGATCATCGTCATCGACTCGCGCCAGATCTGCCGCAGCCTGGACGCCGACGTGCGCTCGCTCCCCCGCGAGTCCGCCCCCGCCGCGCTCGAGAACTGGGCACGCCGTCGCGGCACCCTCGCGCCCGACGCCAACGAGCAGCATCTGGGTCTGGACGACACCGACCTCATGCTCCGCACGGTACAGGCCGAGTTCAACCTCAAGAACCTGTTTGCGAAATAACCGATCCATCTGCGGGAGCGCCTGCCAGGCACAGTGCAATCCGTCTGGACGCACCGGCACGCAGTAAACTAGGGCGCAGTCTTATGGCTGCACCCTAGTTTTAATCAAAACGAGCAAATACGCATGCTTCACATAGTCGGCAGGTTGGCCCACCTACTTTTTTCGAGTTGTTCGGCCAGCTGAACCACTAGTCGAGGCCCCTTGAACCGCAATCGAGCGCTATAGTCGCCCCAATTTCGCAACCAAGCCCTATAAATCTACCTGAATCAATTCGAATAGGACGTTGCGATCGCACCATTCGTATAGGATAAGGCCGAATAACTCAAATTATGTTGGTGAGGCATCTGAGCGGTCGGCAAAAACGCTTAGAAGCTACGAATCCGCAACTAAAGTTCACCAAAATGGGGCAGCCGACAGAAACCTCCCCAGCCGAAGCTGCCCATTACAGTCTGAAATAGGCCATCGATAAATTTCGATGGCGAGCATTCGGCGCATTGCCTACGATACGGGCAAGCCCCGAGGGGCCGCCGATCGGGCGCCTCCGGATGGCCGTCTGCCCCTGCCCCGTAGAGGGCCC
>DBFVGT010000121.1:0-14884 GCA_048524725.1 Collinsella sp. | reverse complement strand
CACCGGCCAGCAGAAGTTCGTCGACACCGGTGGACGCGTCCAGCGCTTCGCCGACAAGTTCGGTGGCGCCGCTGCCGCCCAGCTCAAGAAGGCTGAGGAGGCCAAGGCTGCCAAGGCCGCCAAGGCTGCTGAGGCCGAGGCCGCTCGCAAGGCCGCCGCTGAGGCTAAGGCTGCCGAGAAGGCTAAGCGTGCCGCTAAGTTCGCCGAGGAGGCTGCCAAGCAGGCCGCCGAGGCTCCCGCAGAGGCTCCCGTCGAGGAGGCCGCTGCCGAGGCCGAGACCACCGAGGCTGCTGAGTAAATAGCTCGCCGCGGAATCACTCGCATTCATGGCATGAGGGCCGTGCATCCATTTGGGCGCTCGGCCCTTTTCTTTTTATAGGTGCAAGCTAACCTGTCCCCGTGGCACCAAATGGCAGAGAGACGGCGTTTGCTCAGATAAAACCTGCCAAAATAAACCCGTTCCATTGCGGCAGGTTGGTCATAGTTATTACGTGGCGGTCGAGCTCGACCGTATAGGCCGCGCCTTGTTTGGCTAAAGTACAATCATCTGTGTTTAACTCGCCCGCAGCTGCACGGCGTGGGCGATGGCCAAAAAGGAAAACTACATGGGATTCATGTCAAAGCTGCTGTCCTTTGGATCCGATAAGGACCTTAAGCGCTACTACAAGATCGTCGACCAGATCAACGGTCTTGAGCCCCAGTTTGAGAAGATGACCGAGGAGGAGCTCCGCGCCCAGACCGATAAGTTCCGTGAGCGCTACGCCAACGGCGAGTCGCTCGACGATATGCTCCCCGAGGCCTTTGCCACCGTGCGTGAGGCTTCCAAGCGCACCATGGGTATGCGCCACTTTGACGTGCAGCTCATTGGCGCCATGGCACTGCACGAGGGCCACATCGCCGAGATGAAGACCGGCGAAGGTAAGACCCTCGTCTCCACGTTGGCTGGCTATCTCAACGCTATTGCCGGCAAGGGCGTGCACGTCGTTACTGTCAATGATTACCTTGCCAAGCGCGACTCCGAGTGGATGGGCCGCATCTATAAGTACCTGGGCATGACCGTCGGTCTGCTCCAGAACAACATGCCGCTCGAGCTCAAGCGCCCGGCCTACCAGGCCGACGTCACCTACGGCACCAACTCCGAGTTCGGCTTTGATTACCTGCGCGACAACATGGTTACCCGTCCCGAGCAGCGCGTGCAGCGCGGCCACAACTACGCCATCGTCGACGAGGTTGACTCCATCCTGATCGATGAGGCTCGCACCCCGCTGATCATCTCGGGCGCTGGCACCAAGTCCGCCAGTACCTACAAGGACTTCGCGCGTGCCGTGCGTGGCCTTGAGCGCGGCGAGGACGTGTCGCACGACATGCTTACCGCCACCGAGGACGTTGAACCCACGGGCGACTACGTCATGGACGAGGCCAAGCACACCATCGCTGCCACCGAGCGCGGTCTTAAGAAGATCGAGCGCCGCCTGGGTATCGATGACATCTATGCCGATCTCTCCGGCCAGCTGGTCAACCACCTGCAGCAGGCGCTGAAGGCCCAGTACATGTTCCACCGCGACAAGCAGTATGTGGTCACCAACGGCGAGGTCAAGATCGTCGACGAGTTCACCGGCCGCATTATGGAAGGCCGCCGTTACTCCGAGGGCCTGCACCAGGCCATCGAGGCCAAAGAGGGCGTGCTCGTGCGCGAGGAGAACCAGACGCTGGCGACCATCACCCTGCAGAACTACTTCCGCCTGTATGACAAGCTCTCCGGTATGACCGGTACGGCACTCACCGAGGACGCCGAGTTCCGCGAGATCTACAAGCTGCCCGTCGAGGTCATCCCCTCCAACAAGCCCGTGCAGCGCGTGGACCACGAGGACCTGGTCTACCGCACCATTCAGGCTAAGTACAACGCCGTTGCCGACGACGTTGAGCGTCGTCACGCTAAGGGCCAGCCGGTCCTGGTGGGTACCGTCTCCATCGAGAGCTCCGAGAAGCTGTCCGCCGCCCTCACGAAGCGCGGTATCGCGCACGAGGTCCTCAACGCCAAGCACCACGAGCGCGAGGCCCATATCGTTGCCCAGGCTGGTCGCTATGGCGCCGTGACCATCGCTACCAACATGGCCGGCCGCGGTACCGACATCTTGCTGGGCGGTAACCCCGACGAGCTGGTGCGCGAGCGCCTGGAGTACGAGGGCCTGACCATGGAGGACGTAACGCCCGAGCAGCTTGAGCAGTTTAACGCCGAGGCCAAGGAGACTTGCAAGGCCGAGCGCGAGCGCGTTCTTGCCGCCGGCGGCCTGACCGTTATCGGCACCGAGCGCCATGAGTCCCGCCGTATCGACAACCAGCTGCGCGGCCGTTCCGGCCGTCAGGGCGATCCGGGCGAGACCCAGTTCTACCTGTCGCTCGAGGACGATCTGATGCGTCTGTTTGGCGGCGACAAGATGGACCGCGTCTCCAAGATGATGGTCACGGCTGACATGGGCGACGATATGCCCATCCAGCACAAGATCATCTCCAAGGCTGTCGAGAGCGCCCAGCACAAGGTCGAGAGCATCAACTTCTCCATGCGTAAGAGCGTTCTTGAGTACGACGACGTCATGAACAAGCAACGCCAGGTCATCTACGCCGAGCGCAATAAGATTCTGGACGGCAAGGATCTGACCGACCACATCACCGAGGTCATGCACGATACCGTGTACCGCTGCGTGCAGGAGTTCTGCACCAAGGACAGTCACGATGGCGAGCGCGACCTGGAGGGCCTGCGCAAGTGGGTTGTAGAGCTCACCGGCCACATCGATACGCCGAAGTTCCCCGACGAGGATTATGAGGCTCTGGCTGCCGATGTCCTGGCTTACGTAGAGAAGTGCTACAACATGAAGGCCGAGCGCTTGGGCGAGGACCTGATGCGCGAGCTCAACACCCAGGTCATGCTGCGCGTCATCGATACCCGCTGGATGAACTACCTGCAGGAGATGGACTACCTCAAGACCGGCATCGGCCTGCGCGGCTTTGGCCAGCGCGACCCGCTGGTCGAGTACAAGACCGAGGCCTACGGCGCGTTCCAGATACTCGTCGACACCATGTACGAGGATTACCTGCGCACGGTTCTGCGCATCGAGATCAAGGCTGCCCCGCGTGCCGTGGAGCACAAGGAGGAGCCCGCGCTCGAGGGTGCGCACTTCTCCGGTCCTGCCGAGGTCGATGGTGACAACGGCGACTCGGTGCTGCGCAAGCAGGCGCAGGTGCAGGCCCGCACGGCTGTCCAGGGTGGTCCGGCTGCCGTCAACAACGGTGGCAAGGTGACCACCTATCGCAAGTCCGAGAGCGACGATCCGTACGTCAACGTGGGCCGCAACGACCCGTGCCCCTGCGGTAGCGGCAAGAAGTTTAAGTACTGCCACGGCAGGAATCGTTAATGGCTGAGGCTTTAGAGGTAACGCCCGCCGAGCTGGACGCGTTTGCGGACCGGCTCGGTGAGGTCGAGTCGTATCTCCACTTGGACGAAAAGCGCACGCGCGTGACCGAGCTCGAGGCCAAAAGCGTGGCCCCCGGCTTTTGGGATGACGCCGACGCCGCCCGTGCCGCCATGGAGGAAATCGCGCGCACCAAGGAAGATATCGCTGCCGTGGACAACGCGCGCGGCGAGCTATCTGACGCCCGCGCGGCGCTGGAGCTTGCCGAGGAGATGGGGGATGACCCCGACGCCGCCGCCCTTCGTGAGGAGGCTACAGCCACGGCTGAGCGCCTGGCACGTGTCATCGATGAGCTTGAGCTTTCGAGCTGGTTTACCGGTGAGTTCGATCACGGCGATGCCATTGTGACCATCAAGCCCGGACAGGGTGGTCTGGAGGCCCAGGACTGGACCTTCATGCTCTTTAAGATGTACATGAAGTACTGCCAGCGTCGCGGCTGGAAGGTCACCATCAACGACTGTCCCGCAGCCGAGGTCATCGGCATCGACCGCGCGACCTTTACCGTCGAGGGCAAGGACGCATTTGGCATGCTGCGCGCCGAGGCCGGCGTCCACCGCTTGGTTCGCATTAGCCCCACCGACGACAAGAAGCGCCGCCAGACCACGTTTGCCGGCGTCGAGGTCATCCCCGTGCTACCCGATGATATCGACATCGAAATCAGTCCCGATGACATCCGCGTGGACGTGTACCACGCGAGCGGCCCGGGCGGTCAGGGCGTTAACACCACCGACTCCGCCGTGCGCGTGACGCATTTCCCCAGCGGCATTGTGGTTACCTGCCAAAACGAGCGCAGCCAGATCCAGAACAAGGCCGCGTGCATGCAGATCCTCAAGGCTCGCCTGTACGAGATTGAGCTCGAGAAGCGCGCCGAGGCGCTCGATGAGATTCGCGGACCCAAAACCACGATTGGTTTTGGCAACCAGATCCGCAGCTACGTGCTCTACCCGTATCAGATGGTTAAGGACCTACGCACGGGCGTTGAGACCAGCAACGTCGAGGCAGTTCTTGACGATGGCGACCTGGACCCGTTTGTTATTGGCTATCATCGCTGGGCCACCGGCAACGCCGATGCAGAAGGCTCGGAGATCTAAAACATCGGGCGGCTTCAAGCCGATGCTAAGCCCAACGGTTGGACGGGTTTGTATTCGGAATAAACCCTGCGCAGGGGTGGTTTTTGTCCGGCGAATCGGTAGAATCGAATACAAGAAGAAGTTCAAAGCGCATCCGATGGGGTGCGCTTTTTTGAGGGAGGCAGCATGGCATATCGTCTGGACATTAAGCGCATTCTTTCGATGAACTTCTTTCACGACCTGCCCCAGATTATGTTGGGGTGCGCTCTGGCCGCTATTGCGACCGACCTGTTTTTGATTCCTAACGGCCTTGCTGCCGGTGGCGTTACGGGCCTTGCCACCATTATCCAGGCGGTCGGCGCATCGCACGGTCTATCGCTTCCCGTTGGTATTCAGACGATCGTGATGAACGCCTTGCTGCTGCTGGTCGTTATGCGCGAGGGCGGCATGTTCTACGTGGTGCAGACGGCGACAGGCTTTGTGCTGCTGGGCTTTTTCACCGACCTGTTCGCTCCGTTTGTGGCGCCGCTGGCACATGCCGATCTGATGCTGCCCGCTATGTGGGGCGGCATCATCACGGGCATCGGTTATGGCATGGTGCTGCGCGCCGGCGCCAACACCGGCGGCTCGGACACGATTGGCCAAATCATCTCGCGTAATACCTCGCTGCCCGTGGGCTCGACCGTCATGGCGATCGATGTTGCCGTATGTGCGCTGTCGGCTCCGGTCTTTTCAATCGAAAATGCACTATATGCAGGCCTTTCGATGGTCATTAGCGGCTACGTGATCGATGCCGTGGTCGATGGTGGCAACAAACGCCGTATGGTACTCATCATCTCGGACAAGTTCCCTGATATCGCTGCCGATATTATGTATGGCCTGGGTCGTGGTTGTACCAAGTTTAAGGCGACTGGCATGTATTCGGGTGCCGAGAAGCCGGTGATCATGGTCATCGTGAGCCGTCGAGAGCTCAATACCCTCAAGACGATCGTGCGCGAGCGCGATCCTCACGCCATTGTGACGGTCGCTGACGTTACGGAAGCCTTCGGCGAGGGATTCAAGGACATTAGCGCGTAGGGGCGACCGCGTTCCATCCAAAAGACGTTCACATTGATAAACCGTTTCATCAGCGGTTCTGCCTGCTAAATTGTTCAAATAATGATAAAAA
This sequence comes from Collinsella sp., assembly GCA_048524725.1. GTDB lineage: Bacteria > Actinomycetota > Coriobacteriia > Coriobacteriales > Coriobacteriaceae > Collinsella. The sequence continues at coordinate 9,176 of DBFVGT010000121.1, read as the reverse complement.
CTCTGGTAAAGCCATCAGTTTCCAGCATAATGAATGGCGTACGTGCATTGCGGCTGTGTTGGGATTACCTTCGGTGCCGTGCGCATCTTGTCTAAAGAGGATGAAAGGAAGGCACAATGAGCGACGAAGAGCTCAAAAAGGTTGCCAACGAGGTAAGGAAGGGCATCGTCACCGGCGTGCACGCTGCCAAGTCCGGCCATCCGGGCGGTTCGCTCGGTGCTGCCGACATCATGACCTATCTGTACTTTGAGGAAATGAACGTCGACCCGTCCGATCCCCGCAAGGCCGATCGCGACCGTTTTGTGCTCTCCAAGGGCCATTGCGCTCCGGGCCTGTACGCCGTGCTCGCCGAGCGCGGGTTCTTCCCCAAAGAGGACCTCAAGACGCTGCGCCATATCGGCAGCCACCTGCAGGGTCACCCCAACATGAACGACACCCCGGGCGTCGACATGTCCACCGGCTCGCTCGGCCAGGGCATTTCCGCCGCCGTGGGCATGGCCGTTGCCGCCAAGCACTGGGGCGATACTTATCGCACGTACGCCCTGCTGGGCGATGGCGAGAGCGAGGAGGGCCAGGTTTGGGAGGCCGCCATGTTTGCCGGCAACCAGCAGCTCGACAACCTCTGTGTGATCGTCGACCACAACGGCCTGCAGATCGACGGTCCCGTCGAGGAGGTCAACGACCCCATGCCGCTCGCCGACAAGTTCCGCGCCTTTAAGTTCCACGTGGTGGAGCTTGCCGACGGCAACGATTTCGATCAGATCCGCGCCGCCTTTGCCGAGGCTCGCGCTACCAAGGGCCAGCCGACCGCCATTATCGCCGAGACCCTGAAGGGCAAGGGCGTGTCCTTTATGGAGAACCAGGTTGGTTGGCACGGCAAGGCCCCCAATGATGAACAGTTTGAGCGGGCCATGGCAGAGCTCACGGCCGCCGGAGAGGAGCTCTAGGATGGCAGACGTCAAGAAAATCGCCACGCGCGTAAGCTACGGCGAGGCCCTCGTCGAGCTCGCCAACGAGCACGATGACTTTGTGGTCCTCGACGCCGATCTGGCCGCCGCCACGCAGACCGGTAAGTTCAAGGCGGCCTGCCCCGACCGCTTCTTCGATGTGGGCATTGCCGAGAGCAACCTGATGGGCGTCGCCGCCGGTATCGCGACCACCGGTCGTGTTGCCTTCGCGAGTACCTTTGCCATGTTCGCTGCCGGTCGCGCCTTTGAGCAGGTTCGTAACTCCATCGGCTACCCGCACCTTAACGTCAAGATCGGTGCCACGCACGCCGGTATCTCGGTGGGCGAGGATGGCGCCACGCACCAGTGCTGCGAGGATATCGCCCTCATGCGCGTTATCCCCGGCATGACCGTGATTGTTCCCGCCGACGACGTGGAGGCCCGCGCCGTGACGCGCGCCGCCTACGAGTGCGACGGCCCCGTGTACATGCGCTTTGCCCGTCTGGCCTCGCCGGTCATCAACGACCCCGAGACCTACAAGTTCGAGGTGGGCAAGGGCATCGTCATGCGCGAGGGCGCCGACGTCACCATCATCGCCTGCGGCCTGATGGTCGGCGAGGCTCTCGAGGCCGCTGAGCAGCTTGCTGCCGAGGGCATCGATGCCGAGGTCATCAACATGCACACCATCAAGCCCATCGATGCCGACCTGATCGTCAAGAGCGCCACCAAGACCGGCCACGTCGTGACCGTCGAGGAGCACTCCGTGATCGGTGGCCTGGGCAGCGCCGTTGCCGATGTTCTGTGCGAGCAGTGCCCGACGCCGCTCAAGAAGATTGGCGTCAACGACACCTTCGGCGAGTCCGGCCCGGGCGCCGAGCTCTTGCACAAGTATGGCCTGGACGCCGCCAACATCGTGGCGACCACCAAGGAGTTCTTGGCATAAGGCAAGACGAGGTAAAGTATCGTCTCAACAACCACATCCAAGCCAGAACAGGGGCATCCCCAAAGAGGGCGCCCCTGTTTTTGTTGAATTTAAATTAGAGTCCTGCCAAGCAAAGTTCCCATGGGGAAACGGGCCCATCCCAACAAAGTGCAATTCAGACCCTTCCAACTTTGTATGCGCAGCATCTCAAGTTGGTGCGTCGGCCCCATAGTAGCCGCAGGCCGGGCGCAGGGTTACCTCCCAAATCTTTCCGCAGCGCAGTCCGGCGTTTGTCCGCAGCTCCGCAGGAGCAGGACAAATGCCGGCCATGCGCGAGGACGATTTGGGAGGTAACCCTGCGCCCGGCCGGTGGGATCCCAAAGCCCGCCATGCTTCTTATGTGCAGCAAAGCTAATGCTGCTAAAATGTAAAGTGCTCATGTAGTTTAAACGCACGACGATAAGGAGCACCAGTGGGTAACCACTTCCGTACCTCCGGTGCGGGCGATGATGCCCCCAAGACGCAGACAGGCGTCCAGGGCAGTCGTTTCGCCACTCCGGATTCAGAGGGCCAGCCTGTTGCTCAGGCCCCCACTCAGCCGGCAGATCAGGCACAGCCGGCATCCGATCCCTTTGCCTACAATCCCACCAGCGATGTCGCGCTTTCCGGCACGGCGGGTTTTGAGCCCGTTCAGGCCGTGACCGCTCGCGTGGAGCAGCCTCAGGCTGGCGCCGCCACGCCGCAGCCTACCATGGCCGGCATTCCCGACCCCATGGCCCCCGCGACGCCGGTTCCTCAGCCTGCGCAGTCCGGTCTCTTTGCCGCTATTCCCGATCCCACGCAGCCTGCTGTCCCGGTGGTCGAGAGCGATCAGGCAGCCGAGGTCGCAAGCCTCGATAACGCGCTCAACAACCCCGATTTTACGTCGGTGTTTGCGCCCATCGATCCGCAGGCCAGCCGCAAGAAGATGGCCAAGCAGGCCGGTGTCGAGCCCGTCATCCTTATGGAGCATGTCACCAAGATCTATCCGGCACAGCCCAACAAGCCTGCACTTGACGACATCAACATTGAGATCTATCCGGGCGAGTTCGTCTTCCTGGTCGGTCACTCCGGCTCGGGTAAGACCACGCTGCTGTCGACGCTCAACCGCGACGTCAAGCCGACGAGCGGTCGCATCCTGGTTGCCGGTCAGGACCTCATGAAGATCAAGAACCGCAAGGTTCCGTTCCTGCGCCGCCAGATTGGCGCCGTGTTCCAGGACTTTAAGCTTCTGCCGCAAAAGACCGCCTACGAAAACGTGGCGTTTGCCCTGCAGTGCATCGGCAAGCCCAAGGGCGTCATTCGCAGCCAGGTGCCCGAGGTGTTGCGTCTGGTCGGTCTGGCCGATCAGATGGACTCGCTGCCCGACCAGCTTTCCGGTGGCGAGCAGCAGCGCGTCGCCGTCGCCCGCGCTATGGTCAACCGTCCGCCGCTGCTGATCTGCGACGAGCCCACGGGTAACCTCGACCCGGCGATCTCGCTGGGCATCATGAAGCTGCTCGAGCGTATTAACCGCACCGGCACCACCGTGATCGTCGCCACGCACGACCGCGAGATGGTCGATAGCATGCACCGTCGCGTGATCGCCCTCGAGGGCGGCCACGTTATCCGCGACCAGGAGAGGGGAGGTTACGGCAACTATGGCACCAACTAACGTGGGCTACTCCTTCAAAGAGGCAATCAGCCACTTCTTCCGTAACTGGACCACCTCGCTCGGCGCCGTCATCACGATTTTCCTTTCGCTGTTTATCATCGGCCTGTTCATTATGGGTTCCGCGATGCTGAACTCCGTGATGGGCACCGTCGAGGATCAGGTTGTTATCAACGCATTTATTAGCGATGATGCTGACCAGGCAGACGTTCAGGCCTTTGAGGCCGAGCTCAAGACGTGGAGCAATGTGAAGTCCGTGACCTATAAGGACAAGGACGACGCGCTGGCCGAGTACACGAGCAAGATGTCGGGTAACGCCGATGCCACCATGAGCGCGCTCGACGGTCAGAACCCGCTGCCGGCTTCGTATGCCATCGAGATGGACGATCCGTCCATGGTCGAGAGCACGGCCCAGAAGCTCAAGAAGAACGCCGATTTTCAGAAGATCGCGGACGACGGCGACGTTAACGCGAGCGTTCTGTACGGCCAGGAGGAAGTGAGCCGCCTGTTCCAGGTGACGAACTACATCCGTATCGCCGCTGTGGTGCTCGTCGGCCTGCTGACCTTTATCGCGTTCATCTTTATCAACAACACGATTCGCCTGTCCATTACGGCGCGTCGTCGTGAGATTGCGATCATGCGTCTGGTGGGCGCAAGCAACGGCTTCATTCGCGGGCCGTTCATTACCGAGGGCGTGCTGCAGGCCATTTTGGGCTCGTTGCTTTCCATCGGCGTGCTGGAGCTGCTGCGTAACCTGATGGTTCCGCGTTTGCAGGAGAGCATCGGCTGGATGTCGTTTGCGCTGCCGATGCAGTACTACCTGGTGACCTACGCCGCGCTGATTTTGGTCGGCGTCATTATCGGTCTCTTTGGTTCCGCCATCGCCATGCGCCGCTATCTGCGCGTGTAGGCGTGCTTGGAATTCGTTCCTTCAACGGGTCGTCTCTTTTGGGGGCGGCCCGTTTTTTGTCCCCTAGGGATCATTTGGGTAGACTCTTGAGGTGTAAACGGCCATCGATAGTAAGGAGGCGCCATGGGGCGCAATAACAAGCATAAGCGTGGAGCTCGCAATAAGCGCGGGCCGGTGCGCAGCGAGCGTCGCCCGAGTCTGACCGGACGCGTGCAGCTCCATGAGCATAGCGCCTACGTTGTAACCGAAAACGGCGACTACAAGGTCATGGGCCGCGGCAAGCGCGAGATTATGGACGGCGATACCGTTGCCGTGAGCATTAAGAACAGCCCGCATGGCGAGCGACGCGCCGTAATCGAGGGCGTCGTCGAGCGTGCAGCCATTAGTGTGGTGGGCACGTACCAGACCGCCGGCCCGCTCGGGGTGATCGAGCCGCTTGATTCTCGCCTTAAGGCCGATTTCTTTATTCTGCCCGAGGATACCTCGGCGGATCGTCTGGGCGTCCACCCGGGTGATGCCGTTGTCGCGCGCATTTTGACCTACCCGACGCGCCTGGAATCGGGCACCGTGACGATCGAACGCCGCATTGGCGGAGATGACGCGCCCGATTTGGGCGTTCAATACGTGATGGCGCGTTACGGCTATACCGATAGCTATCCCGAGGCCGCGCTGGACGAGGCCGAGGGACTTTCACTCGATGTGTCCGCGGCGCTTAAGGACCCGCTCCGCCGCGATCTGCGCGACCGCTTTGTCATCACGATCGACCCGGTCGACGCGCGCGACTTTGACGATGCCATTTCGCTTGAGCGCACGCCCGAGGGTGGCTACAAGCTGGGTGTGCATATCGCTGACGTTTCTCACTATGTGGCTTGGGACGGGCATATCGATCTTGAGGCTCGCCATCGCACGACGTCGGTGTATCTTGCCGATCGCGTGCTGCCCATGTTGCCCGAGCGCCTGTCGAACGATTTGTGCTCGCTGCGTCCCGACGAGGACCGCCTGGCGTTTACCGTCGACATTGAACTCGACGCGCAGGGCCGCGTGCGCCATTACGATCCCTATCCCAGCGTGATCCGCTCGCGCGTGCGCATGGACTACGACGGCGCCGAGGCGCTGCTGGTACGTGCCGGTGCGGTGGAGTATTCGGTGCTGGAGGGTGCCGCCGAGGATGTTGCCGCGGTTGAAGCCTCGCGCGAGGAAGCGCTCGAGCGCGGGCTTGCGTGCGAGGAAACCGCTCGCGGCTATAACGTCGACTTGGGGGATTTCCTCGTAGCTGCCAACGAGCTCGCCGAGCTTCGCCGTCGTATTCGTCGCGCGCGCGGTTCGGTCGACTTTGATACGGCCGAGATCCGTGCACTGTTGGACGAGGACGGAGTACCCGTGCAGATTGTGGCGCGCGAGCGTTCGTGTGCCACGTCGCTTATCGAGGAAGCCATGCTACTCGCCAACGAGTGCGTTGCAGAGTGGCTGGCAGACCGTGATATCGAGGCCTGCTATCGCGTGCATGAGGATCCGAGCCCCGATAGCCTGCACGGTGCCGCCGTTGCGCTGGCGCAGCTAGGCATCATCGACGATCGCCGTGCTGCCGGTATCGCCCTGGGGAGTCCCGATGAGCTACAGGCTGCAGTTGATGCTGCCGCCGGTACGGCCAACGCACCGCTCGTCAACACGCTGCTTCTGCGCAGCATGCAGCGCGCACTGTACAAGCCGCGCAACGAGGGCCACTTTGCGCTCGCCGCGCCGTGCTACTGTCACTTTACGAGTCCCATCCGTCGCTACCCCGATCTGGTGGTGCACCGCGTGCTCAAACTGCAGTTGGCCTATGAGCAGCTCGGCGGCAAGGACGCCCTGGTCCGTACGCCGCGGCTGATCGGCAAGGGGCGCGAGTCGCTGCCGCGCATTCTGCCGCAGATCTGCCGCGCATGCAGCGATGCCGAGCGCGCGGCAGATGCCGCTAGCCATGCGACGCAAAAGATCAAGATTGCCCAGTACTATGAGGACCGTCTGGGCGAGCGCTATGCCGGAACCGTCTCGTGGGTTAGCAGCATGGGCCTCTTCGTGCGCTTGGACCTGACGCAGGTCGAAGGCTTGGTTTCGATCAAGAGCCTGGGCAACGAGTGGTTCGAGTTCGACGAGGATGCGCTCACGCTCACAGGTGCCGACACGGGGACTCGCTATGAACTGGGTCAGCGCGTGATTATCGAGGTCTCGCGCGTCAATACCACGCGTGGGCACTTGGACTTTAAGCTTATCCATTAGCCAAATCTCGACTCATGGCGGGAGAGCGGAGGGCGGTCTTTCGGGGCCGCCCTCCGCATTTGGATCATGGCTACCTTGCCGTCTGCTCGGCCGCCCGCTTACCTGCTATTCGAGAGGTAAAACCTACCAAAATAAACCTGTCCCTTTTTGGCGGGTTTACAAGAAAGCGGGGATGAGATGGCGACGGTGTATGGTTATGCGCGGGTGAGTTCGCGCGATCAGAATCTTAATCGGCAGCTGGATGCGCTGGGCGCCTATGGCGTGGGCTCGGCGAATATTTATGCCGACCATGCGAGCGGCAAGGACTTCGATCGACCGCGCTATCGCGAGCTGCTGCACGTCCTGGGAGACGGGGACGTGCTGGTGGTGCTTTCTATCGACCGACTTGGTCGTAATTACTCCGAGATTCTTGAGGAATGGCGTCGCATTACCAAGGAGCTCGGGGTTGCCATTGTGGTGTTGGACATGCCATTGCTTGACACGCGCGCCAGGGCAAGCGGCACGCCGGATGTGACTAATACCCTGATTGCCGATATTGTGCTGCAACTGCTGAGCTACGTGGCGCAGGTGGAGCGCGAGAATATCCATCGGCGCCAAGCGGAGGGAATTGCAGCGGCGCGGGCGCGAGGGGTCCGTTTCGGTCGACCTCGCAAGCCGTGCCCTCCTCAGTTTGAGCTGGTGCGCGATAGCTATGAGGCGGGCGATATTACCCGCAGCCAGGCAGCAAAGTGCCTGGGCGTGTGCGTGGGGACGTTCGATCGCTGGATGCGCGAGGCGGGGTAGGGGTTTGCGTCGCTTTGTCGCTTCCTGTTGCGATTCAAATTTTGATACGGTGACGATGTCATTTGGGGCTACACTCGCTGATATTAAAAAAAGGAGGTAGGCCCTTGGCGCGCGTAAAACAAATAATCGGATGGACCGCGATCATTCTGTTCGCTGCAACGCTGGCGGGCATCTGGGTGCTGACGGAGCAAAATGCGGTGGAGACGTCGTTGCTGAGCGAGTCCACCGCGCGCGTGGTGGAGGGTCAGGCTACGGGCGTTCAGGCTGCCGATGCCACGGGTGAAGCTCAGACCGAGAACGGGATGACCGGGGGCATCGATTCGGCTGCCTCGAATGTCCGGTCTGGCCGACTTGCTTCCATTCGCATGTGGGTGGGCACGAACGTCCGTCGCGTTGCCCATACCGTAGAGTTTTTCTTCGTCGGATTGTTCGCCTCGGTGGTCGTGGTTTGCTTTTCCAGGCGTCCGTGGAGCGTATGCTCCCGTTGCGTGCCTGTGTTGCTCTTTTGTGCCGTCTGCTCCGTTGGCGATCAGGTGCATAAGATCTTTGTTCCCGGCAGGCATTTCGACGTTATCGATTTAGGATTCGATGCTGCGGGCTATGTTACCGCGATGCTGTTGGTATTGCTGGCAGCGGTGTTGGTGCGCCATGCGACTCGGCCGATCGGCGCCCATGCGAGGCGCTAGCCTTAAGACGAGACATCGCGACTGCCTATGCTTCGACATTGGCTACAATAACGGCTGCAATCGCGAGTGGTCGTCGATGTGCAGTTTTCCGGACACCTGTTTTCTCTAAGAAAGGAAATCCCATGGCGGTACTGTTTGTTGAATATCCCAAGTGCTCGACCTGTAAGAAGGCCAAGGCATGGCTGGACGAACACGGGGTAGAGTATATCGACCGCGATATCGTTTTGGACAATCCCACGGCTGATGAGCTTGCGACCTGGATTGCTCGTTCGGGACTGCCGGTGCGGCGCTTCTTTAATTCGTCGGGCATGAAATATCGAGAGCTGGGCCTGAAGGCGCGTCTAGATGCGGGCATGACGGATCGGGAGTGCTACGAGCTGCTGGCGACCGACGGCATGCTGGTCAAGCGTCCGCTGTTGGTGGGCGACGACTTTGCGATTCCCGGCTTTAGGGAAGCAGCTTGGACCGAGGCGCTGCTGTAGCGGCTGCGGAAAGTGCGACCCGTTTTGAGCGCTCGGGGTGGGACGTGTTTTCCATCGGAGGGCTCGCTCGGCTCAATCCTTGAGCTGTGCCCATTCGTGCGGACCGTAGACCTTTACGTGCTTGTTGGGCTTGCCGCTCCAGTACTCCTCGTCCATAAAGGGCAGATATGCCTGAACACCGGGGCAGATAAAGGGAATCCGCTGCTGTTGCAGTCGCTCGCGTTGGCGCTGCTCCAGGTGCGCCTCGGATATGACAGTCGGCATACCGGACAGCTCGACGAGGCTTGCCTGGATTCGCTTAAGGTCGGGGAGTCCCGCGTGCCATGACATCCGCATGATCAAAAAGGATGCACGGCGGTATTTTGCCTGCATCACCGTGATGGCGGGGCGCAGGGTGGGATGGATTTTGTCCCGTTCGGGCCAAAGGTCAGCAGTGATCTCGAGGCCCAGGGTCTCCCATAGGTAATCAAGCTCTTCGTCCATGGCGCCTCGATATC
>DBFVGT010000120.1:0-3378 GCA_048524725.1 Collinsella sp. | reverse complement strand
GGCGTATCGCGCCTGCTCGCGCAGGGCGGCCATGCCATCTTTAGCTGCAACCTGCGCGGCTTCCGCCCCGAAACGCGCAAGCTCGCCCGCGCGGGCGTGGTGCTGGAGGACATTACGGCGCAGACCATCCCCGAGGACTTCGCGCGCAACCAAAAGGTGCACCACTGCTACATCGTGCGCCGCCTGCCCATCGAGGACGCCATGGCCGAAGTCGGCTTTAGCGCCGAGGAAATTGCCGAGCGCGTTGAGGAGCTGCGCAACCCCGAAGCCCGCAAGCCTCGCGCAACGGCGCCCGCGCACGCGCAGGCAGGCGACCGGGGGCCGCGCGGCAACGGCAAGCCTGACTCCGCCGGCAAGCCCAAAAAGAAGAAGTTCTACGCCAGCAAGCCCAAGGGCAAATAACAAAGTTGCGGTGGAATACGGACTGTTTTGCCTGGAATTAGGCAAATTTAGACCGTATTTCACCGCAACTCATATTGGGATGGTGGTTGGCGATCTAGCCTTGGATGACCAATCGGTAGCCGATGCCCACATGCGTCTGGATATAGCGCGGATGCGCGGGGTCGGACTCGATTTTCTTGCGCAGCGTGCCCATAAAGACGCGCAGGCTCGCCAGGTCGCTCTTGGTCGCCGTGCCCCAAATCTCGTGCAGGATAAACTGGTGCGTCAACACCTTGTCGGCGTTGTGCGCCAGCAGACACAGGAGCTTGTACTCGATCGGCGTCAGGTGCAGTTCCTCGCCATCCATCATGGCAATGCCGGCATCAAAATCGATATGCAGCTCACCGGTATCGAACGAGCCCTCGGAGGCAACGCCGCCCGTTTGCGCATACGAAAGGCGCCTGAGCGTCGTGCGAATGCGCGCGAGCAGTTCCTCGACCGAAAACGGCTTGGTCAGGTAGTCGTCGGCACCAGCATCGAGCGCGCGGATCTTGTCCGCGTCCTCGCTGCGCGCCGAGACCACGATGATCGGCATGCCCGACCACGTGCGCACCGACTCCACCACCTTGACGCCGTCCATATCGGGCAGGCCCAGATCGAGCAGCACAATGCTCGGCGCCTGCGACGAGGCGGCGGCGATGGCAGCATGTGCGGTCTCCACGGCCATATGGCGCAAGCCGTGCGCCTCGAGCGCGGCGACGATAAGGTTGCGGACGGCGGGATCGTCCTCAACGACCAAGATGAGCGGTTTCACGGCAGAGTTCGGCACGGCGCTACTCCTTATCAAACGAAACGTCGGCGGCGGGAAGCTCAATCGTAAAGACCGAGCCGTGCGGGTCCGCCGCGGCAACCTCTATGCTACCGCCATGCGCCAGCGCAATGGAGCGGCAGAGCGAAAGCCCCAGGCCCACACTGCGTCGGCTATCGGCCAAACCATGGTTGGCGGTGTAGAACGACTCAAAGATACGCTCGCGGTCCTCGGGAGCAATGCCCGGGCCGTCATCGGCCACCGAGCACGCCACGCGTCCATCGCCGGCGTCAATCGAGATCACGATATGCGAGCCTGCGGGCGTGTAGGTAATGGCATTGTTCACCAGGTTTACCACCAGCTGCACCATCAGGCGCGCATCGACATTGACGAGCGCCGGCTCATCGCTCGCCACCACCTTAAGGTCGTGCTCGCGCACGGCCGGATTTACATGGCGCAGCGCCTCCTCGACGATATCGTCCATAAGCTCGAGCGTGGTCGACAGATGCATGCCGCCGCCCTCGAGCTTGGTGATGGCAAGCAGGTTCTCGACGGTGGCGTTGAGCCACAGCGCATCCGAGCGAATGGATAGCAGCAGGCCGCGGCGCGTCTGGGCATCGAGCACCGCGGTGCCGGTCGAACCCTGATCGAGCAGCACGTCGGCATTACCCGAAATACTGGTAAGCGGCGTGCGCAGATCGTGCGAGATGGAGCGCAGCAGATTGGCGCGCAGCTGCTCATTTTTGGCAAGCACCGCCGCCTCCTCGCGGGCCTCCATGGCGCGGGCGCGATCGAGTGCCAGCTCGCCTTCGCTCACGATGGCATCGGCAAGTGTCCGCTCCTCGTGCGTCAGCACGTCGGGCTCGGCAACGATAGCCAACACGCCCACCACCGAGGCGGGATCGCCCGCGCGCACCATGGTGTCGCCCGAGCGCACGGTCAGGTAGATGCCGTAGAACGCCGAGCCGCCGTAGGTGGCATCGAGCGGCGTTCCCACATAGGCGGACGCCGAGAGCCGCGGCGGCATCTGCGGCGCCAGTTCATGCACCGGCGCGACATCGCCCACGGCCGTGTATGTCGCACGCGGCAGCAGGTCATCGCCCTCGGCGTCGGCGCTGTACCACACGACAGGACAGCCCGAAAGACGCGCCAGCTGCGTTGCCATAGCATGGACAATCTGCTGCTGATCGGCGCAGCGCTGCAGCATACGGTTGGTCTCGAGCACCATCTGCGTGCGCCGGTCGCTGGCGGCGGCCTGCGCTAAGGCACGGCGCAGAGCAAGCGAAATCGAGCTCGACACGAGCGAGACCGCAAACATGATAAAGAACATGCCGGGATAGACGCGGTCGATAAACGACAGCGAGTAGCGCGGGTCGACAAACAGGAAGTTGTAGAGCGCCACGGCGGCAGCCGAACTCAGCAAGCAATACAGGCGGCTCCAGGTAAAGAACGCGCACAGCTGCACGGCGAACACATAGACGATCATGATGCTCGGCGCGAGACCCGGATGGTCGAGCAGCGCGCCCACAATCGTCGCCGCGACCAGCAGCCCCGCCGATACGCAGGCGTCATACAGAGGGCTGCGACGCGTCAGCGTCGTGCGCCGCCACCAAAAGTTCTCGGCAATATCGCCGTCCGCATGGACGTCCATCAGCGCCCCGCCCCTCTCTCAAAAACAAAAACCACCACAAAGGGGACAGACACCTTTGTGGTGGTTTCCCCTTGTGGTGGTTCCAAGTGTATAGCCTTTACAGCCTGCGGTCGTTAGACAAACAGCACGTGCGCGAGCAGGGCGCACACGCACACCGCTCCAAATACCAATGCCACGATCGAAATTACGCGATCGGCCATATCCATGTTGGCACGGTTCGTCAAAAACCGATCTTCGGCGGCGTCGGCACGTGCCTCACGTACCAGCTCGGCAACCACCTCGCGGCCATCAAGCATCTTTGCATCCATGTTTGCCTCCCCGGTCTCAATCTTGTCCATCGAAAACCAACTCCGTGCAACCTGTCGGCGCCTACGGGCGCTCGTTGGGAGCCAGGCGTTGCATCTTGTTCACGGCCTTGAACTTGGTGAACAGCGGCACGTACTCAAAGCTCACGTTGGAGTTCTCCAGGCCGTACCAGCGTGCAGGCGTGCCGGCGGCGCGACGAATGATGTACTTGAGCGTGATGGCCGTACGCTCG
>DBFVGT010000119.1:0-7721 GCA_048524725.1 Collinsella sp. | reverse complement strand
GAGCAGCATGCCCAGCGCCGGTACCAGCGGAAACAGGGTAAGGAAATACAGTAGCGTCATACCATCACTCCCCCATGCAAAAACGCTGCAATTGTTTAACGTTATAGCTCAGTTGAGGAGTAGCGGCGGCGGGTTTTCGGTCAACTGGGGAGTTTTAGGCGTACGGGGTAACGAGTCTGTCCGCTTTGGAGCAGAGAGGCGACGCTCCCCCTATCGCGGCGGCGGGCGCACGGGCCACTGCGCGCGGTTTATTAACCACTTTGGAGGATGTTCCAGTAGGCTCACGACGGTCCAAAAAGTTGGCGCGGCAAGAAAAATGCGCCCCTGTGGGCGCACCATCCCGTTCGCTATTCCGCCTTTTTAACGCGCGGCTTGCGACCGCGCGGCTTATCAACCAGCGCGGACTCACCGCTCTCGCGATACTGGCGGCACCAAGCCTTGACCGAAGACTCACTGGGAATCTTGTGCTTGATCATGGCCTCGCGAACCGTTAAGCCGTTTTCCAAGCGGTCCTTGACCACGGCGAGCTTAACTTCGTACGAATAGGTGTGATGATGCGAACCGGCGTTGAGAACGGCGTCGGCACCGCCTACGGCATACGCGCGGGCCCACTGACGAGCCGTGGCCTGGGGAATGCCAAGCTCCGCGGCGAGGGCGCGATGACCGACCCCCTCTTGGAGGATCTCGACGGCGCGCTGCCTAACCTCGGGCGCATGCGTGCGAGTCCTAGTTGCTTCCGACATACCTGCCACTTCTTAGCCTTAACCGTTAATCTGCTTTCTTACGTGCAAGTTAGATAGTAGCATTTTACTGTTTGCTCAAAGCAGTTAATTAAAATAGACGCGGTGTTATCTGGGCATTTGGCACCAATTTACGACATTTCTTTATCGATTATTTACGCTGGTAGCTGGCTCGCAGCTAATCGTCATTCGCTTGTCAACAAAATTGACATCTCTTTATGTCCTTTGGCATAGAGGATATAGTTATTAACCCCTCCCCCAATAATTTTGAGTAATCGGCAAGGCAGTAGACGTCCTTACTCCTCATGATTACCGCGCATTGCCATCCACCGGAGCAAAACAAAAAGGGCGGGGCCTGCTGCGCTTGCAGGCCCCGCACCGGTTGACACCCGACGGGACGCAGCCGGGCGAGGCGGATCCGTGCTACCGCCCCGCCCCGCCGCGATGTTAGCTACAGCTCGTTGGCCGCGTGATACGCCGTGCGGATGGCGCTCGCAATATCGGCGGTGCGCTCGCCCGAGCAGTCGCCCACGCAGGTCACGGGCACCGTCACGCCGTCCAGGTCAAACGCGTTGGCCTTGGAGCCCACGGCCATCACCACGTAATCGCAGGCGATCTTCACCGGCTCCTCGGCGCCGTCCTCGGTGGTGCGAACGGCCTCCACGCCCTCGTCGGTAATGGCGGTCAGGCGGGTCTTAACGTGCTGTTCCACGTTGTGGGCGGCGAAGTCGCTCATGATCAGCGGCAGAATGGTCTCGGACTCGCCCGCGGCAATCTTGTCGAGCATCTCGACGATCGCCACCTCGCAGCCGTGCTGCAGCAGGTACTCGGCAGTCTCGGTGCCCACCAGGCCACCGCCAATGACGGCGACGCGCCCGCTGAGCTCCACCTTGCCGGCCAGCACGTCCCAGCTCGAGACGACCTTGTCCGAGTCGGCACCCGGAACGGGGATGACCACGTCGTGCGCGCCCACAGCCACAATCGCGGCGTCGGCGGCGTTGAGATCCGCGGGGCTAGCGGCATGGTTGAGCTCGACCTTCACGCCCAGGCCGGGCAGAATCTTCTCGTAGTACTCGACCGAGCGCATGATCTCGTCCTTGCGCGGAGGCGCGGCTGCCAGCACAATCTGGCCGCCCAAGTGATCGCTTGCCTCGTAAACGGTCACATCGTAGCCGCGCTTGGCCGCCACGCGCGCGGCCTCCAGGCCGGCGATGCCGCCGCCCACCACGGCAATCTTCTTGTCGCCCTCACCCGGCTTGATGGCGATGGTCGCCTCGTCGCCGTTCTCGGCATTGAGCACGCACGAGATGTACTTGCGGTTTTGAATCGCGTCGACGCAGCCCTTGTTGCAGTTGAGGCACTCGCGGATGGGCTCGCCGGTCGCGGCCTTCAGCGCAATGTCGGGGTCGCACATGAGCGAGCGGCCATAGGCGATAATGTCGGCCGCGCCGTCCTCAAGAATCTTCTCGCCGGCCTCGACCGAAACAACACGGCCGACGGTGGCCACCGGCACGGAGACCAGGGCCTTGACGCGCTCGGCCACCGGCAGCGTCCAGTTGTAGGGCATGGCACCCATGGGCGGAATGGTGTCGCCCATGTTGCCGGTATGGTTTGCCTGCGCTACCTGGATCATGTCGATGCCCGCGCCCTCGAGCAGCTTGGCGAACTCGCAGGCCTCGTCGGGCTGCAGGCCACCCTTGCCGTGCGGCGTGCCGTCGGGGTTCTCCATGATCACGGGGAGCTTGTACTCCACCATCAGCTGCGGCGCGGCTTCCTTAATGGCGGCGACAACCTCGAGCGCATAGCGAACGCGGTTCTCGAACGAGCCACCGTACTCGTCGGTGCGCTGGTTGAGGATGGCCGAGCACAGCGAACCCACCAGACGGTCGCCGTGAACCTCGATGGCGTCGATGCCGGCCTGCTGCGCGCGAGCGGCCGAGGCGGCGATGGCCTCCTTGATATGGGTGAGCTGCTCTACGCTCGCCTCGTTCACAAAGTGCTGCATATCGTGGTGCAACTTGGCGTAGGCCTGCTTGCGGATCTCGTTGGACTCGGCCATCTTGGCGGCAAAGGTCTCCTCGTCGCCGGCGGCCTTGGCCTCCTGCGCGGCCTTGGCGGCGACCATGGAACCCATGACCATGCGGCCGACGCCGGGCACATCGTACTCGGGGTGGAACAGCTGCAGCGCGACCTTGGCGCCGTGCTTGTGAACGGCGTCGGCCAGCGCCTTAAACGTGGGGATCTGGGCGTCGGTCGCCAACTTGGGCGTGGGGCTTGCGGTCATAACGGGAGCAACGTCGCCAATAACGATGTAGCTCACGCCGCCACGGGCCAGACGCTCGTAAAAGGCCAGGCTGCGCTCGCCGATGGAGCCGTCGCGCTCCTCATAGCCGGTGGTTAGCGGCGGGAACATAATGCGGTTTTTGAGCTCAAGGGGGCCAACCGTAATGGGCTGGAGCAGCTTGGATGCGGGTGCGGTCATGGACATTCCTCTCTTGTAGGCGCGGCGGCGATGTTGCCGCGTAGTTGTTTAGAGGATATGGCATGGGAGCACAGTGGCGCAACGGAAATCGGCAGACAGCAGGTAGCGGCAGGTGGATGGGGCGGGGCGGCCCGTCGGTTTGTCTCGATCTGTAACAGTAAGACCCTATTTTGCCGAGCAACTGTTACAGATTGAGACAAACCAAAACCGTCCCGGCAGAAAATCTCAATCTGTAACAGTTACTCGGCAAAATCCATCCCTCGTGTTACAGAATTAGATAAACGGGGGCCGGCTGCCGAAAAATCTCGTTCTGTAACATCTATCGGCCAAAAACGGCCCCACGTGTTACAGATCAAGACATTCCCCTCGGCCCATCCTCAACAATCTCAATCCGTAACATCTAGGCCCGCTTTTGACCC
Source organism: Collinsella sp. (assembly GCA_048524725.1). GTDB lineage: Bacteria > Actinomycetota > Coriobacteriia > Coriobacteriales > Coriobacteriaceae > Collinsella. Next base: position 4,080 of record DBFVGT010000119.1, on the reverse strand, counting down.
CTACCCGTTACAGATTGAGATTTTGTTTGAGATTTGCCGAGGGACTATATCCACGCGTCATCGAAGCCACTGCGACAGAAGTGCGACATTACTGCGACAGAGGTGCGACATTACTGCGACAGAGGTGCGAAATAGATCGACCACCTTACCTTATCGTGTAGAACTGTTTTGGGTCGTTATGGGATGAGCCGTGCCATTCGAGCAGCCCGTCTTCCTCAATTAACTTACCAAGCACCCGGCTTGCTGTGCGGCGATTTCTCCCGATGTGCGCTGCAAGCTCCCTTGCTGTCACCCTTCCGTTCGCAAAGGCCAACCTGACGGCGGCGAGCTCATACTCCCCCAATGAGGCGATCACCTCCGGTGATACCTTGTCCTCGAGAGCCTCGCTTCTCCTTACGGTTCTGGCAACGATATTGTTCTCAAGCGTTAGCTGAACCCTTGCCCCATCAGGTTCCGTGTAGACCGGATCATTGAGCAGAGAGTTTTGCATCTCGGTATAAATGCGCTTGACGCCCTCGTTTAGCTCCCGAACCCAACCAAATTCAACCAGCGTGCGCGCGATGCGTGGGTTGCGCGAGTAACGAGTGGTCCTCATGTTGTCGAGCGTCACGATATTGGGAAGCGCGCCTGGACTGATGATTTCCAAACGGTCGTCGAACATCGAGACCCGGATGTAGTCGCCGCGGAACGAGTAGTCGCGATGTGTCACCGCGTTGACCAAGCCCTCGAACCAGGCGAACTCAGGATACTCAGGCACGGTCTGGAATTTCCCGTCGGGCCCCAGGAACTGAAATTCGCGGAGCATGCTCGAGATGAGTTCGTAGGCGTCTTGGATCACCTTAGGCAGCGGCCCACAGAAGCTTCGTTCTTTCGTGATGTTGAGACGCTCGCCCGTCTCCATTTTGACGCCGTCGTAGCGCAGGACACGGACTCGCGCCTGTGGCATCATCGCGGACGGATCCAGCGCGAATAGCAGGGCTCCAGCAACGGTCAGCTTTCCGTCACGCATAAAACGACGACTTCTAAGGACCTGCTCGTCGGAAACTTCGGTTCCAAGAATCCCTTTGTAGCGATCAAGCACTTCATGGTCCACGTCATCTAGGGAGGAATCCTCAACAAGCTCGTCCTCGAAGATTCTCTGCCCCTTATCGTACTCGAGGGCAAATACCTGTTCGCGGCTGAGCCTCACGCTCTTGTCGTCCTGCCGCAAGAAAACCTCGCCGTCGCTCACGCGAGCAACAGAGTGGTTGGTCGAGGCATCGATGTCCAAAACGAGAACGAAGTCCTCCTCGCCCGAAGAATTGACCACGGGGATTCGGTCTTTGCGGACAATAGGGGTTGGCGTGCAAGTCGCGAGCGCAGCGCGCTCGAATTTCTCAATGTCGCGCGCGCCGTTACGCTTGAAGCCCGTTACCTCACCATTATCCTCGATACCGATAACGAGCTTGCCTCCCGCCGAGTTGGCGAATGCACTAATATGCTTCGCAATCTCCTTGTCATCCTTGCGGGCGCTCTTTCGATCGAAGTACTGATTCTCCCTGAGAGTGGAAAATAGAATCACATCGTTTGTCGCAATGGGTTGCTGCATTGCCGCCTCCTTACATGGCTCCATAAAGAAGTGTAAGTCAAAGGCATCGTATAGACGGCCCCTACATAGCGGCCCCTTTATTGTTTTTAAGACGTCACTGTTTCTAGTTAAGGATCGTTAAGGGTCGTCGCAGCTCCTTCCAATTGGAGTCTATCAATCGACAAGTCAATCCATCCGGCCCGTGATTATCGATAGCCCGTCCGCCTCACATAATAAAAAGAGTCAAGATTCACTCATAAAGGAGAGCAACAACAAAATCTCAATCTGTAACAACAACTCGGCAAAATCCGTCCCTCGTGTTACAGATTTAGACAAACGGGACCCAACCCACCGGTATATCTCGATCTGTAACACCTGGCCGCCCAAATCGGGTCTAGATGTTACAGATCGAGATTTTGTTTGAGATGTTGGGAATTGGGCTGAGAGAACAGTCCCGGAATAACAAAAAAGCTCGCCGGCTAGGCCGACGAGCTGCAAGTTCTTGGTCGCGGGGGCAGGATTTGAACCTACGACCTCCGGGTTATGAGCCCGGCGAGCTACCAGACTGCTCCACCCCGCAATGTCTGGGCGCCTCATGTGCGCAAGAAAGAATATTACGTGGGAGTTCGGTAAACGGCAAGGAAAATCTCGTAGAGCATAATTCCTTCATATTTAAACCCCTCGACCCCTATCACCGTAAACGAATCGCAGCCGAGCGCCGTCGACGGCACGTATACAATGGTGCGCGTCCTTTTATGCCGACACCGGGAGTAGACATGCTGCTCGCTATCGATATGGGAAACACGCAGACGGCCATGGGTCTGTTTGACGGAGACGAGCTGGTGCAGTCGTGGCGCATGCCCACCGACCGCTCCTATACCGCCGACGAGATCCACGTGCGCCTGATGGGTTTCTTTAAGATGTACGGCCTCTCGCTCGATGCGGTTGACGCGATCGCCTTTGCGGGCGTGGTGCCGCAGCTCTCGCGCGAGTGGCACGCCGTGGCCGACCGCATTGCCGCAGACGCCATCGTCATCGGGCCGCAGACGGCCGCCGTGACCAAGCTGCGCGCGGCGCGCCCCCAGGCCGTGGGCGCCGACCGCGTCGCCAACGCCGTTGCGGCCGAGACTTTCTACGGCGCGCCGGCGATCGTGGTGGACTTTGGCACCGCGACCAATATCGACGTCATCGATGAGGACGGTTATTACATTGGCGGGGCGATTGCGCCGGGCATCCGCATCTCCATGGACGCGCTTGCCGCCCGTGCCGCCAAGCTCGCCAGCGTGCCGCTCGAGGCGCCCGAGCACGCCATCGGCCGCGATACCGAGGAGTGCATTAAGGTCGGCGCCGTGATGGGCGCCGCCGCCATGGCCGAGGGCCTGGTCACGCGCATGAAGCGCGAGCTGGGCCGCGAGGACGCCACCGTTATCGCCACGGGCGGTCTCGCCGGCATTGTCGCCGATTCGACCGATGCCTTCGACGTGGTCGACGGGCAACTCACCATCAAGGGCATCTGCGAAATCTACCGCCGCATGCAGGAGCTGGGGTAAGGCGGGGTTTAAGTCGAGCGCGAGCGGCGAACTAGGCAACGCATCGGTCCTATTCCTCAAAAACGAAAATTTTTCGGTTTTGAGGAATAGGGCGCCGGCAACCCATTCCCCAAACAAGCGAAACCCTCCCCGGCACAGCCGAGGAGGGTCTTGTTGTCATCGCTATCTTTGAGCGCGGGCGCCTCGCGTTACAGCCCGCGAATGCGCACGGCCTCGGGCGGAAACTCCTGCTCGCCGGCATCGGTCTTGATGGTCGCGCGCCCCCAGATGTCCAGGCCCGCAAACACACCGACCGCAAGCGGCAAGCCGCTGGGCGACACCGCCGCGACCTGACGACCCAGCAGTGGCACCATATCGAAGTACTCACCCAGCACCGGAGCCAGCGGGCCGGCAGCGCCCTGTGGTGTGTTGGCGGCAACCGCCCAGGCGTCAACGCGGACCAGCACGGCGGCGGCCAATGCCTCGATCAGCGCCTCATCTGCCATATCCACGCCAAGCTCACCCAGCGCCGCACGCTCAATATCAACCGTCACCGCGGCAAACATGCCCGCAGCACCGGCACCGCCGTTCACGGCAACACGCGCGAGCGACGTCTCAAACGCAGGCGCACCGCACACGATATCGCTCGGCCACTGGATACCAACTTTACCGGCAAGGCCCAACCCCGGCGTCGAAGCCGTGCCCACGAGCGCGTCCATCATGCCCATCGCGGCCACAAACGGCAGGCCGTGGAAGGCGTGCATGTTCACATCGGGGCGCACGACCAGCGAAAACGTCAGCGAAGCATCGCCCACGCTCCACGCGCACCAGCCCGCGGACACGCCCTCGCGGCCCGCGTCGCGCGCCGCGTCGAGCTCGGTGCCAGCGGCAACAGCATTCATCTCGATCATCTACATACGCCCCAATTCGCCCACGATATGGCCCACGCGATCCTCGGGCTCCTTGACCTCGACGCCGTTGTAG
>DBFVGT010000118.1:0-3452 GCA_048524725.1 Collinsella sp. | reverse complement strand
GCCACGGCCGATGAACCTTCGGGTTGGGACTACAAGCTGCAGTGCCAGCGTTTTACCGAGGCCGTTCAGGCCATTAAGGACGCAGGTTTTGAATGCGGTATCGTGCATTGTGCCAATACGCCGTCCTCGATGCTCGATTCTTCAATGCACTTTGACATGATTCGTGCCGGCATCGGTTTGTATGGTCTGCAGCCATGTGAGCTGAGTGGTCGCGTGATGCAGCTTGATCCCGTCATGAGCGTCCACGCGCGTGTGACGCGCGTGGCGCATCCTGCGATGGGCGAGGGCGTGGGCTACGGCTTTACCTACCGCGTACCGCGCACGCGCGTTCAGATCTGCACCCTTCCGATCGGTTATGCCGATGGCCTTTCGCGTACGCTTTCCAATCGTATGGATGTGCTGTATCGCGGCGAGCGTGTGCGTCAGGTGGGCAATATCTGCATGGACCAGTTTATGGTCGCCATTCAGTCCAACCCGGCGCATGAGATTCCCGAGGCCGAGTATGGTGACGAGATGATCATTGTCGGCCGCGATGGAGATGCCGAGATTACCATGGACGAGATGGCGCGCCTACGCGGCACGATTAACTACGAGGTCGCTTGCGGCTTTGGTATGCGTCTCGACAAGGTCTACGTGTAGGAGTCGCTATGGGCGTCATGCACATCCCCGGCCATAGCCATCAGGCGCCGCGTGAGGTCGCACTCGAGGAGATCGAGGCCGTTCTGGGCGATTGTCACCTTTGCCAGCTTTACCAGTCGCGCCATAACATCGTGTTTGGCGTGGGAAACCCCCACGCTCGCGTGATGTTTATTGGCGAGGCGCCGGGCCGCAATGAGGATTTGCAGGGCGAGCCCTTTGTGGGGGCGGCAGGCGAGGACCTCAACGGCATTTTGTCGCTGGCGGGGCTCAAACGCGAAGACGTCTACATTGCCAACGTGCTTAAGTGCCGCCCGCCGGGAAACCGCAATCCGCGTCCCGAGGAAGTGCTGGCTTGCTCGCCGTTTTTGCGTGAGCAGATTCGAAGCATCTGGCCCGATATTATTGTGACGCTCGGCAACCCCGCGACGCACTTTGTGCTTAAGACCGAGATTGGCATTACTAAGCTGCGCGGCAGGTTCCACCAGATGGGGCATTTTGTAGTAATGCCCACGTTCCATCCGGCAGCAGCGCTACGCAATCCGGCGTGGCAGGAGCTACTGGAGGAAGACTTTAAGATGCTGGGCGACTATCTGGAGCGACATCCCGCACCAGAGGACGCCTCGGAATAATAAGGAGCATATATGTCCCTGGAGCGCCTGGGGGTAGGTACTTACAAAACGACTTGCGCTGCCGATACGGAGTACTTTGGCGAGCTAATTGCACCGTGCCTTGAGGACGGCGATGTGCTCATCCTGACCGGTGGCCTGGGAGTGGGCAAAACTCACTTTACCAAGGGCGTCTCGCGCGGGCTGGGCGATGGGCATATGGTTACGAGCCCTACGTTTGCGCTCATGGCCGTCCACGATCAAGGTCGTATTCCGCTGTTTCACTTTGATCTATACCGCCTGGAGCATGCCTACGAGCTCGAGGATACGGGCATTTTCGATGTGCTGGGCTATGAGGGTGCTTGCCTGCTGGAATGGGGCGAACAATTCCAAGACGAGCTGACGGATGAGTATCTTTCGGTGACGCTCAAGCGTGATGAGGGCGACAGTGATGTGCGAACGATAACGCTCGAGGCGCACGGTGACCGCGCAATGGAGCTTTCCCATTTGATTGATAAGGCTGTACAAGATGAGCTTGCATAACGACAACGCGCTGGTGGTGGCGCTCGATACCTCGACCGACATGCTTGCCTGCGCGGCAAGCTGGATTGATGGGCAGACGGGCGAGACGAAGCTCGTGAGTGGCGACCACATGTGTCGCCGTCACGCCAACGTTGAGCTCGTGAATACCGTTGATGGCATGCTGGCTCAAGCCGGTCTGGATCGCAGCGATGTTGGTTGCTACGTGGTCGGCCGCGGCCCGGGGTCGTTTACGGGTGTGCGCATCGGCATCTCCACTGCCAAGGGCCTCGCGCGCGGTGCCAATGCTCCGCTGCTGGGCGTGTCGACGCTCGACGCTTGCGCTTGGACGGCGTGGAAGGCTGGCGTGCGCGGCAAGCTTGGTATCTTGGCCGATGCTATGCGCGGTGAGGTATATCCGGCGCTGTATATGCTGGTCGATGAGGGCCCCGAGCGTCAATTTGAGCGCGAACACGTGGTCAAGGCCGCCGTGGCGCTCGATGAGTGGCGCCGAGCAGCGGACTGGGACCAGGTTCAGCTGACCGGTGACGGTCTCGTGCGCTATGGCAAGCTGCTGGGTGAGGACGAGACCGCCCGCTGCGTGGAGCGCGACCTGTGGTGGCCTTCGGGCGAGGGCTTGCTGCTCGCGCACGCTGCGGGTGACGGCGATCCGGCTCGCGTCCTGCCGATTTACACGCGCCTTTCGGATGCCGAGGAAAACGAGCGCAAGCGTCTTGGTCTTGCTGAGAGTGCGCAGAGCGAAATTACGGGCGTTGCCGATGAGCTCGCCGGTCGTCATCTGCAGTTCCGTCCCATGGGCGCGGCGGATGCCGAGGGCGCGAGCGCGCTGGAGGCTGCCTGCTTTGAAGGTGCCGGACACGAGGCATGGACGCCGGGCATGTTCCTGTCCGAACTGGGCGAGGACGTCGCTGCGCCGCGTAGTTGGTGGGTGGCACACGACGACGGCAAGCTGCTGGGCCTTGCCGGCGGTATGGTCGTGGACGGTGATGTGCAGATTCTGGATGTCGCCGTCGACCCGGCACATCGCCGTGAGGGCATTGCCCGCAAGCTGCTGTCGCACGTGAGCTATGATGCCCAGATGCTCGGCTGCACCACGGCTTCGCTCGAGGTCGAGGACGGTAACGAGGGAGCGATCGCGCTTTATAACGCTCTGGGCTTTACCGAGGCAGGACGGCGCCGCGGCTACTATGGTGCCGGCAAGGATGCCATCGTCATGACGGCTCCGCTGCCCCTGGTGCTTCCGGTCGACAATGCTTCGCCCGAGCCGACGGCGGCAGAGCAGCGCGTATGGCCGCTGCCTGCGCCTGGGCGCTCCGAGGGGGATCGTGCCGAAATTGAGCGCCGCCGCCTAGTGCTCGCTATCGAGAGCTCCTGCGACGAGACGGCCGTGGCGATTATCGATGCGGATGGCAATATGCTGGCCAACCAGGTGTCGACGCAGATCGATTTCCATGCCCGTTTTGGCGGCGTGGTGCCCGAGATCGCCTCGCGCAAACACGTTGAGGTGATTGTGAGTGTCGTGGATGCGGCGCTCGAGGATGCCGCAGCATCGCTTGGTCTTGAGGGTGGAGCCATCGCGCCGAGCGAACTCGCCGCTGTTGGCGTGACGCAGGGTCCGGGCCTGGTGGGTGCTCTGGTAGTGGGCGTCGCCTTCGCCAAGGGCTTTGC
>DBFVGT010000117.1:0-4413 GCA_048524725.1 Collinsella sp. | reverse complement strand
CCCCGTGTCGACCGTGCCGAGATGCTGCGGTATCTGGGCTACGGCGGCCAGCAGATTGAGCCCGAGCTGTCACGACGTATTGAGCTTGTGGTCGAGCGCCTTGAGCTGGACATTGAGCCCCGCGGCGTGCGGCGCGTGTTTGCCGTCGATGTCACGGGCGTGGACGAGCAGGGCGAGCCCTGCATCCGCTTGGTCGGCACCAACGTTGATCTGCGGGGTCGCGATATCTATCGACATCTCAAAGACGCCCGATTTGCCGCGCTCATGGCATGCACTCTCGGCATGGACGCCGAGCGTCGCCTGCGTACCACGGGAGCCCAGCAGCCCCTGGAGGGAGCCGTGCTCGACGCCGCATGCTCTGCCTATGTAGAAGCCGCCGTCGAGCAGATGGACCAGCAGGTTAAGGCTGCGGCCGCCGCACACGGACTCGCCGGTAACTGGCGCTTCAGTCCCGGCTACGGCGACTGCCCGCTTACGGCACAGCGCTCAATCGTGGACGCGCTCAACGCCACGCGGCTCATCGGGCTTACCGTCACGCCCACCAGCCTGCTCATGCCCACCAAGAGCGTGACCGCGGTGATCGGTCTGTTCGACGGCGAGGTCCACGACGCCCAGAGCCGCCCCACCTGCAATATCTGCCGCATGCGCGAGCACTGTCGCTTCCGCGCCGCCCACACCACCTGCTATTCGCATTCTGAATAAAATGTCAATTGATGGCACGGTATCGAGGGAATCTCGTCCGTAAGTAAGCGAATGTCCTCACAAACAAGTACCATAAGATGCCAAATAACAACTATCTGAAAGCCAGTACATGCACAACATTCTGCAGTTCTCGCCACAACTAACCGCACTTGAGTTTTTTTCAGGCATTGGCTTGGCTCGTGCCGGCATGGCAAAAGCCGGAATCAAAACAATCTGGGCAAATGACATAGACCATACTAAATGCGCCATGTACAGCCAGTGTTGGGGCGATGAGCATCTAGTCGAGCAGGATGTCCACACGCTCGACCCCGACCTAATACCCCAAGCCGACATCGCATGGGCGTCAAGCCCTTGCACAAACTTATCTCTCGCGGGAAACAGGGAGGGACTTATCTCTGGTAAAGAGTCCAGTGCGTTCTTTGGCTTTATTAAGGCCATCGAAGGAATGAGCGATCGTGCCCCGCGGGCACTTGTTCTCGAAAACGTCATCGGCCTTGCCACGTCTAATAACAGTGATGACTTTAGACTCGTTTGCCAGGAATTTAATCGTTTAGGCTATTCATGCGACGCTTATTTTATCGATGCACGGCACTGGCTTCCCCAGTCACGCCCACGCATGTTTGTCGTCGGATTAAAAAACCCTCTTCCCAACAGCCGACTCGATTCCTCGCTTCGACCTGAAAAGGTCTCCTGGATTCACTCCGACCCTTCACTCATTACGCACATCTCTCACCTAAACGAGCCGAGCCCACTTCGCATGACAGGCCTTGCAACGGTTGTTGAAGATATTCCCGAGGGCGACAAGCGTTGGTGGAACAAAAACCAAGTACAAGCATTTATCGACTCGCTTGCACCGCATCAAGCAGAGCGCCTTCAGCGCTTCTTAAATGCCAAAGAAAAAACTGTTCGCACTGCTTACCGTCGCACGCGATCAGGCGTTGTGCGCTGGGAAATCCGTGAAGAAGAAATTGCCGGATGTCTAAGAACGGCTCGCGGCGGCTCATCAAGACAGGCAGTCGTGATATGCGAAAACGGAAAGATAGAAGTTCGCTGGATGACTGGAACTGAATATGCCCGTCTCCAAGGTGCTGACTCATGTCAGTTTAGCGGCTTCTCGGATGCTCAGATTCGCTACGCATTCGGCGATGCAGTTGCCGTGCCAGTTGTCACTTGGCTTATAAAAAATGCAGTCAAACCCGCGCTTATGTCTTCAAGGAACGGAGTGAACAATAATGGAAATGACCAATTGCTCCTTGAACGAGCCCGATAAAGATATCTTGGATGCCATTGAACTCTGGTACGAATCCAAGCGCAGCAAGCGAGGCAATGTCAACCGTAACGTCATGGCGGTTGGTATAGGCATAAGCGAGCTGTTGCAAAACCGTTTTCCGCTCACCGACGATTATGTGCAATCGGACAAGGGGAGCCAAGTACGAGGCCTAAGTGGAGCATGCATCAAAACAGTTTTAGCCAGGCATGGGGAAACGCGTGCCTTCGCATCAGAGGGCGGCAGGACCTCACGCGGCACACTCCCGATGGCGCTTGAGCTTGCCACAATTATCAACTCTGCCCTACCCAGTGACACTTGCGAAGACGCTCGTCTTGAAGCTGCGAATGCAATCGCCAATTTCTTCGTCGAGCGAATCCAGGTCGATTTCTTTAACCGGCAGAGAATCAAAGTCGAAATTGATCTTCAAAAACCAATTTCTGTCATTGTCGATGATATCCTAGCCGAAGCAAGCCTACGGTCCGATAAGCCAACGGGTACCGTCGCACAGCACCTGGTAGGTGCAAAACTAGAGATGTTATTTCCAACCATAGAAATCGGAAAGGACAACTCAAACGCTGCCGACCAGCAAACAGACCGTTCTGGCGATTTCCAAATCAATGATGCTGCATTTCATGTGACTGTATCGCCAATGGCCAAATTGACCGATCGATGCCGAGATAACATTCGAAATGGCATTCGTCCCATCGTCGTTGTCCCCCACGATAAAGTTTCCTTCGCTTACGGACTGTTCGAAAGTGAGGGACTCGGCAATCGCGTACAGGTTATCGCGCTCGAATCGTTTATCGGCATCAATATTGAAGAATTATCGTTCTACAAGCGAGACCTAATTCGATTAAATGTCGCACGGCTTCTTGCCCACTACAACAAGCGAATCGAAGATATCGAGCCCGACAAATCTCTTCAAATAGAAATTCCTCAGTGGGCTCTAGACAAAATGGATGCACATGGCGAATAGCTCAAACATACTTATCACTCATGATCTGGACGGTACCGCGCTGGCGGCGCCTGTTGATGCCGCACGCCGCAAAGGCGCTGCATACAAGACGCGCACAATCGACGACCTTCGCATTAAGAACGATCGCCTGCGCGCCGCCATCGAGGGCACGGGACACCTGCTGTTCGACGGCGGCATGGGCACCATGCTGCAGGCGGCCGGCATGAAGGCCGGAGCCCTGCCCGAGCTGCTCAACTTTGAGGAGCCCCAGGTCATTACCGACATTCAGCGCCAGTACGTCGAGGCTGGCTGCGACGTGATCACCGCCAACACCTTTGGCGCCAACGCCCACAAGCTCGATGGCGCCGCTACCGTGGCAGATGTCTTTGCCGCCGCTGCCGCCTGTGCCCGCGCGGCCGGTGCCCACTATGTCGCCGGCGATATCGGCCCCATCGGCGCGCTGCTTCGCCCCTTGGGAACCCTGAGCTTCGACGAGGCCTATGACCTCTTTGCCGAGGAAGTGCGCGCCGGCGTCGCCGCGGGTGTGGACCTCTTTATTATCGAGACCATGACCGACCTGGCCGAGATCAAGGCGGCAGTCCTCGCCTGCCGCGAGAATTCTGACCTGCCCGTCTTTGCCACCATGACCTTTGAGGAAGACGGCCGCACCTTCTTGGGCACGAGCCCCGAGGTCGCCGCCATCACCCTTGACGCCATCGGCGCCGACGTCCTGGGCATCAACTGCAGCCAGGGCCCGGCCGAGCTCCGAGGACTCGCCGCGCGCATGCTCACCGTCACCGACAAGCCCGTTATGGTGCAGGCCAATGCGGGACTGCCCCGCGTGGACGATGACGGCAATACCGTCTTTGATATCCAGGCACCCGAATACGCCGAGGCCGTCGCCGGCATGATCGAGGACGGCGTGAGCGTCGTGGGCGGTTGCTGCGGCACCACGCCCGTGCACATGGCGGCCTTGCGCACGCTTATCGACAACCACACGCCCAGTCCGCGCCATCGCAAGCCCAGCATGTCGGTCACGAGCGCCCAGACGGTCGTGGACCTTCCCTGCGATGGCCACAAGATCGCCGTCATCGGCGAGCGCATCAATCCCACCGGCAAAAAGCGCCTGCAGCAGGCCCTGCGCGACGGCGATCTGGACTACGTCGTAAGTCAGGGCATCAGCCAGCAAGAACAGGGCGCCGATATCCTGGACGTTAACGTGGGCCTGCCCGAGATCGACGAGGTCAAGATTATCCAGCAGGCCACCGAGCAGCTCCAGGGCTCCACGCTCCTGCCGCTGCAGATCGACTCCACCGATCCCGCCGCTGTCGAGGCCGCCGTACGCCGCTACGCCGGCAAGCCCATCATCAACTCGGTCAACGGCAAGCAGCAGATCATGGACGAGATCTTCCCGCTGGTCGCCCACTACGGCACCAACGTTGTCGGCCTTACGCTCGACGAAGGCGGCATCCCCGATACCGCCGAG
>DBFVGT010000116.1:0-13763 GCA_048524725.1 Collinsella sp. | reverse complement strand
GCCGTGGCCGATCTCGCGGCGCTTGGGGCTGCCCATGCGGCCGGTCTCGCCGGTGCAGAACGGCGGGAAGTTGTAGTGGTGCATGTAGCGCTTGCCCTCGGTGGGCTCGATGGTATCCAGACGCTGGCCCTCGTTGAGCATGCCGAGCGACAGGACGGAAAGCACCTGGGTCTGGCCACGCTGGAACAGGCCGGAGCCGTGAACGAGCGGCAGGTAGTTGTCCTTCACCATGATGGGGCGAATCTCATCGGCGGCACGGCCGTCGACGCGCTCGCCGGTCTCGACGACCATGGTGCGCATGGCCTTCTTCTCGAGCTTCTTGAGCGCCACGGGGATCTCGCGCTCCCAAGCGGCCTGCTCCTCGTCGGTGAACTCGGCGCGGATGGACTCCTTCAGAGCCTCGACCTTACCGATGCGGGAAAGCTTGTCGGCGTCGCGCAGGGCAGCGGCCATCTCGTCGTAGTGGGCGAAGATGCGTTCCTGGACCTCCTCGACGGGCTGGTCGAGCGGGTACTCCTTCTTGACGATGGCGCCGTTGACCTGCTCCCACTCGGCAACAAACTCGTCTTGAGCCTGGCAGAAGGCGGCAAGGGCCTCCTGGCCAAACTTCATAGCGGCAAGCATGTCGTCCTCGGAGATCTCCTCGGCGCCGGCCTCGACCATCGAGATGAAGTCGGCAGAGCCGCCCAGCTCCAGGTCCAGATCGGAGTTCTCGCGCTCCTCATAGGTGGGATTGACGATAAACTCGCCGGTCTCCACGTTGCGGCCGATGCGCACGCAGGCAAGCGGGCCCTCGAAGGGCACGCCGCCGAGCGTCATGGCCAGCGAAGCACCCATGACGTTGATGACGTCGAAGGGGTTGACCTGGTCGGCGACGAGCGAGGTAGCGACGATGTGCACCTCGTTGCGGAAGCCATCCGGGAAGCTCGGGCGGATCGGGCGGTCGATCATACGCGCCGTGAGCGTGGCCTTCTCGCTGGGACGGCCCTCGCGCTTAAGGTAGCCACCCGGGATACGGCCGGCAGCGTACATCTTCTCGTTGAAGTCGACGGTCAGCGGGAAGAAGTCGTAATTCTTGCGCTCCTTGGAGACGACCACGGTGTCGAGCATCGTGGTGTCGCCCTGCTTGACCAGGCAAGCGCCGGTGGCCTGCTTGGCAAGCTCGCCGGACTCAAAGGTGTAGGTCTTGCCGTACAGCTCAAAGGTCTTGGATACGAGTGTCATTGTTCTCCTTTACCCCACAGGCCCCTTGCCTGCGGGCTTCTCATGTGACGCGGGCCCCCTGCCCCCGCCACGCTTCAGAGCGTGATTGTTCACGCCCTTACACAAAAAGAGCGCCCCGCTGCGCAGGACGCTCTTAGCATGTACAAATCCTTACTGGATGTTGTCGCGGATGCCCAGAGCCTTGATGAGCTCACGGTACTCGACGATGTCGTTCTTCTTGATGTAGGAGAGAAGACGACGACGACGGCCAACGAGCATAAGCAGGCCACGACGGGTGTGGAAGTCCTTCTGGTGGGACTTCATGTGCTCGGTCAGCTCCTTGATGCGCTCGGACAGGATGGCGACCTGAACCTTGGGGTTACCGGTATCGACCGGGGAGTTACCGAACTGGGCGGTCAGCTCCGCCTTGCGCTCTTTGGAAACAGTCATTGTTTCACCTTTCGTTTCGCGTCGCCTGTGGGCGACTCCATTCGCCTCGGACTGGGAAGCCGCCGGTGGAGCGAACATCCAAGGTCGAGGTACCAACAGGTGGGTATGTTACCACAAGCGGCGCGCGCCTGCGCATCATCACCGACCCAACATGAATTCCATCGCACGGAGCCGCTGATCGGTGTGCGTGGCGGCCCAAACATGCGAAAGCCCCAGCAAAAACGCAGCCGTATGCGGATCGATCTGCTCGCCCATAAGGGCATCGAAGGTCATGGACATCAGAGCGCGCAGCCATGCGACCTCGCCGACCGATACCAACTCGGCGCCAGGCACGCTCGAGGCGCACGACCCGCACAGAAGCCCGCCGGCCTGGGCCGAGAAATGCGAGAGCATGGGATCGCCGCACGAGACGCATGCCGAGAAATCGGGGCGGTAACCAACGTGCGACAGCAGTTTAAAGACAAAGGCCGCCACGAGCAGGTCCATATGTGCCGAGTCGAGCCCGCAGCCGACGAGCGTGAGCGCCCGCTGCGTGATGGCAAAGGTAAATGGATCCTCGGCATCCTCGAACGAGCACACGCGCGCAACCTCGGCAATCGCGCTGGCGGCACAGATCGTCTCGTAGTCAGGAGCGGCACCGAGTGGCGCCTCCATAAGCTCCGCCTGAGAAACCACGTCAAGCGAGCGACCACGCGCGAGCAGCATATCGACGGTACAGAAAAGCTCGCAGCGGGCCGCAAGGCGACCGCCGGGCTTACGCGCGCCCTTAGCCACGGCACGCACCTGCCGTCCCCGTTCGTCGAGCATGGTCAAGATCAGGTCGGTTTCCTTGAGCTTCGTCTTGTCGAGGACGAGCACCTTTGTGCGATATGTGCGAGAGCCTGCCATGAACGCCGAGGCTTAATCTTCGGCATTGTAGCCAAAGCGGCGGATCTGTGCCTCGTCATCGCGCCAGCCGGCCTTGACCTTCACGTCAAGCTCCAAAAAGACCTGCGTGCCAAAGATACGCTCAAGGTCACGACGGGCATCGATGCCGATATGCTTAATCATCTCGCCGCCCTTGCCGATGATGATGCCCTTCTGCCCCTCGCGCTCGACGTAAATCGTGGCGTGCACGCGCAGAACCTTCTTAGTCTGCTCGAGCGCATCACAGATGACGCCCACGGAGTGGGGGATCTCGTCGCGGGTACGACGCAGAACCTTCTCGCGCACAAACTCGGCCACGAGGGTCTCGTCGGACGCGTCGGTGCCCATATCCTCGGGGAACCAGCGCGAGCCCTCGGGCAAAAAGTGAGCGACGGTCTCGATAAACGCATCGACGTTGAAGTTCTTGACCGACGACGTCACGATCTCATCGTCGTATTCCATGAGCTCGTGAGCGGCCTTGAGCTGCTCCATGACCTGGGCGGGGTCGGCCTCATCGGCCTTCGTGAGCACCAGGACCTTTTTGGAACGGGCGCTCTTGACACGCTCGGCAACCCAGGCGTCTCCCCTGCCGATGGGTTTGGTGGCGTCGATCAGAAACGCGACGACGTCTACGTCATTGAGCTCAAACAGGGCGCTCTTGTTGAGCTCGGATCCCAGGCCGTCCTTGGGCTTGTGGATACCCGGAGTATCAACGAAGACCAGCTGGTAACCGGGGCGGTTGACCACGGCGCGCATACGGCGGCGGGTCGTCTGGGCCACCGGAGAGGTGATGGCGACCTTCTTGCCGTAACAGGCATTGAGCAGCGTGGACTTGCCGGCGTTGGGGCGACCGACCAGGGCCACAAAGCCGCTGCGGAAACCGGGTTCCACGTCGCCAAAGCCCACGAGGCTCTCATCCTCGTCACACAGGGCATCGAGTTCCTCGTCGCTCATACCCTCAAACGGATCGAACTCCTCGACCTCGTCAAACGAATCGGCACCTTCAGCCTCGTCCAGGACCTCGTCATCCAAAACTCCATCGGTAGGCTGCATATTGTCGGACATGGGAATCCCTTTCTAAATAAAGTCGAGCGCGTGGGCAAAGACAAGCAAGCCCACGATCGCGGCGGTAATGGAAAGAACGTATACAGAGGCAGCGGCGATATCCTTCGCGCGCTTGGCCAGCGGATGCAGCTCCTGGGTCGCCAGGTCGACAATCGCCTCCATGGCGGTATTGCACAACTCGCCGTGAATCACCAGGCCGCAGCAGATGATGACCGTAGCCCACTCGGCAATATCGAGCCCCACGATGCAGCCGGCAATGACGGTGCACACGCCCGCCACGAGCATGACCTTGATATTGCGCTCGGTCTTGACGGCAGTGACGAAGCCCTCCATCGCGTATGAGAACGACTTTAAAAAGGACGGATGGTCCTTGTTCGATCCGGGAATCATAGACGGCTCCTAGTCGTGGGCATGATTGGTTATGGGGCCGACGTGGACGAGTTTGGGGTCCTCGCCGCGCTCAAGCGCCAGGTCGCGCAGGATGGCATCCTCGCGTGCCTCCATGACCTCGGCCTCATCGTCCTCGATGTGGTCGTAACCCAGCAGGTGCAACATTCCATGCACGAGCATCAGTCGGCACTCATCGGCGGGGCTGTTGCCAAAGCCGGGGGCCTGGCGGGCAATAACCTGCGTGGCCAGGATAATATCGCCGAGCTCGAGCGTCTCGTCGGCGGGAATGTCCTCGTCAAAGGCCGAGTCGCATTCAAACGAGAGCACGTCGGTCGTGCGATCGATGCCGCGCCACTCGTGGTTGAGCTCGTGCATCTCGTCCTCATCGACATACGAAAGGGAAATCTCGACCTCACGCTCAACACCCTCGGCGGCAAGCACAACCTCGCAGATGTGCTCCACTTCCTGCGCGTCGAGCAGCGTATCGAGCTCGGCATCGTTGCTGATCAATACACTCAACGGGGCTCCTTTCGGTCGCGCGAGCGCTGCTCACGCACGTCATCATAAGCATCGTATGCCTCGACGATACGACCCACCAGGGCATGGCGCACCACATCGGCGCGCTCCAGGTGTGCAAACGCCACATCGTCGACACGGCCCAAAATCTTCTCGACATCCGCCAAGCCACCACGACGACCCACCAGGTCGCGCTGGCTGAGGTCGCCGGTAATCACGAACTTGGAGTTGAATCCAAGGCGTGTCAGGAACATCTTCATCTGCTCGGGCGTGGTATTTTGCGCCTCGTCGAGCACCACGAAGGCATCGCTCAGCGTACGACCGCGCATATAGGCAAGCGGGGCAATCTCGATCACGCCGCGCTCCATAAGCTCATCGGTGCGCTCGCGATCCATCATGTCAAAAAGGGCGTCGTAGAGCGGACGCATGTACGGATCGATCTTTTCCTCGAGGGTGCCAGGCAAAAAGCCCAGGTTCTCCCCTGCTTCGACAACCGGACGCGTCAAGATCAAACGGCCCACCTCATGGCGCTTGAGCGCGGCAACGGCGAGCGCCATGGCCAGATAGGTCTTACCGGTACCGGCAGGACCCAAGCCAAAGGTGATGGTATGCGAGCGAATGGCATCCACATAGCACTTTTGCCCAAGCGTCTTGGGACGAATGACACGACCGCGGTATGAAAGCAGCACGTCATCGCGAAGCGATGTGGCCTCATGCTCGCCGTCGCGCAAGACGGCCAGGCAACGCGAGACATCGTCGGCAGACAGGGTACGACCGGCCGCCGCCTCGCGAAAAGCATGTTCGAAAAAGCGAGCCACGAGCTCGACCTCGTCCGGGTCGCCGCTCACGGAGATCCTATCGCCACGGGCGACCACGTGAGCGCGAACCAAGCTCTCGAGCGCACGAAGGACGCCGTCGCCGGCGCCCAAAACACGCGAGGGATCAACTCCCTCGGGAACGGTAAGTCTAATCTTCGAGGCTTCCATGGACCTCCCTGCGCGCATGGACCAAGCCGGAATCATCGACTCCGATGATAGCAACATCGAGCAGGCACGGGGCTGTAAGTCCACAGGTATCGTCAAGACGGGCATGATGGAACGAACCGAGCGTCAGGTTGTCACCATACTCGAGCACGGCACGCTCGACAGTGCCCACGCGACGACGAGCATCGGCAATAGCGAGCTCCTGCGCCGCGTCTCGCATACGACGGCTGCGCTCGGCCATAACCTCGGGCGGCACCTGGTCGGGCATGTCGGCAGCAAGGGTACCGGGACGCTTACTGTAGCGGAACACGTGCATACGCGAGAACCCCACGCGGCGGCACAGCGCCAGCGACTCCTCGAACTCCTCGTCCGTCTCACCAGGAAAACCGACGATGACATCGCACGAAAGAGACGCCTGCGGCAGGATGGCGCGAATCATGCGCACCGTGTCCTCAAAGGCCTCGGCACTATAGGGACGACCCATGCGATGCAGCGTCGCCGTACAGCTGGACTGTACGGGCAGGTGCAAAAACGGGGCAATACGCTGCGGATAGCGCGCCATAACCTTAAGCAGGCGCTCAGAGATATCCATGGGTTCGACCGAGGAAATGCGCACATGCGCAATAGTCGTGCGCTCCATGATGGCCTCGAGCAGCTCATCGATTTCGACATGCTCGTCGGTCGCGCTCTTGCCATCGTAGGCACCCAGGTTCACACCGGTCAGCACCACCTCGGGCACGCCGGCCTCCTGGGCCTCGCGAACTTGCTCAAGCACGGACTCGACAGGCACGGAGCGCTCGGGGCCGCGCGCCTTCCACACAATGCAATAGGTGCAGCGATGGTTGCAGCCGTCCTGGATCTTCACGCCCAGGCGAGAGCGACCGAGCGCATCGACCACCTCGCCATCGCTGCAGGCGGGAACGCTATCGGACTCAACGCCCAGCACCTCGCAGACACGTTCGGCGACATCGATCTTGGACGGCTCGGCGATCACGCGATCCGAAAGCTCCAACAGCTCCTCGGGATGCAAATTGACCACGCAACCGGTCACGAGCACATAGGGCTCATTTGGATGGGCCAGCGCATGACGGACGGCCTTACGGGTCTTGGCCTCGGCCTCGCCCGTAACGGCACAGGTGTTAATGACGATCAAATCGGCATCCTGGGGCTCCACAATAGCAAAGCCCAGGCGCATAAGATCGGCAGTGATACGGTCAGACTCAACCCGGTTGACACGGCAGCCGAGGTTGACGACGGAAATATGGGGTGCGAGCACGCGGGCTCCTTAATCGAGGATATCGTCGAGGGCACTCTTAATACGGTCGGTCACCGACTTCTTACCGGAAGCGACGTCATCGCCCATCTCGTCGGCAAAAGCACGGAGCAGCTCGCGTTGCTTATTGGAAAGATTGGTGGGAACGACCACGCGCAGTTGCACGATCAGGCGGCCACGCGAACCGCCACCGCCAATGCGCGGCATGCCGTAATTATTGACGCTCACGGTGTCGCCGTACTGGGCGCCGGCGGGAACCGTCACCTTAACGACCTCGTCGGGCATAATGCCCTCGACCTCGATCTCGCAGCCGAGCGCAGCCTGCGCAATCGAGATATCGCTCACCAGGTACAGGTCGTCACTGTTGCGCTTAAAGCGCTCATGGTCGGCAACGCGCACGTTGACAATCAGGTCGCCCGAAGGCTCGCCGCGAAGGCCGGCCTCGCCAAAGCCGCTCACACGCAGCTGGCGACCGGTCGAAACGCCGGCGGGAATATCGATGTCGATCTTTTCGTGCGAAGGCGTGCGACCCTGACCGTCGCAGGTCTCGCAGGGATGGTCGATAACCGTGCCCTCGCCATGGCAGTCGGGGCAAGGCGAGGAAGACTGAACCTGGCCCAAAAACGATCGCTGAACCGTCGTGACGTAGCCCGTACCGTGGCAGCGACTGCACTGCTTTTCCTGTGCACCCTCGGCCCTACCGGTACCGTTGCAGTCCTCGCAAGGAGCAAGGCGATCATAGCTGATCGTCTTTTTGCAGCCGAGCGCCGCCTCCTCGAGCGTCACCGAAAGCGAGATGGCCATATCACGTCCGCGACGACGCTCACGACGGCTGCGGGCGCCACCGCCGGCACCGCCGCCAAAAAACGACGAGAACAGGTCGTCCATGCCCATGCCACCAAAGATATCGTTGATGTCGACATAACCAGAGCCACCGGGGCCGTCCGCGGTGCCGTAACGGTCGTAGTTAGCACGCTTCTGCTCATCGGAAAGAACGGAATAGGCCTCGTTGAGCTCCTTGAACTTGGCCTCGGCCTCGGGGTCGTCCGAAACATCCGGATGTACGGTACGGGCCTTCTTTAGAAACGCACGCTTAATCGTCCGCGCGTCGGCATCCCTGTCGACGCCAAGCACCTCGTAGTAATCCCTATTTTCCGACACAACCGAATCCTTCCGACTTTCATTATTGTCACAGTGCGTCCTATACCCAAGCTGGGCCGACCGCAAACAAAGGGTTTGATGTTATTGCATTTGATACGGCGAAAGCATGGCCCGTTGCGAGCAGCTCGCGAACCAAACCGACACGAGCGCGAACATGAAGCCGTTGGCAAAACCGTTGGCAAACTGCATCGCACCGCGCTTCCACCACAGCAGGCTGCGATGAAGCACACCGTCCGAAAGCACCATGAACAGGCCCATGGTAAACGGAATAAAGCACATCACGGCAAAGGCCGAGAACACGCCCGAGATGGCCGACAGCACCAAAAACGGCGCCACAATGCCCATCAGGTAAAAGCCAGTACGAGCTTTGCCTTCCAAGCGCTCGGCCTCAACATGGGCGCGGCCGACCAGGTCGCCGCCCGCGGCACCGTTAGTGCCAGCATGGCCCATGCCGCCAATGCGGACCTCGTCGCCGTCATGCGTGCCGGCAGGAAACTCAATCGTCTGCTCGGAGGTCACACGGGTTCGCCCGCTGCCACCGCAATCGGGGCAGGGGTCGGCCACGACCTTACCGGAACCGCCGCACTCGGGGCAGACCGACTGGAACGTGCCCGCACCAAACAGGAAGGACAGGTCGACGTCGATGTGGCCGCGGCCACCGCAGCTCGGGCAGGTATGGGCATGCTCAGACGAAACGGAGCCCGAGCCGCCGCAGTTGCTACAGGTATCGAAGCGCGTGTAGCGGACGGTCTTGCGGGCACCGCCCTTGGCCTCCTTGGCGTCGAGTTTGATATCGACGACCACGTTGGCGCCGTTCTCGGGATTGTAGGCAGCCTGGCCGCGACGCTGCTGGCCCCAGGCGCCACCAAAGGGAAAGCCGCCCTCAAAGGGATTGCCATAGCCCGTGCTGCCGGCGTAGCCGCCACCATAGGGCGAAGCCGTAGGAGCACCGGCAAAGGGATTGCCAGAACGCATGGCGTCGTAGCGCGCACGTTTTTGTTCATCCGAAAGCACGGCGTAGGCCTCGGAAACCTCTTTAAACTTTTCCTCGGCATCCGGCTCTTTATTGACGTCCGGATGGAGCTTACGGGCCTTTTGCTGGAAGGCCTTTTGAATATCACGCGAGGTGGCGTCCTTGGAGACACCCAGAATCTCGTAGTAATCTTTTTCGTTCATCGTCGCCATGCGCGGCAACCTCCTGCTCACAGCAGCGTATATATTCCGGTAATTCTACCCGAGCGGCCTAAGCTAGATCCCAAAACAGCTCGAACAGAACATTTCCATCGAGCCAGCCCAGATGGGTCGGCGCCAGACGAGCTCGAACATGGCCCGCGACGACATCTGCCGTAGTGAAGGGTCCCTCATGACCCCAGAGCGTCTCGGGCACCCAAGTGGCAAGACCCAATTCGAGCGCGCGATCGCAGGCAGCTGCCAGCTCGCCCGTTGGGATGACGCAAGCTGCACGAGCCAACAGGTCGGACGCAACACCGCGCGTCATGCGACAAGCGAGCATCAAGTCTTCGGCGACAGCCTCACGCTGCGACAGATATTCGGCCTCGAACGCCGTCGCGTCATCGTCGCGTTGTACCAAACGCACGCGGTGAAAGTCACCACGGGGAGCCACGCCGGGAAACAGTCCAGCCAAGCGGTCGAAATCCTCGTCGTCGAGCATGCCCGCGGCAGAACGACCCAGGCCCAGGTAGCACTGTCCGGTCCAGTAGGCAATGTTATGGGCGCACTCATGGCCATCGAGCGCGTAGCTTGCCACCTCATACGGATGATAGCCGGCCGCACCCAGGCGCTCACGCGCCGCGTCCATGCACGAAGCCTGAAAATCCTCGTCGGGCTCGAGCGACTCGTCACGGCACGCCATGCGATAGAGTGGCGTGCCCTCCTCGAGCGTGAGCGGGTAGACCGACACATGATGAGGCGCCGCCGCCAACACGACATCGAGCGTGCTCCGCCAGCTTGCGGCCGTCTGCCCGGGAAGGCCGCACATCAGGTCGCACGACACATCGAGGCCAGCATCCTTCACCGTCGCGATAGCCGCAAGTGCCCGATTAGCATCGTGAATGCGGCCAATAGCGGCCAGCTCGGTATTGTCGAGGGTTTGCACGCCCAGAGAGATGCGCGTGACACCCGCCTCGGCAAGCGCGGTGGCGAGCTCAGCGGTCAGGGACTCAGGATTGGCTTCGCAAGTAAATTCAACGGGTTTGCACCACATGGAGATACGCCGGGCAAGTTCCACCAGGCGCTCCCCTGCCAGCGACGGCGTGCCGCCGCCTACGTAGACTGTGCGGACCTGCCCGAGTGCCCCAGCGTTGCCAAAGGCATCGAGCCGCGCATACAGCTGCTCAAAATAGGCATCGAGCGCAGCATCCAGGTCGCACGGAGCAAAGCTGCGCGAGTCAAAGTCGCAGTACCGGCACTTTTGGGCGCAAAACGGCACGTGCACGTACAGCGCGGTAACGGCCACCGTTAGGCCTCCAGCGGATGAGCAGGCACCGACTCGCCGGCGGCAAGCGCGGCCTCGCAGACCACCACGTCGCGCTCGATATCATCGACCAGCGCCATAAACTCCTCGTACGTAGAGCAACGCACCACCTGAGCGCGCCAGGCAGCGGCATGGGGCATGCCCTTTAAGTACCAGCTTGCGTACGTGCGAGCACGCGACATGAGCGGCAGAAGCTCATGCGTCAACGTCAGGTGCTCGCGCAGAGCCTCCAGGCGCTCGACCGAGGAGCGAGAAGGAACCGGCGTGCCATCGAGTGCAAGGGCTCGGGCATCGCCGAACACCCACGGATTGCCGTAGATGCCGCGCGCGATAAACACCGCGCTGGCACCCGAGCCGTGCAGATGCTCAGCAGCGTCCTCGGCCGAGAACACATCGCCCGAACCAATCACGGGAATCTCGACAGCGTCGGCAACCTCATCGACGACCGACCAATCGGCCTGGCCCGTGTAGAGCTGCGTGGCGCAACGACCATGCACGGCGACTGCGGCAGCCCCTGCACTCTCAAGCATCTGGGCAAATGTCGCGGCATTACGGTCCTCGGCATAAAAGCCCTTGCGAATCTTGACGGTCACGGGCACGTGCGCCGCGCCCACCGTGGCCTCGACGATCTTCTCCGCCAGGTCGGGCGTGCGCATGAGCGCCGAACCCTCGCCCTTGGTGACAACCTTGCGGGCGGGGCATGCCATATTGATATCGATGAGCGACAGGCGATCGCCAACGCGCTCCTCGACGGCGGCGACGGCGCTCGCAAACTGCTCGGGCTTGGAGCCAAAGAGCTGCACGCAAATCTGCTGCTCCTCGTCGGCCGGCAGCACCAGGCGCCAGGTCTTGTTGCTGGCATAGGCAAGACCCGCCACGCTCACCATCTCGCTGTAGGCAAGGTTGGCACCGCGGCGGCGACACATGATGCGATAGGCGGGGTCGGTCACGCCCGCCATGGGAGCCATAAGGAACGGCTGCTCGGCATAGGCACCCAGCAGCCGCTTGCTGTATTCAGAAAGCGCCATGGACCTACTCGTCCACCTTGAGGATCGCCATAAACGCCTCCTGCGGGACCTCGACCGATCCGATGGCCTTCATACGCTTCTTGCCCTCTTTCTGCTTCTCGAGCAGCTTGCGCTTACGCGAGATATCGCCGCCGTAGCACTTAGCAAGAACGTCCTTGCGACGCGCCTTGACGGTGGAACGGGCGATGATCTTGTTGCCGATAGCACCCTGGATGGGCACCTCGAACAGCTGACGCGGGATGATCTCCTTGAGCTTGTCGCACAGGCCACGGGCCAGGCCATATGCCTTGTCCTTATGGACGATAAACGAAAGCGCGTCCACCTCGTCGCCCGAAAGCAAAATATCGAGCTTCACGAGCTCGGAGGGACGGTACTCGTTGAACTCGTAGTCGAGCGAGGCATAGCCCTTGGTGCGGCTCTTGAGCTGATCGAAGAAGTCCAAGATGAGCTCGGCGAGCGGCATATCGAAGCGCATCTCGACCGATTTGCTCGTCAGGTGGATCATGTCGGTTGTGACGCCGCGGTGCTCGATGGCGAGCTGCATGACGGCACCCGTGTACTCAGGCGGGCAGATGATCTTTGCCTTGAGGTAGGGTTCCTCGATACGATCGATGCGTGTGGCCTCGGGAAGGTCCTGCGGACTGCGGACATCGATCATTTCGCCGTCGGTCTTGTAGACGTGATAGTCAACCGAGGGACTCGTGGCAATGAGGTCCAGGTTGAACTCGCGCTCCAGGCGTTCCTTGACGACTTCCATGTGCAGCAGGCCCAGGAAGCCCACGCGGAAGCCAAAGCCGAGCGCCACCGAGGTCTCGGGCTCCCACACCAACGACGGGTCGTTGACGTGCAGTTTATCGAGCGCGTCACGCAGGTTCTCGTAGTCCTTGTTGTCGATCGGGAACAGGCCCGTATAGACCATGGGCTTGGCCTCGCGATAACCGGGAAGCGGCTCGGGGCAGGGGTTCGACGCCCACGTAAGGGTATCGCCCACGCGAACGGCCTCGGGATCCTTCAAGCCCGTGACCACATATCCGACCTCGCCGACCGTCAGCGCGTCGACCGGGGTCTCGGCAGGACGCTTGACGCCCACGCCGTCGACCAAAAAGTCGCCCTTGGCTTGCATCATAAGCAGGGTATCGCCCTTTTTGATGGAACCATCGAAGACGCGCACCGTAGCCACCACACCGCGATACTCGTCAAAGTACGAATCCAAAATGAGCGCTTTGAGCGGAGCGTTTGCATCGCCCTTAGGCGGCGAAATCAAAAAGACAATGGACTCCAGCAGATCGTGAATGCCCTCGCCGGTCTTGCCCGAGACGCACACAGCATCATCGGCAGGGATCGCCAGGTCATCCTCGATCTCGGTCTTAACCTCATCGGGATGGGCCGAGGGCAGGTCGATCTTGTTGATGGCCGGCACAATGTCCAGATTGGCGTTCATGGCGAGCGTCGCGTTGGAAACGGTCTGCGCCTCGACGCCCTGCGTGGCGTCGACAACGAGTACCGCGCCCTCACAGGCTGCCAGCGAGCGCGAGACCTCGTAGGTAAAGTCCACGTGGCCCGGCGTATCGATCAGATTGAACTGATACGTCTCACCATCGTCGGCGTCATAGGAAACGCGGACGGCATTGGATTTGATCGTAATGCCGCGCTCGCGCTCGATATCCATGGTGTCGAGCAGCTGCGACTCCATGTCGCGTTCGTCGACGGTATGGGTGAGCTCGAGGATGCGGTCGCTGATCGTGGACTTGCCATGGTCGATATGCGCAACGATCGAGAAGTTGCGGATGTGGGAAATGTCAATTGAAGTATTCATGCGGACTATCTTACCCGAGCGGTACAAAAAATGGAGCCTGTTCCATAAAACAGGCTCCATTTATGCGCGTAATCTGTGTGGTGTGAAATTTACAACTTAGGCGTTGATGCTGTTCACGAGCTTGGCAAGACCGGACTTGCGGTTGGAAGCCTGGTTCTTGTGGATAACATGCTTGGCGGCAGCCATGTCGAGACGCTTGGTGACGGTCTTGAGGGCAGCCTGGGCCTTCTCGGCGTCGCCCTCGGCGACGGCGGACTGGACGTGCTTGGTCAGCGTCTTGAGCTCGGACTTGACAGCCTTGTTACGCATGCGAGCTGCCTCATTGGTGCGGATACGCTTCTTCTGAGACTTGATGTTTGCCACTTCTGGAGTTCCTTTCGAGTTCCTTGCAAAAAATGTATGACACCTCTGAGACACGGTGAGGTCATGCAAGCGCCTACTATAGCACGCTCCCCCTCAAAGGGATAGAACGAATTTG
>DBFVGT010000115.1:0-3636 GCA_048524725.1 Collinsella sp. | reverse complement strand
TTAAGCTTTTCCATTTGGGCGCCGCAGGCCAGGCTGATCATCTGGTGACCGAGGCAAATGCCAAAGACCGGCACCTTGCCGATCAGCTGCTGTACCTGCTCATAGGTCTCCACCACGGCATCGGGGTCGCCGGGGCCGTTGGACAAAAAGACGCCATCGGGATTCATGTTGAGCACCTGCTGGGCGGGCGTATCCCACGGCACGACGGTGAGATCGCAGCCGGCACGGACCAGGCCCTCCAGAATACCGCGCTTCACACCGCAGTCGTAGGCGACCACTTTGTGACGGGCAGGAGCGGCAGCCGCAAGCGCAAAGTCATGCGTGGCAGGCAGGTCGGCGGCCACAAACTCGTGAGGCGCGGGGCAACTTACGGTCTTGACCAGGTTCTCGCCTACCAGCGTGGGCGCAGCGGACAAGCGCTCGGCAAGCTCGTCGACGTCGAAGATCTCGGTCGAGATAATGCCCATCTTGGAACCATTGTCGCGCAGATGGCGCACCAGAGCGCGGGTGTCGACACCCTCGATAGCGACGATGCCGTGAGCGCGCAGGTACTCCGGCACGCTGACGGCCGAGCGCCAGTTAGAAGGCGTGGCGCACATGTCGCGAACAATCATGCCGCGCATAGCCGGAGCGCTCGCAGGGCGCACGGCGTCGCCGGGGAAGGCCGACTGGACATCGGTCTCGTCGATACCGTAATTGCCGATCTGCGGATAGGTCATGGTTACAATTTGGCCGGCATAACTCGGGTCGGTCATGACCTCAAAGTAGCCCTCGAGCGAGGTGTTGAAGCAGACTTCGCCGGTCGCGGTGCCCTCGGCGCCGCATGCACGTCCATAAAAAATGGTCCCATCCTCAAGATACAGGATACAGGGACCGCAGGTGCCCTTGCTGGTTTTGGCCAGCATATGCTGGCAAAGCTCGCTGGGCGCGAAGGTGCGGGCGGCAGCGCCCGCGGTATGGTTGTTCGCCATAATTCTCCTTCCCGGTCTCACAGGACCGGCTTAAAGGTGTGTAGTTAGGCCTCGCGGTATTGTAACCGCAAGCATGCCTCATGGCGTTAATTTCATCAAATTGTTTACGAAATGATAATTATGACTTTCTATGCATAATGATTTTTCTGGGACGGGGATTAAAAAATCATCCCGCGGGGCTTGTGGCTCACGCGGGATGACGGCGTCTTACTTTTTCTTGTCCTTTTCCAGCAGATCGGACGGTGAGCGATCGGGCTTGCCGCCGCGGAAAATCTCGCGGCCATGCAGACGATGCTCCAGGTCACGTTCGGCCTTTTCCTCGTCAATCTTGGTCTGGCTCACCACCGGGTCCTCGATCAGCGACGAAACCGAGTTCACCTGTTTTTGAATGCGCTCGGCAATGGTGTCGTCCATGCTTACGATGCGCATCTTCCAGTCGATACTCGTGGCGTTGGATGAGCTCTTGGTCCACACGAACGTCAAAATGGCGCTCTGATGACCCCGCGCGGGAAACATGCCAAAAAAGGAATCGTGCTGAATGTTGCTATCCTCGTCGATATAGGCGTGAACGTTATACACCACGCGGTCAATCTTGTCGTTGAGCAGGGCGTTGGTCGCAAGCGCCGCGGCCTGGATCTGCCCGTTGGACAGCAGCTCGAGCTCGTTGGCAGACGATGTGTCCAACACCGTCACCTCGACCGTGCCCGTACGCCCATCAGCTTCATCGACGGTAAAGTCGAGCGGGAACTGCGTAAAGCCGTTGCCCCACTCAAGGCCGCCCTTCAGCGCCGTCGAAACGGTATCCACCGAAACGCTCTCGGACAGGTTGGCGGTGTTCAGGCGTCGCATCACGCCGTAGCCAATCTGCATGCCCACAATCAGCACCAAGATGCCAATGACCACGGCCATGACAGTCTTCGTAATGGTATGGCTCACCTGCGAGCCCGAAGGGTCGTCCTCGGACAGCGGGTCGATATGTTTTGCCTGGCTCGCGCGGTCCTCGCTGCGCAGCTGCGCTAGCGCCGCTTTGTCACCGCGCTTGGCCGCAGCCTCCTTCTCACGCATGCGCTCGGTTCGCTTTTTGGCAAGCGTGGGATCCAAGACACCGGATGCATCGATTTCGGAGAATAACTCCGTCACTTCTTCCGGAGTCAAAGGGTTCTTGTCAGCCATAAACTTCCTGTCATATCAATCAGTCGAGCTCGTGCGCACGCGCACCTTCGAACTGCATTCGATAGTAACGGGCATAAGTGCCGCCACGGGCGAGAAGCTCCTCGTGCGTGCCACGCTCCACAACGCGACCATGCTCAACGGTCGCAATCTCATCGGCATGCTTAATGGTCGAAAGACGGTGGGCAATGATGATTGTGGTACGGCCGCGTGCCAGCTCCTCGAGTGACTCCTGCACCGCCTCCTCGCTCTCGTTATCCAAAGCACTCGTCGCCTCATCCAAAATAAGGATCTTGGGGTTCTTGAGAAACACGCGCGCGATGGCAACACGCTGCTTCTGTCCGCCCGAAAGACGGCTGCCGCGCTCGCCCACGACCGTGTCATAGCCCTGTGGAAGCGACTCGATAAAGGCATCGATGTTGGCGCGACGGGCGGCCTCGGCGATCTCTTCAGCCGTAGCGCCCGGCTTGCCATAGGCGATGTTCTCGCCAATCGTACCGTCAAATAGATAGACATCCTGCTGCACCAGGCCGATGGCGCGGCGCAAGCTCTGCTGCGTCACATCGCGCACGTCCTGGCCGTCGATGCTAATGGATCCGGCAGCCACGTCATAAAAGCGCGGCAGCAGCGAACAGGTCGTGGACTTGCCACCGCCCGAAGGGCCAACCAAAGCGATGGTCTGCCCGGGCTTGATGGACAGGTCCATATGGTCGATAACGGGACGCTCGTCGGCATCGCCCTCGCCCAGCTCAACATCCTCGTAGTTAAAGCACACGTCGTGATAAACCACGGCGCCGGCGGTCACCTGCAGATCCGTGGCGCCCGGCTTGTCCTGGATATCCGGCGCAGTCGAGAGCACCTCGTCCATGCGCTTAAAGCCGGCGATGGCCTTCTGATACGTTTCGGCCGAATTGACGAGCGTCTCGAGCGGCGTGCAGAACAGCGAAATATAGAGTGCAAAGGTCGCCATATCGACCGCCTGCAGCTGTCCCTGGGCGACCAGCCAGCCGCCCAGCAGTACCACGATCACATAGAGCACACCCGAGAGCAGGCCATACGTCGCAGTATAGACGCCCATGGCGTGATACATGTTCTCCTTGGACGAAAGGTAGCGATTGTTGGAAGCGCGGAACTTGAAGCGTTCGGTCTCCTCATTGGCAAAGCTCTTGACCACGCGCATGCCCGCCAGCGAATCCTGCAGCTGCGCATTGATGCCGCTGATCTTTTTGCGGTTGTCGCTAAAGACCTCGCGCATGCGCATGTTCTGCCAAAACATGATGACCGCAAACGCTGCTGTCACCACAGCCATGGCGAGCGCCAGCACCGGGGCGATGGTAAAGAGGATCACAAACGAGCCGATAATCTCGATGCCGCAGATGATGATCCACTCGGGCACGTGGTGCGCCGCCTCGCAGATATCGAACAGGTCGTTGACCACGCGGCTCATCATGTCGCCCGAGCTGTTGCGGTCAAAGTACGCAAAGCTAAAGCGCTC
>DBFVGT010000114.1:0-3208 GCA_048524725.1 Collinsella sp. | reverse complement strand
AGAAAAGGCGGATCGAACCGGAACTCGATAAGATCGTTCCTGTTCAGCAGGCCATCGCACTGTAGTGCTCAGAGATGATGGGGGTGGCGCGGCGATGAAGCGACGCCGACAGTCTGCCGTATATAGTCCGGGTGGATGCGGATGCGGTTTGCTGCTGCTTCCGGTCATCGCTGTGAGCATTGGCGTGATGTTTGTGTTTGCTGGGCTGGCTGCGGCGGCACTCGTACTGTTTATCACCGCCATCGGCGTGACGGTCTGGCTGTGCCGTTCTCGCGAGCAGCGCCGCGCCGACGGTAAGACCAATGTCGGCTGGGTCGTCTTCCTGATCATTGCGTACCTATTGAGCATCAGCTACCTGGTGTTCTTTGTCCTAATGATGATCAGTGCCTTTACCGGGAAATCCGTCACGGTGGGTTGATGCGCTGCCAGCAGACGGTCACGCAAAGTGCGTTTGCTCGGCGTCTGGATAGCTGCATTGGCCGTTTACCGCAACCTTAGCCCTCAGCTAATGAATTTAAGTTCAATCCTTTCTACGATGTGCTGTGTACCGGCACGGTAGCCGGATCGTAGGAAGGATGAATAATGGCAAAAGAGGGAAAGAAGCCGATCGGCAAGATTGTCCTGGGCGTCATTGTGGTGCTGGTTATCGTCGGTGCCGTGGGTTCTATGGGTGGCAATTCAACCGATTCGTCTGCGAGCGATTCGGCAAAACCTGCCGAGGCGACACAGCAGGCTGAGGAGCAAAAAGAATCGCAAGAACCGTATACCATTGCTGACGAGGCTGAAGACACCTCCAGTCAGTTTGCCTATAAGATCACGGGCACGCTTACCAATAACACGGACAAGGAAAAGAGCTACATTCAGATTGAGTATGTTCTGTATGATGCCGATGACAACCAGGTTGGAACGGCTCTTGCAAACACCAATCATCTGAAGGCGGGCGGCTCCTGGAAGTTCGAGGCGCTGGGTACGGTGTCTCCCGACCAGGTTGCTAGCTGGGAGCGTTCGGACGTAAGCGGTTTCTAGCATGTTGCATGCACTGGGGTGAAGTCGTATGCCCGATAAAAAGCTGACCGAGGAGCTGCTCAATGAGCTTCTCGATGCGCCGAACATCGATGGCTATATCAGGGAGCACGACTTTGCCGCCCCGTCGCTTTCGGACTACCTGAAGCAGCTGCTGCAGGAAAAGGGCTTGGAGCGCTCGCGCGTGGTTCGTATGGCCGATCTCAATGAGACCTTTGGCTATCAGATCTTTACCGGTGCGCGTCACCCGAGCCGCAATAAGGTGCTGCAGATTGCCTTTGCGATGGCGCTGACGCTCAAAGAGGCCAACCGTGCACTGACGGCTGCCGGGGTAAGCGTCCTTAACTGCAAGGATCGTCGTGATGCGATTATCATCTTTTGCATCGATCGCGGGTGCAGCCTCCAAAAGGTCAACGAGGAGCTGTATCGCTTTGGCGAGGAGACGGTGAGTTAGCGGCTGATATCTGAGCCGGCGGAGCTGCCGAACAAGGATGCAAACGAACGGGCGCGGATGCCATGGGGTGTCTGCGCCCTGCGCTATGATGGAGGCTATGGATACTCAGACCCCAACATATTTCGATGACGAGCTGACCGCAGCGCTTGCCGAGCACCTGGCGTCGCTCGATCGCGACGACAGCTATCGCGTGGAGCGTGTACTTAAGCGCTCGTCCGTTGAGACAACCGAGCTCGTGTACTTTGAAGGAACCGGTGGTGGTTCGCTCGGCCCCTTTGTCCGTAAACGCATCGATGCCTCGGCTCAAATCGGCGGGGCATACGAGCGTCTGTTTGCCGCTCAGCGGGCAGGCGGGCGTTTTGAGCACCTGCCCAGAATCGTCGATTGTCGTCGTGTGGGCGACAAGCTCAACGTGGTTATGGAGTACATCGAAGGGGAGACGCTCCGGGCGCTGGTGGACCGTCTGGGAGCTACCCCCGATTATGCGCGCGAAATGTATCCTGCCCTATGCGATGCCGTGGGCGAGCTCCATGCCGGTTTTGCAATGGCGGGGGAGACGTCGGCGCCGGTGATCCATCGCGACCTCAAGCCGTCGAATATCATCGTGACGGGTGCCAACTATACGTCTGATAACGGCATGACGTTTTCATCGCTGGTGATTATCGACTTGGGGATTGCGCGCGTGTGGCGCGCTGGCGCCGATGCCGACACCGTCAAGTTCGGCACGCGACCCTATGCGCCGCCCGAGCAGTATGGGTTTGGGCAGACGAGTGTGCGCAGCGACGTCTACGCACTGGGCGCCCTGTTGTTCTTCTGCTTGACGGGAGTCGACCCTAAACCAGGGCTCGACATGCGCGAGCAATGCGAGGCGCATGGCATTCCCACTCCACTTGCCGATGCCGTCTGCATGTCGATGGCGCTCGACCCGGCCAAGCGTTTTGCGAGTGCGGAAGCGTTGGGACGGGCGACGCGCTCGGCATACGATCTGAGCCGCCCCGTGCGGCCTCCTACACCTGCGCCTGTCCGTACTCCGGCCTCGGAGACGGTGTTGACGCTCCAAGGGCTCCAGAACCCCGCAGGGCTTCCTAGGCCTGCCGCCTCCGCTGCATGCGGTCCGCTCTCTCGCGTTCCGGAGTCTCTGGGGCGCATTTGGAATACGCTTGTCTGCTTCTCCCTACTTGTGTTCTTTGCCGGAAGTCACTTTGCCGTCTTTCACCCCACGGGAGCAAACCAAAGCTACCCGACGTGGTTTCTCATAATCGAGTATTTTTTCTTTGTCGATGGCCTTATGGTGCTTATGCATTTTGCGCTGCTCGATAAGCGCCGTCTTCGTCGGCGATTCGCACTGCTCGACAGCTATCGCGGCATGAAACTCGCGAAACTCTGGCTCAAGGCATTGGGCGTGCTGCTCCTATGCATGATCGTCGTAGTCGCGGTTGCCAATGCGACCGGCGTCGTCGATACTTCCGCTACCTAAAAGAAAAGGGCCCCATTGGGGCCCTTTGCAGTTGCACTTAGATGCGGTTCATCTGAGCGGCGACTTTGTTGTACCAGTCCTGCCACGTGGGCGGGCAGTACTTTTTGGCCGCGGCCGGGGTAAGGGTGGAGCCGTAGTTGGCGCCCAGATAGGCAACGTGAGCGGAGATGCCCTCGCTCCAGCTGCCAAAGCTGCGCCAACCGCCGCCACGGGCACTCCAGCCCCAGGCGTTGTAAGAATTGGCGCAATAAGCA
>DBFVGT010000113.1:0-8506 GCA_048524725.1 Collinsella sp. | reverse complement strand
AGGGCACGCTGCGAGCGAAGGGACCGGCGATCGCATTTCTCGAGCTGGGACAAGCGTCCTCCTTGTTACTCAGCCTGTGCGCTATTGCACAGTGCGAGTATTATTGCACACCGTGTGCATCAACACGTAAAGGCAATATTTTGGATGTGACGAGGGGGCAGTCCCTTTGTCACATTATTCGATGACGGTGCGGGAGTTTTGCTTGCGCATGGTGGCGAGCATGTGTTTGGGGACGGCATGGACCATGCAGCTGCCGATGGTCACGCTCGCGGCGGCCTTAGCTGCATCGCTAGCGTTTTTGGTCGCGTAGCTGTGGCGGAAGCGTTTGAGCATGGCGATATCGTTGCCGCCGTCGCCGTAGACCGCGACCTCGTCCTCGGCAATACCGTAGTAGCCCGCCAGCCAGGCCACGCTCTCGCCCTTGTTGCATGCCGCGTCCGTGATCTCGAACATCACCGGATCGAACGGCGCGTTGACCACGCGGTCCGAGCGCTCGGCCAGATACGCCTTAAGGTCGCGCTCCAGCTCGGGCGAGGTCACGCGACAGTTGATCTTGCACACATCGTGGCGCAGGATGTCACCGATCGACTGGTCGAAGTACTGTTCCTCGTGGTACCCGCCACGCGCACGCATGCCGCGCATCACGATGCGCTTGATAGGGCTGTCCTTTTTAAAGCCCGCCTGATGCATCTCGAACGATCCGCTCGAGAACATGCCATCGGGCGTGGAACAATCAAAGCAAATGTCCGGGAACGCCTTGAGCAGTTCCTCAGTGACCTGCGGATCGATGGTCCAAGTCTTGAGCACCTCGCCGTGGCTGTCGCGCACGATGGACCCGTTGGAGCAGCAGGCGTCAAGCGCCAGGCCCGTAAAGCCATGCTCGCCGATTGGCAACGTCGAGCGCCCGGTCGCGGGAACCACATGCAGGCCAGCCTCGGTCAGCTCGCGAATGGCACGGCGGATGGTCCCATCCGCCTCATGCAGGGCGTTCAGCAGCGTTCCGTCTAAGTCACTCGCGAACATCTTGATCATGGACATGCCTCTCCTTCGTCTGCCCGATATTGTAGACGAAGGAGAGGCATGTCCAAACAATGCCGTCCCGGCGCGGCGTACCACCGCCTTCACAAATTCACGGTGCCCCAGCGCGTTAAGACAATCGCCGCAATCGATTTTTCAGCCGATAAAACAGAGCCGTCGTCAACGTCAGCACCGCCAACATGGCTGCGAATACAATCGCCGGTGTCCATCGATCATATGCAACCCCGTACGTCAATTGGCCGATAGGTATTGCGCAGGAAAGGACCATGTAAACGACCGAAAGCACTTTTCCGCAGAGCTCAGTCGGCGCTGCCCGCTGAACAAACGCGATAATTTCAACCGACGCAATGCTCGCCCACACCATGACCCATGCCGAACCAACCACAAACACGGTGAGCATGCATGCATCTGCGCCGAACAGTAGCGTGACAATGATCGGTGCGACTCCAAAACAGATCATCGCAACATATCGACATATGCCATTGAAAGAAAAACGATGCGGCCAAATGCCGACCAAGCCACTGCCGGCAAGACCACCCAAGCCCATAGCCACCTCAACTATCCCAACGCAGGACGATTGCATGCCGAGATGCTTTGTAACAATAATGGGAGCGCCAATCATTAGCCCAACCAACGCAAGGTTCAAAACTGCCGCAAGCAAAATCACAGCGACCAATAATGCATTTTGCAACAGATACCGAATCGACTCCCGAAAATCGTTTCGGCATGTCGTACGAGTCGCGCCGTCTCCCATCGTTTCAAATGAGGCATTTTGCTTGAGCGCGCCCCCAAACAAGAGAGCTGAAATCGCAAACGCCACCGACGCGGTTGTGCAAAGAGCATCGATGCCAAAGTACCCATAGACTGCCGTCCCGACCACAGGGCCCAAGATATTGCTCACCATGGTCATCTGCGAAACCAATGCAGTGGCCCGCTCAACCTTCTCTTCACCCGCCATGCGCACCGTCTCAATTTGGAGCATTGGCTTCAGCAGCGATTGAGAACCATATTGAACACAAAGTATCGCTACTACGACGACCGCAAGAGGCAATGAGTGCTTCATGGGGATAGACAGCAGTGATGCAGTCATCAGAGCAATGCCGAGGGACACGAGGACCTCGCGATGTCTTCCCCTATCCGCCAAGATTCCGCCAACCGGAGTTGCAAGTACGCCGGGTATGAACGCTATCGCCGCGACGACGCCATATAACGTTGACGATCCACTGCGATCGAACAAGTAAAGTGGATACGCAAAGCACAGCGCCGACAGCATCGAATACGTGCACAGCTGCGCAACCAGAAGTTCCGCGAGCCTGATTGACCGCACTGTTTTTGATTTCAACGAGACACCGACGTCTCTCAGCCCAGCCATAAGCCCACCCCCTATACATACCACTAGTATGTATTTAATGACTTGAAAAGGGCAGCCGTGGCTACCCTCACAAATCAATTACATACCGTTGGTATCTATATTACCACCCGGCGCGGTCCCATACGCCCCAAATCTGCGCCGTTGTCTGAAGCACTTCATTACCCAAATCGAGCCCCACCGCGGCAGCCATCTGCGCCAAACATTGTGCGCGAGCGAGCATTCGCTCCTTGGGCTCGAGCGGACGGAACAATGGCAGCAGCCAAAGATTCGCCAACAACGATACGGCCTCCGCCGCTTCGCGCGGGCATTCGCACGCAATGGAGCCGTCGGCGATGCCCTCCTCGATCACTGGCAAGAGACAGCCATCGGCCGACTCGTCAAATGAGCCCTGGTACTGCATCGCCAGTAGGCGCGAGCTTTTTACCGGATCTGCTGCAGGACGCATACGTGCCCATAGCTCAATTTGTGGAATAACGGACTCGGGAGCGTACAGTCGCTTGAGCTTTTGGGCTCCGGTCATATTACCGACGCCAAGCATCGAGCGGCGGTGCTCAACAATCGGAGTCATCGCCCGATCAAACGCGGCGTTGAAAATCTCTTCTTTGCTCTTGAAGTGATGATAGACAGCGCCCTTGGTCATGCCGTCGAGACGGTCAACGATATCTTGAATACTCGTCCCCTCATAACCCTGTGCGCAGAATAGCTCCAGTGCCGCGTCGAGAATCTTCGCGACCGTCTCCTCGGGATATTTATTGCGACCCATAATCCGCCCATCCGCAACGCAAGCCTTGTGCCTCATTGCAGCATTTTAACGTTGCGGATGGCAGACGGTCGATTCTACACCGCGGCGGGGCCATGTTCGCCGGTGCGAATGCGGATGACTTCCTCGACCGGCTCGACCCAGATCTTGCCGTCGCCGACGGCGCCGGTGCGGGCGGCATTGCAGATGATGTCGACAATTCCGTCGACATGTTCATCGGCGCAGATGAGGGTGAACTGCACCTTAGGGATCGTGTTGACAAGCAACTCGTTGCCGCGCACGTATTCCTTCCAGCCATGCTGCGCGCCGCAGCCCTGCACCTGGTTGATGGTCATGCCGCGAACATCGGCAGCAAACAGCGCATCTTTGAGAACCTCAAGCTTCTCAGCACGAACGATCGCCGTAATTATCTTCATAGTGAATTCCTCTCAATAATCAACGTATCCCTTTACATGAGACGCGGGTTTCCCAGGTGCCGTAAACCAACCTCAGAGATCAGAAAAGTTCAACTGACTGGTCTTAGCAGGTTTCCCAAGTGCCGCAGATTGCCGTGAAAGAGGAGCGAAGCGTACTTAAGTACGTGAGCGACGATTGAACGGCAAGGTGCGGTGCTTGGGGAAGCTGCTAATCGAGTCCGGAGAATGAGGGGTATGCGCTCTCGCCGTGCTGACTCGCATCCAGGCCCAGTGCCTCGTCGGCCTCGTCCACGCGCAGGCTACCGTGGAACAGCGCCTTGACCACCGCGGCGATCACCAAGTCGAGCATCAGCACAATAACGACCGTCACCACAATGCCCAGAACCTGCGAGACAAGCAGCGACACGTCGCCCGTGTAGAACAGGCCGCCCTTACCGGTCCACGAGAGCTCCGGCACGCAGAACAGGCCCGTGAGCACACCGCCCAAGATGCCGCCGATACCGTGGCAACCGAACGCGTCGAGCGCATCGTCGTAGCCGAACTTGGTCTTAAGATGGCTGATGGCCAGATAGCAGACGGGCGATACGATCAGGCCCATGACCAGCGCCGCCCACGGCTCGACAAAGCCCGCACCCGGCGTAACCACCACAAGGCCCGCAACCAAACCGGTGCTAGCACCCACCAGCGTGGGACGACCGGTGTGCACGCGCTCGACGACAAGCCACGAGACCATGCCCGCCGCGCTGGCCGTCACGGTGTTGAGGATGGCGAGTGCCGCCACGGCGTCGGCCTTAAACTCGCTGCCGCCGTTAAAGCCAAACCAACCAAACCAAAGTAGACCGGCGCCCAGCGCCACAAACGGCACGTTATGCGGACGGTAGCTCACCATGCCAAAGCCGCGACGACGGCCGAGCATTAAGCAGAGAATCAGGCCCGTGAGACCGGACGAAATGTGTACCACGTCGCCGCCGGCAAAGTCGAGCGCGCCGATGATGTCGCCGA
Organism: Collinsella sp.; assembly: GCA_048524725.1. GTDB lineage: Bacteria > Actinomycetota > Coriobacteriia > Coriobacteriales > Coriobacteriaceae > Collinsella. The sequence goes on along the minus strand of DBFVGT010000113.1, from coordinate 3,918 downwards.
TAAAGGAACCATCGCCGCCCCAAACCATGTGGGCGAGCGGCGCATAGACCACGAGCAGCCAAATGCCCAGGAAGGCCGTCATGGCACCAAACTTAACGCGGCCTGCCAGACTGCCCGTAACGATAGCGGCGGTGATCATGGCAAACGCCATCTGGAAGGCGATGTTGATGATCTGAGGGTAGACGGCACCATCCGCAGCATTGCCCTCGGCCGCCTGCAGCACCTGGTTGAGCACCGGCAGGCACAGCAACTGGTCAAAGCCGCCAATAAACGGGCTAGAACCGTCGCCACCGTAGGCCAGCGACCAGCCGGCAACAATCCACAGCACACCAACCAGGCCAATGGCGCCAAAGCACATAAGCATGGTGTTGATGACATTTTTGCGCCTGGACAGGCCGCCATAGAAAAACGCCAGACCCGGTGTCATTAAAAACACGAGCATGGTGCAGATGAGCATAAACGTTGTCGATCCCGTATCGTACATTCGCTCCCCCTTGGTCGCATGAACGTTGTCGGCGCTCATGATGCGGCCGAGGGGCAACTGGTGTAGACCAGATACGGCGTTGTTAAACGCTGCGTTGTCGAATGGAAACGGCACCGCAATCTTGGAAACGGCGCGGCAACGGACGCGAAACGAACGGGAAACGTGCGAACGAGAAGGGCGCGCTTGGCTCCGCTCTGGCTAGCGCCGGAACAGCTCGCGGGCTCGGTCGCGGAGGTCGGTAGCTCGAATGACACCCTCGTAACGATTGATGCGCAGACGCGGGAAGGCGTTAAAGAAGCGTAGGTCGCGGCGGCTGAGTGACACGCTCGGTACCGGGCGGCTCATGCGCTTGCCGGCAAGGCGACGACCGAGCGACGGACGCGGCATACTCGGCGCGGCATCGGCCACGCGGCGGGCAGCGAGCGCCAGGCCGCGAGCACCATCCGAGATAAACGTCGGCATCGAAGTCTTCTCGCGCAGGGCATCGAGCGCCGCGTCGCCCAGCTCGGCCAGCCAAGCGTTAACGGCGCGACCGCGGATATGCGTCTGCGCCACCGAGTCAATCGCCGAATCGGGAATACGTTCGAGCATAGAGTCGGAGGCGTCGGCAAGCGACTCATTGATGCGGTCGGCAAGGTCGGCACGCACGCGCTCAAGCTGATCGGACAGACGCCGCCAGCTCGCCAACGAGCACACCGCATCGACCATCATCGCGACCGCGACGATAAAGGCGGACAGCCGCACAATCAGCACCGGCAGATGGCCAAGCAGCCCCAGCAATGCTGGCTCCACTAAACGGCAAATACACAACGCACCCAAGCCAAACGCGCAGGCCCAGTACAGGCAGATGCGTCCGTGCAGGTTAAACGGCAGATGCGAGTAATCCCAAAACCGGGCACCCGTCGTTTTTTCCAACAGCACGCCCACGCTATATTCGATCAGGCTGCATACGAGCGCGGCAGCGACAAACTGGCTCGAGGCGTCTGGGATTCCACGCAGCAGCAGCCAGCACGCGATGCCGCCCGCACCGTAGATGGGACAACACGGCCCTAGCAAAAAGCCGCTGTTGGCAAAGCGTCCGTGGTTGAGCATGGCGCAGACTGTCGACTCCCATACCCAGCCGCAAAAACCGTAGAAGGCAAACGAGAGTACCAGCGCCGAGAGCGGACAGGCGGCAAGCGTCGCGCCGTCAAATGCCATGTCGATCGCGGTTCCCACCGTCTACTCACTCCTCTTTTCGTTCGATTCTTTGCTCGAGCCGTCACTCGGGCCCTCGTTCAAATCGTTCGCGCCGCCTTTGCGCGGCAGACGGCCGGCAATCGTCTCGCGCAGTGCGCACCATTTATCCGCCAGGCACACAATCCATGCCTCACGACACGTCGGCGGCACCGGCACCAGCGGAAACATATGGCGCGCGATGATATTCCGCTCGCGCGACGTCAGCTCAAAATCTTCCTCCGCACGCGCCAGGGCAAAAAACGGGTGACGAAAGCCATGCAGTCGATGGCTTGGGTCGGGGTCGTGCCAGTCATAGAGAAAGTAATCGTGCAGCAGGGCCCCGCGCAGCAGCGATAAGCGGTCGACGGAGATACCGACGCGGCCCAGGCGCTCGGCAAAGGACAGACTTGCCCGCGCTACCGAGGTCACATGTGTATAGACCGTCACATCGCCATGTTGGATAAACTCATGCATCAGGTCCAAGCGGCCCGCCTGGGCAAGCTGACGGGCGGCATCGTCGACCTCGCGCGCGATTTTCTCGGCACGAACGGTATCGGACATGCGGCCTCCTTCCGGCGGCGCTCGGCGGCAAGCCGCAGCCTGCACGCAATGAATAAAATCATCATCGAATTTACCAGTATGGCATCGGACAAAACGTTTTGCCCCACCAGTTGGCGAATTACCGCGCCGCCGTCACATATCAAACGCCAAAATGTGCGAGACTGTCTTGTGCAATTGTGCCGGCCGAGGGAGTGCCGGCGCACGATTCGCATGGAGTAACCCACAACGATGCTGCTTACGCAAACGACAACGCCCGAGGACGTCAAGGCTCTCGATTGCGCCGAGCTTCCGCTGCTCTGCGGCGAGATCCGCCACGCCATCCTCGAAAGCTCCGCCGCCGTCGGCGGGCACGTTGCCCCCAACCTGGGCGTCGTTGAGCTTACGGTTGCGCTCCATCGCGTGTTTAACTCCCCCACCGACAAAATTGTCTTTGACGTGTCGCACCAGACCTATGCCCACAAGGCGCTGACTGGGCGCGCGTACACTTATATCGACCCGGCACGCTACGGCGAGGCCTCTGGCTTTGCCAATCCCGACGAGTCCGAACACGACCTGTTCGCCATGGGCCACACCTCCACATCGGTGAGCCTGGGCTGCGGCTTGGCACACGCCCGCGATCTGGCGGGCGACAGCTACAACGTCATTACCATCATTGGCGACGGTTCGCTTTCGGGCGGTCTGGCGTTTGAGGGCTTTAACAATGCCGCCGAGCTCGACAGCAACCTGATCATCATCGTCAATGACAACGACCAGTCCATCGCCGAAAACCACGGTGGCCTGTATCGCAATCTGGCCGAGCTGCGCGCCAGCAACGGCACCTGCGAGCGCAACGTTTTCCGCGCGATGGGGCTCGACTACCGCTATCTGGACGCCGGTAACGATGTGTTGGCCCTGGTCGACGCGCTGCAGGAACTGCGCAATATCGATCATCCCATCGTGCTGCACGTCTCCACCGCCAAGGGCAAGGGCTTTGAGCCGGCCCAGAGCGACCCCGAGCGCTGGCACCACGTGGGTCCGTTTGACATGGCGACTGGGCGCAAGCTCTGCCCGGGCCATCCGAGCGAGCCTGCGCCGCGCACCTATGCCGACATTACGGGCGAGGCGCTCAGCGCCGCCATCGAGCACGATCCGCAGGTCGTGGGCATCACGGCCGCCACGCCCTACATCATGGGCTTTACACCCGAGCTTCGCGCTGCCGCCGGCAAACAGTTCGTCGATGTGGGCATTGCCGAGGAGCACGCCGTCACCTTTGCCACCGCGCTCGCCAGCGCCGGTGCCAAGCCGGTCTTTGGCGTGTACGGCACGTTTTTGCAGCGCGCCTACGACGAACTGTGGCACGACCTGTGCCTCAACGATGCCCCGGCGACGATCCTTGTATTTGGCGCGTCGATCTTTGGCACCACATCCGAGACGCATCTTTCGTTCTTTGATATTTCCATGCTGGGCGGTCTTCCCAACATGCACTACTTGGCACCGGCCTGCATGGAGGAATATCTGTCCATGCTGAGCTGGTCGCTCGACCACCGCGAGCATCCCGTAGCGATCCGTGTACCGGGCATTGGCCTGGTAAGCCGCCCCGACCTGGCGCCTGCCGAAGACACCGACTACAGCGCCGTTCGCTACAACGTGGTGCGCCAGGGCCGCGACGTGGCCGT
>DBFVGT010000112.1:0-10978 GCA_048524725.1 Collinsella sp. | reverse complement strand
CGAGCAGAACACCGCGGCATGGATGTGGTTTTGGGCGAGCTTGCGCTCCATGTCCTCAAAGTCCATACGCCACACGCCTTGGTCGTCGAGCTTAAGCGGGCTGTGGACAATGCGATAGCCCGCGGCTTCGATAGACTTGGTGAAACCGATGTAGGTGGGGCTGTGGACCAGCACCGCATCGCCCGGCTGGACGTACGCGCGCAGCGTCGACACGACACCGCCCAGCACACCGTTTTCGTAGCCGATATGCTCCGGCGCCAGGCCCTTAACACCGTTGCGGCGGCTCTGCCATTCGATGATGCGGTCGAAGTACTCGTCGCGCGGATTGAAATAGCCAAACATGGGGTGCTGGGCGCGCTGAATGATGTGCTCCTGGACCGTGGGCACCGTGGCAAAGTTCATGTCCGCCACCCACATGGGAATGCGGTCGAAGCCCTCGTCGGGTGCGCTCGGAGCCATGCCGGGGATCTCACCCCAAGAGTCAACAGCGATAGAGTCCATGCCGTGGCGGTCGATAAGCGAGCTGAAGTCGTATTTCATGCTGAGCTCCCGTGCAAAGTGATTGTTTTGGTAGGCGTTATTGTCCACCAGCGCGGGAGGTTTTGGCGCGGGGTTTGGCGCTTAATTTGACGGGTGCGGACGAATGGCAGGTTAGTCTTGCGCGTCGTTGACGGCGGTTACCGTCAACCTGGTTCCGTCGACCGTAAAGGATATGTCGAACCCGGCGTAAGCCAAGTGGTAAATGCGGTTTGGCTCGTACTTGCTACCCGCGCGGCGCGGATCTTGGCGAAGGACCTCGACCAAGCCGGGGAGCTTTGCGGGCGGGACCATATCCTGCAGCGCTTGCGGAAACTCGACGTCGAGCTCTTGCCACGGAGCATCCTCAATCCAGCCGCCCGTCGCATCCGGGTGACAGTCGGCAAACGGAATGTAGGGCTTAATGTCGTAGATGGGCGTGCCATCGCGCAGATCGGCCCCCAGCACATGGATGATGGGGCCCTCGTCAGTGAGCTCGACACGATCGAGCTTGACGCAGGTGAGCCCGATGGGATTAGGGCGAAACGGACTGCGCGTGGCAAACACGCCCACGCGCTCGGCTCCACCCAGACGCGGCGGGCGCACGGTCTTCGACCACTTGGCATTAGTGCCGGACCTGTCCTGCGTCTTGGCATCGGCAGCTATGTCCTTAGCCGTGCCGCCGGGCGTGCCGTTTTCGAAGCGCCAGAGCAGCCATAGGTGAGAGAAGGAGTCCAGACCCTCAACCGCTGCGTTGGAGGCAAATTCCGGCTCAAAAACGATGCGTCCCTGCAGATGAGGCGCCAAAAAGCTGTTGCGCGGAATGCCGAACTTCTGCGGCAGATCGGTATGTATGTGTGCAATAGGTTCCATGCCGGTCATTGTACGGCATGGAGGTGTGGGGCGATGCGCGCAATTCTTCGCCGCGGTCCCCCGTCGTGCAACCAACGGTTGCTTGGAAGGGTGCCGGCCGCCGCGTATGCTTAAGCCATCAACCAGCAGAAAGGAGCCGCTATGGCCTTTGCGGAAAAGCTCATTGCTGTCCGTCGCGCCCATCACCTTACCCAGGAGCAGCTCGCCGCCAAGCTCTTCGTCACACGCCAGGCCATCAGCCGTTGGGAGCGCGGCGAGGTCACCCCAGGCATCGACATGATGAAGCTCATTGCCGCCATAACCGGAGAACCGCTGTCCCACCTGCTCGAAATGCCCGAGCACTATTGCCAGAGCTGCGGCATGATACTCACGCCCGACGACTGCGGCACCGATGCCACCGGCGCCACGACCGACCATTACTGCAAGTGGTGCTACGACCACGGCAAGTACACCTACGACACCACGATGGAGGCCATGATTGAGGATTGTGCCCCGCGGCTGGCACAAAATACCGGCATGTCGCTCGACGAAGCCGTCTCGCTCATGGGCGCCGTACTGCCGCAACTGGAACGCTGGCACACCGTGCAGGAAAACGAGGAGCGCTACGGCGCCGAGGCGCGGGCGCGCTATGGCGACGAGGCCGTCGATGCAGCAAACGAGGCACTGCTGGACATGGACCCCGAGACATGGAACGACATGAAGGAACTTGAACGCGCTATTCTGGGCCAGCTCTCGATCGCCATGGGCGACGGCGAACCGGATGGAAGCGAGGCGCGCAAGCTTGTCGCAATGCACCGTCGATGGATTGGCCTTAACTGGGGACACGAACCCCAAGACGAAGCATACCTGGGCCTCGCCCACGGCTATCTTGCCGATCAGCGCTTTGTTGACTGCTACGACAAGCCCTGCGGCACCGGAGCTACGGCGTTTCTGGTACAGGCCATCGAGTCGTCGCTGGCCCGCGCATAGATTGCGGCGGCTTTGGGTATTTCAATCAAAACCGCAACCGATTGGAGACACCATGGCTACTGATCATGAACTCGCGCTCTACGTTATGACTGGCTGCCCGTATTGCATAAAGGTCAAGCGCTTTTTGGCCGATAACGGCGTGACCATCCCTGAGCGCAACATCTCGATCGACTCCGATGCCGAGCAGACGCTCATCGCCGTCGGCGGAAAACGCCAGGTTCCCTGCCTGTTCATCGATGGCAAGCCACTCTACGAGTCGAGCGACATCATCGCATGGACGCAGGAGAACCTACTCTAGTACGCGCATCCCGTCCGTCCACTCATTGGGGACGTACTTAAATGAGTAGTCGTTAAAGAACGTCCCCAACGGCTACCCGATGACACGGCGATCCTATTCCTCGATCTCTTTCCAGCACTGAGGATCGGCTTCGTACATATCGCCTGTGTAACCATACGCCACAGCGGGGCAGCCTCGGCACCAGCCGAAAAGCTCGCATTTGGAGCACTTCTTGAACTTTTTAAAGTCGCGCTTTGCCTCCATCTGCGGCGAAAAGAACAGCTCCTCGAGCGTGTTCTCGGCAACGTTGCCCACCTTGCTCTCCATGCGGCGACATGCATAGACGTCGCCCGTAGGCAGCACCGTCATATGGCCCGTACCGCAATGGCAGCCGTCATAGATCATGCCAGGCTTGGCGCTCATGGGGATGGTGAATTTGCCCTGCTCCCACAAAAGAAGCGTCCACAGGTGATCTTTGAGCTGGAAGAACGTTTTGCAGCCCGCAGCCTGGTGAAACTCCATACGCTCTTGCGCGGCCAGCAGCACGTCGCGATATTCCAGCGGCTCCAGATGGAACTCATCACGCTTTTGGCCCGAGGTGGGGCAGTATCGTCCAAAAGCGAACACGTCGACTTCGAGGCTTGCCACAAGGTCAATGAGCTGCGGCAGCTCGGCGGCATTCATACTCGAAACCGTGTTCATAACGGCAACCCAGATACCCGCGCGCTTAAGGCACCCAATCGCACGCAAGGTCTCGACAAACGAGCCGGGCTTACGGAAGTAATCGTGCGTTTTCTCGAGTCCATCGAGCGAGAGCTGGTATTTGCGGCATCCCAACTCTTTCATGCGGGCGCAGACCTCGTCGGTCAGATGGAACGGATTGCCCATCACGCACCACATAAAACCCCGCTCGTGCAAAAGCTTGGCAAGGCGCCAAAAATCGGGATGGAGTATGGGGTCACCGCCCGTAACGTAAAAGTACGGCTGACGACCGATGCGTTCGCAGAGGGCCTGGGCCTGATCGACGACCTCGACCATCTGCTCCCACGGCATGCGCTTAAAACCAGCGCAGGCACCGTTGGCGAAGATATAGCAATGTTTGCAACGCTGATCGCATTCATCCGTAATATGCCACTGGAAGGCAAACGCGGGCTTTTGCATCGTGGGACTCCCTTGGTCGATGTTCAAATTGATGACGATATTGGGCTACAGGCGCTCAACGGCGCCGACGGGGCAATTCTCTTCACAGGCGCCACAGTGCAAGCAGTGCTCAGGCTCTATGCGATACGAGTCACCCGGCTCGATGCACTTCTGCGGACAGTGCTCAAGACAGGTACCGCAACCGATACACGCATCGGAATCAATACGAAAACCCTTAACGGGCGCGGGCGCCATGTCCTCGTCTAGGGTAAAGACAGCGCGCTCAATAGGACGAACCCCCAGGTTAAAGTAGTCGAGCACGATGTTTTCGACCTTAAAGATAATGTTGATATCACGCGTATCACCGGGATAAACGTTGGCAAGATACGGCTGCTCGGCATAAATAACGTCACGCCAGTAAACTTGCTCGGAATCCAAGGCGGGAGTGGCAACGCCGGACATGCGGATCATTTCGTTAAACCGCGTGTGGACGAGCGTTTGGACGCGCCCATCGGCCATAAGCTGGCGGGCCATCTCCTTGCCGCGCGCCGTGAGGAAGTAGATGGCGCGGGACTCGTAATGTACAGCACTCACGCAGCGAATTTGCGGCGCGCCATTTTCGTCCACAGTTGCCAGCGAGAGCGTCCCGGCAAGCTGCATCTTCTTGAGACAAGTCTGAGCATCCATTACGAGCCCCCTCCTAGCGATTGCTTACTGAGCGTCCGCAGCGCCGCAAGCGGTGCCGCAGGCCGGCGCGGCCTTGGGATCGGCGGAGCCGCAGGCAGGGGCGGGATCGGCGGTACCGCAAGAAGCGAAGGCGGCAACGTTCTCGAGATTCTCGGACATGGCAATTCCTTTCGATTGGGGGCGGCTGAGCGAAGCCGCCCGGACGTAGACGCTTTTGCGCCTAAGCACATCATGCGAGGAATGCACCCCACCCAAAAGAAGGCACTAATCTATTAGCCAGTTACCAAAAAGTAAGTTGTAGCCGCGGGCGCCAGCAGCTGCGATAATGCAAGCAACCTACCCGATTGCGAGGTTACCATGCTCACCAAAGAAGAACTGCCTCCCTGCCCCGTCGCTACGTGTTTTCAGCTCTTTGGCAACAAGTGGAAAATCTATATCATCCAGCAGCTCATTGAGCAGCCCCTGGGCTTCAACGCGCTGCATCGCTCTATTCCCGGCATCAGTCAAAAGGTGCTCTCGTCAAACCTAAAGGAAATGGATGCCGCGGGACTTATCACGCGCACCGTCATTCCCGAAACGCCCATCCGTACCGAATACGCGCTGAGCGAGCTGGGTCAAAGCCTTATGCCCATCATCGATTCTCTTGTGGAATGGGGCACCGACTACCAGCAGCTTGTGCGAAGCTCCTAGCAGCTACGGGCTTTTGCAAATTGAGCGCCGTGGGGCATACCGCTCCACGGCGCTTACCTTTTTGTGCCTTCTTTTGAAGAAGCGGTCCGGGTTGCACACTGCTGTCAAACACGCCCAACTCAATTGGACAGGAGGTCAGCCATGAATCAAGCCGAGCGTCGTATTTGGCTTATCGACGCATTGCTCAACGCGCGACCGGACGGACGCGGCATTGCCGTTCCCGCCGGAGCCGGCGAGCAGCGTGATTTGCTCAGGGCCCTTATGAACGTGCGGTCGCCCGAAGCGCTAGCGACAGAGGTGCTCGATATCCAGGATGCCTACTTGCAGCAGCGGCTTGTTGAGCGCGGCGGCGCAACCGATGCCGGCACGCTTCCCTACTGCAATCGCATTGCCGTCTGGCGTGGCGACATCACGCTGCTTAAGGCCGACGCCATCGTCAACGCCGCCAACAGCCAAATGCTCGGCTGTTTTGTGCCGGGACACCACTGCATCGACAATGCCATCCACACATACGCCGGCATGCAGCTGCGCCTGACGTGCGCCAGCCTCATGTGTAAACAGGGGCATGAGGAACCGACCGCATGCGTCAAGGTCACGCCAGCCTTTAACCTGCCCAGCAGCCATATCTTCCACACCGTCGGTCCCATCGTGCCCAACCATAAGCCTGGCCCGCGCGAGGAACTGCTACTGCGCCGTTGCTACACCAGCTGCCTGGAAGAAGCGACGAGCCGAAAGCTCGACACGCTTGCCTTCTGCTGCATTTCGACGGGCGTCTTTGGTTATCCCCAACAAGCTGCCGCGTGCGTTGCCATCGATGCCGTTCGTCATCATCTAGACCATAACGACCCCAACCTTAAGGTGATCTTCAATGTTTTTCTCGCGTCTGACGAGTCAATCTACCGCGACCTTCTCCAAGCAGATCGCTAAACTCCGAGCTGCACTCGATGCATCCGACGCCGTGATAATCGGCGCCGGCGCGGGTCTTTCTACCGCTGCCGGCTACACCTATTCGGGCGAGCGCTTCGAGAAACTTTTTGGCGACTTCGCCGCACGCTACGGCTTTACTGACATGTACTCCGGCGGGTTCTACCCCTATGACTCGCTCGAGGAATACTGGGCGTTTTGGAGCCGCTATATCAAGTGCAACCGATATGACCCCATACCCAAGCCGACCTATGGGCAGCTTTTGGGCCTGCTGCGCGACCGAGATTACTTTGTGCTGACCACAAACGTAGACCATTGCTTCCAACGCGCCGGTTTCGATAAAAAGCGACTCTTTTACACGCAGGGCGACTATGGTCTATTCCAGTGCAGTAAGCCCTGCTGTCAGGAAACTTGGGACAACGAAGAGCTCGTGCATTACATGGCCGCCGCCCAAGAAGACCTGCGCATTCCGTCTGCGCTAGTGCCTCGTTGTCCCCATTGTGGCTCTCCGCTCACGATGAACCTGCGCGCCGACGATACGTTTGTGCAGGATAAGGGCTGGTATGCCGCAGCCGACCGTTACCAAGATTTCCTGCGCCGCCACAACAATATGCGCATCTTGTTCTTGGAGCTTGGCGTAGGCAGCAACACGCCCGTCATCATCAAGTACCCGTTTTGGCAGATGACCGCCAAAAACGAGCGCGCAACGTACGCATGCGTCAATTTTGGCGAGGCAGTCGCTCCGGCAGAAATCGCCGATCGCAGCATCCTGATTGACGCCGACGCAGGGCGCGTGCTGGACGCACTTGCCGTCCAAGCCGTCAGATGACGAAGCCGATGCTCAACATAGTCGTTGGGGACGTTCTTGAATGACTAGCCGTTAAAGAACGTCCCCAATGACTAACTAGCCGCAAAAGCGAGCGGTTGACGCGAGCGGCTGCTCGCGAAAGACGCGATCGACGGCGGCGCGGTATTCGTCGACCTTTTTGGTCTTGCGCACGATCTTGTGAACGTTAGCGGGATCGGCGAAGGCGCACTTGGCGTAGAACCACCACTCCTTCATGCGAAAGACCGCGTTACCGCCGATCTCTTCTGCATAGGCCGCAAACAGCGTGTCGTGGAAGCGCTGCAGTTCAGTTGCCGTGGCAGTAGGACCGCCCTTAACCATGCGAGCCAGCGCGGGGTTCGCAAGCAAGCCGCGCCCCAACATGACGTGACGCGTTCCGGGATAGGCCTCCACCAGCGCATCCATGTCCTCAAGATCAAAGATGTCGCCGTTATAGGCCACCGGAAACGGCGCCCGCTTCAGCGTCTCACCGTAAAACTCTTTGCGCGGCGAGCCCGTATAGCGGTCCTTTTGCACGCGCGGGTGCACAATCAGCTCTGCCAGCGGCATGCGGCAATACAGATCGAGCACGCGCTCGTATTCGTCGTCGTTCTCCAATCCCAGCCTGGTCTTGACCGACACCGGCAACGGCGAGCGTTCGCACACGTCGCTCAAGAACACCTCGAGCTCATCCAGATTGCGCAGAAAGCCCGAGCCCTTCCCCTTGGCGACAACCGTGCCCGAGGGGCAGCCAAGGTTGAGATTGACCTCGTGATAACCCATGTCGGCGAGCACCTGCGCCGCCCACACAAACTCATCCGCATTCTTGGACATCAGCTGAGGCACTACGTTAAGCCCCTGGTTATTGGCGGGATCGACCTCTTTAAACGCTTTGCCGCCAAAGCGGTTGCCTACCCGTGGCGGCGGCAAAAACGGCGTGTAATAACAATCGAGTGCGCTAAAACACTCCGCGTGCACGCGACGGAACACATGCCCGGTAATCCCCTCCATAGGGGCCAGCGATAAATACATCGACATCCATTCTCACATCAATGTGACAAAGGGACTGTCCCTTTGTCACATTTGCAAATCATCATTCGGCTGTTTATTTTGGCACACATACGTATCGGGCGGCATCATCGCGTGGGCACAGGAGCAGCCGCTCTAAACCAGGGCTGCCGTGGCACTTTTGCCGTATGACCATGCGCTCATCGATGGCGGGATTCTCTATACTGAGTCACATATGACGGCATCGCGCCACAACGACCGCCACGACACCAAGGACCCGCCATGGCAGCACTCTCCGAACAAGAACGCAAGCGCATCCAGCGATACTGCATCTGCCCCAAGGTTGCCGGCGCGGCGCTTGCCATGGCATTCGTGCTGCCCTTATCGATCATTCCTTTCGAAATGGTCGACGACATCGTCTTCCATCACGAAGGCTTCCAAGAGACAGGCATGATGACCGCCTTGGTGCTCACCGCCATCGAGCTCGTTATATTCTGCTACTGCGCTCTCGCCCCGCGCTCTGGCATGCGTGGCAAGCAGTGGAAGGAAATGCAGTACCGGCTCGCCGTCGAGCAGAGCGAGAAAGACCGCTCGGCACAGATCGCAGGCGTTGTTGGCACGCAGGCCGCCGCGCGCCTGCTCAGGAACAGTGACAACGAGACCGCGCGCAACCTGGGCGGCGCGGCAGAGGTCGCCGCTGCCGTAGGCGCCGTCGCCACCGCGGCAGATGTGCTTGCCGAGAGCTTCGCCAACGCAAAGGCCGTGGCAGAGGCCTGTGGCGTGCCTATCCCCCGTGCAAAAAAGTGGATCGTCGCGCTTGTGGCGCTGCCCCTCGCGATCGTATGCGGCGCCTATATCCCGCAGCTGGCGCAGGGAAACATCGAGATGCAGGAGAACGCCGCGGCCGCGGCTGAGCAGATCGCCATTGCTCGCAAGGCATTAGAGCCCTCATGCGAGTACGTGTCCGCCGATGACCCCTACGAGCGATATCAAGATTACGGCTATCACGTCCGCGGTTATCTGCACGACGGCGACTCCGATACCCAAAAGACCTATACGTACCTGGATTTTGACAACAAGGGAACGCTCACGGAAGTGAGCTACGCGGCAGAGGTCGACCCCAATGCGAGCCTCGAGGACAACCTCGCCCGTATCGAGCTCGACCTTGACGAGCTTTCCTCTGCCGTCCAAACCATAGACGTCAAGACCGCAAGCCCCAAGCTCCTAGCAGCGCAGAAGCTCCCCGAAGAGTTTAGGCAGGCTTTTTTGAGCGGTTCGCTCTACGAGAGAATCTCTATCAGGACGAGTGACGGCCCCGTCAAAGCGTATTACTCGTTTGACACGGATCCCGAGGACGAGTTTGACGAGTACACCCATCCAACCATCCGCATCACGCTGATGGGCAAAACGAACTAGGTGCAGGAAGATGAATGTGACAAAGGGGCTGTCCCTTTGTCACATTATTCGGAGCGTAGGGCTTCTACGGGGTCTTTCTTGGATGCGCTACGGGCCGGCAGCAGGCCGGCGACAACCGTCAACAGCACCGAAATCGCGATGAGCACCAGCGCATCCTGCACGGGCAGGCCCATCAGGTTGGGGACCTGTTTGGCCGCAAGCGCCCAGGCATTGACCGGGAAGCTCACGAGCACCACAACGACAATGGCAAAGACGCCGGCAATGAGGCCTTCAATAAAGGTCTCGGCATTGAATACGTTGGCCACGTTGCGCTTTGACGCACCGATCGCGCGCAGGATGCCAATCTCCTTTTTGCGCTCCAGCACGCTGATGTAGGTGATGATGCCGATCATGATGGAGCTCACCACCAGACTGATACTCACGAATGCGATGAGCACCAAGCTGATAGTATTCACGATGTCGGTCACCGAGCCCATGATGATACCCATGTAGTCGGTATACGAGATTGCCTGTTCATCGTGACCAGCGGCTTTGACCTGCTTGTTGTACGCATCGATGTGATCGAGCACGCGCTCCTTGGCCTCAAAGTCGCGCGGGAAAATCTTGACCGAGATGGGGTCCGCCTCGTCCGCATAGCCCAACGTGGTCAGATTGTTTTCGTAGGTGAGCTTTGACGCCTTGGCATAGCTCATCATGAGCGAACTCAGGTCCTCGGCGTCCATATTGAAGTGGATGGCGCGAGCAAAGGCGCTCGCATCCACGCGCATGGCGCTCGCCAGGCTCGCAAAACTCGAAGACATCTGGGTCGCCATCTGGTCCATAAGCTCTGCCGCGCTCGCCTTGAGCTGGGACGATACCGTCGACGCTATCTGCTCGCTGATTGCCTTCATCACCTGGTCCATTGCCTGCTGCAGATACGGAGCCAGCTGCTTTTGCACATAGTCGGTTATCACCTGCTGCAGACGCTCGGCCAGGGCATCGCCGCCGAGCGCCCTGAGCTGAGCCAGGTATTGCTGGGCTGCGACATCATTCTCAAGGTACGCTGAGAATGCGGCAGCAAGCTTTGACGCATCCTTAAGATCTTCGGGTGACAGCGCCTTAAACTGATCAGAGCGCATAAAGCCCTCAAACAGCTGGTTGGCAAGTGCTCCCACCTGCTGCATTTGCTCAGGCGTGAGCTCAAGACCATCAAAGATGCCCGAGAAATCTGGGGCCGGCGCTTTGTCCATGATGTCACTAAAGTCGATGTCCTTCCCAACACCCGAAAGGTCAATGTCCAGCCCGAACAAGTCGAGACCAGAAAGGTCCATGCCGCCGGCCGCACCCGAGAGCGCAGACGAATCGAGAGAGAACGCGCTCTTCAGTGCCGCCTCGTCTACGCTGAACATACTGCCCAAATCCACGCCCTGCTTGGCTTCGCCCTGCAGCTCGTCGAAGGTTTTGCCCGTAAAGACATCCGTCTCGGGGTGGGCAAGCTGCTCCTGCACAATCTGCGAATCGGCAGCACGCTCCATAAGCTGGCGAGTCAGCGCATGCGTATAGGCAATGCCCGGGGACAATGCGCTCGCGTTTGCCGCCTCGTTGGGTCGCACCACGCCCACAATGCGCACGTCAATACCGTCGGCAACCTTGGCTTTCATAAAGTCGGCGTC
>DBFVGT010000111.1:0-28435 GCA_048524725.1 Collinsella sp. | reverse complement strand
GCAGCGCTTTTTGGCCGCGCTGCCGGTATCTGCCATGAGCGGCATCGGGCGCTCGGCCGAGGAGCGACTGCGCCGTATGCGCATCTACACGCTCGGCGAGCTGTCACGCGCGCCGGAATCCACCTTGGCCTCTATTTTTGGCGTCAACGGCGAACGTATGCGTCAGCGTGCGCTGGGACTTGAAATCTCCGAAGTCACGAGTCTCGATGAAGAGCGCGAGGTCAAGTCGGTCAGCAATGAACGCACCTTTGCGAAAGATTTGACTGAGCGCGGGGACATCGAAGCGGCGATTGCGCTGCTGGGTGAGTCGGTTGGACGCCGCCTGCGCCGTCAGGGACTGACGGGCGGCACGGTAACGCTCAAGCTTAAGTATTCGTATGGCAGCGGGCGTACGGCACAGCGCCGGCTGCCTCATCCGACCGACGATGAGAACATCTTCGTGGCGGTTGCACTCGAACTGCTCGACAACATCTGGCAGGAAGGCATGCATGTTCGCTTAGCGGGCATCGGCATGAGCGACTTCGACCACCAAGGCGGCATCCAGACCGACCTGTTCTGCGAAGTCGACGACCGCGGAGCCCAATCAAGCGACCGTCGCGACCTCTCGGTCGCTATCGACGCCGTCCGAGACAAGTTCGGCGACACCGCCCTATCTTTCGGCCGCCAATCCCGCTTCAACGATTAACCGCCTTTAGGCAAAAAGAAAGCCGGGCAGGTGCGGAAAACCGCAACTGCCCGGCGAAATGCGCGAAGCTAGCTAAAAATCCCCGTATCAAATGAGCTACTAGAGGAGATTGAGGGGGAGCTGGGGGGCGTCACCCCAGAGCTTTTCTAGGCGGTAGAAGTCGCGGGCTTCGGGAGTGAAGACGTGGACGACAACCGAGCCGTAGTCCATGAGCATCCAGGTCTTCTGCTCGCGGCCCTCGATGGAGAACGGATGCTCGCCGCAAGCCTCGGCGACCTTCTCCTCGATCTCGTCGACGATCGAATCGACCTGGCGGTTGTTGGTACCGGTGGCAAGCACAAAGTAGTCGCACACGTCGGAAAGCTCGGTCAGGTCGAGCACCTGCACGTCCTCGCCCTTCTTGTCGTAGGCGGCCTGCGCGGCGGCGCGGGCGACATCCTCGGCGGCGACACCGCTCGCGGACAGCGAGGCGGCGGTGCGGTCGGACGTGGCAACGAAACTCTTGTGCTCCACACCTTCAAGAATCTGCTCGTCAGTCATGGTCTCGTCGGCCATGGAATACCTCTTTCTAGACACACCCGAGCTAGCGCAGCTGGGCGTAATGGTTGTAAATCGTAATAGCCGTGGGATAAAGATAGCGCCCGGACTGGATCACATAGACCAGACCCTGCGCAAAACAGGAGAAGAACAACTCGTCAAGCGTCGACTCCCCCACCATCTTGCGCAGCGCATGGGCATAGTCGCCGTGACGGTTGGGCTCGATGGCATCTGCCACAAAGACCACCATATCGAGCGGCGTCATGTCGCAGGCACCCACGGTGTGACGGTCGACAGCTTGGAAAACAGCCGGCGACAGCTCGGGAAAAAGCTGCGGAAGCTCATAGGCGGCAACAGGGCCATGCAAAAGCGGCGTCGCGGCGGAAGGAGAGCCGGCAACCTTGATGCTATAGTGAAGCGCGCGGGCCACGAGCTCGTCATCGGAAAGAACCTTGTCCCAGTCGTGAATTAAGCCGGCGGCAGCCGCATCAAAGCGGTCAACGCCGTAGACCTCGGCCAGATGAAGTGCGGTCTCGGCAACACCCAGCGAATGCACATAGCGCTTGCGCTTATCTTTCATGCGAACATCGAGCAGCTCTTGAATGCGCTTGAGCAGCGCGCGCTCATCGCCCTCAAACTGATCCTCTACCGACAACGTAGCCCCCATCACTCAAAATCTTCTTGACCCAGATCGACATACAAACTGCGCTTGCGAATGTAGCCGAGCACAGACTCGCTCGTAAGATAGCGCACGCTCATGCCGCGGGCAACTCGCTTACGAATGTTCGTCGAGCTGATCGCCAGCGCCGGAATCTGAATATAGCGCACGTCGAACGGCAGCCCCGACTCTTTGATTCGGGCACGCGCCGTATCGATATCAAAACCCGGTCGCGTCGCCGCAATAAAGGTAGCAAGCTCAGCAATTCGCTCGGCATCATGCCAGGTCACAATATCAATAATCGCGTCGGCGCCCGTAATAAAGTAGAGCTTTACCTGCGGCGGGTAAAAGTCGCGAAGGGCATGAAGCGTATCGGCCGTATAGGTTACGCCCGGACGGTCAATCTCGAACCGGCTCGCCAAAAAAGCCGGATTCGCGGCGGTGGCGAGAACCGTCATGGCATAACGGTCCTCGGCAGGCGTCACCGGTTTGTCGAGCTTAAAGGCAGGAGAGCCGGCCGGCATAAAGAGCACAGCGTCCAAGTCGAGCGACTCGCGCGCCTGCTCGGCAGTCACCAAGTGCCCGTAATGAATCGGGTCGAAGGTGCCGCCCATAATGCCAAGCCGAAACTCTTTGCCCTCTTTTATGGGCAGCTCGGGCAAACCGATTCCACCGCGCAGCGACATGGCTTACTCGCCCTCCGAGGTCTCGGCATCGTCCGCGGCATCCGCCGCATCGACAACCTCGACGCCCTCATCCGGAGCATCGGTCACGTCAAGGGCCTCAACGGCAACGTCCTCGCCAGCGTCCTCGAGCTCCTCGTACTCCGAGAAGTCCTCAGCACCCTCAAAGTCAAAGGCGCGCTGGCAAATGCGGACCTCGTCGCCCGCACGGCAGCCGGCCTTCTCGAGCGCATCGTCGACACCCATGCGCGCAAACTTATGCTGCAGGTAGATGACAGCTTCCTCGTTTTCCCAGTCGGTCTGGATGACCATGCGCTCAATCGCGCGACCAACCACACGGAAGGCACCGGGCTCCTCCTGGACAATGCGGAAACGCTTCTCGCGCTGCAGACGGCGGCGCTCCCACTCCTCGTCGCGCAGATCGACCGGCTCATCGGAGACCGCCAGCTCGGCGCGCAGCTTAGCCACCTGCTCGCCCACGGCAAGCATCAGCGTGTTGAGGCCGGCGCCCGTCACGGCGGACACGGCAAAGAACATATGTCCATCGTCGAGCGCGGCGCGCTTGAGGTCGGCAATCTTGTCGGCCGTGCCCGGCGCATCGCACTTGTTGGCGACGACGATCTGCGGACGCTCCGAAAGCTCGGCGCCATACTGCTCGAGCTCACGGTTGATGATGCGGTAATCCTCAACCGGGTCGCGATCCTCAAAACCGCCCGTCATGTCGACGACGTGCATTATGAGCGCCGTACGCTCGATGTGGCGCAGGAACTGGTGGCCCAGGCCCTTGCCCTCGCTCGCGCCCTCGATCAAACCAGGAACGTCGGCAACGACGTAAGAATACTCACCGGCACGCACCATGCCGAGGTTCGGCACGAGCGTTGTAAACGGATAGTCGGCGATCTTGGGACGGGCGGCACTCATGCGCGCGATAAGCGAGGACTTGCCCACTGAGGGGAAGCCCACGAGTGCGGCATCGGCCATTAGCTTCATCTCAAGCTCAATCCAGTGCTCCTCGGCCGGTTCGCCCAGCTGAGCGAACGCGGGCGCGCGGCGCACCGACGTCACAAAGTGCGTGTTGCCCAGGCCACCGGCACCGCCGGGTGCCACGACAACGCGCTCGCCATCGTGCACCAGATCGGCAATCTCGAACATCGGGGTCTGCGTCTCGGGGTCGAGCTCGCGCACCACGGTGCCCATGGGAACCTTCAAAATTAGGTCCTCGCCGCTCTTACCGTTACGACGGGCACCCTGCCCATGCGTGCCGCGCTCGGCGCGGAAGTGATGCTTGAAGCGGTAATCGATCAGCGAAGACAGCTGAGCATCGGCCTGGATGACAACATTGCCGCCACGACCGCCGTCGCCGCCATCGGGGCCGCCCTTGGGGACAAATGCCTCGCGCCTAAACGACATGCATCCGGCTCCGCCGTCGCCGCCGCACACGTTAATGCGGCTGATATCGGTGAACTGTGACAACAGAATCGCCTCCTACAAAAAGAGGGAGACCCTTGAATCCTAAAACTCAAGTGCCTCCCACATATGTGCTCTATGAAGGGTAAATTACGCGTTCGCGAGCGGGCGTACGCTGACCCTGTGCTTGATACCCTTGTGGAACTCAACGGTACCGTCGACCAGCGCGAACAGCGTGTCGTCCTTGCCACGGCCAACGTTCTCACCCGGGTGGATGTGCGTGCCGTGCTGACGGACGAGAATCGTGCCCGTGGTTACCGTCTGGCCGGCATAGCGCTTCGTGCCAAGGCGCTGACCGCGGGAGTCACGGCCATTACGGGAGGAACCGAGTCCTTTTTTGTGTGCCATTGTGTATACCTACTCTTTCGTTACGAGTGTAATCTACTCGGCGACGGGAGCCTCGGCAACAGCCTCGGCCTCTGCCTTGACAGCCTTCTTGGCGCGGGACGTAGCCTGGACCTTCACGATCTTCAGCTTGGTGAGCTGCTGACGTTGACCCTTCAGACGACGATAGCGCTTACGCTTGTGGAACTTGAAGACCAGCTGCTTCTCGCCCTTGAACTGCTCAACGATCTGAGCGGTAACCTTGGCCTTGGCCAGCTTGTCGGGATCGGTGACGATCTTCTTACCATCGTTGAGGAAGATGACCGGCAGGGTGACCTTGTCGCCCTCATTGCCCTCGATCTTCTCGACGGTGATGACATCGTCGGTGGCGACCTTGTACTGCTTGCCGCCCGTGTTAACGATTGCGTACATGTTTACTTGCCCTTCATGCATCAGTTAGTGCAACAGCCGAATATAGTAGCAGGCGAAAATACCCCCGTCAACGAGTATGTGGAGCAAATCCACAAGTTCGCACAGGTATGGGGCTGACGAGTCGGCCCTCGTCGTCCTCGCATGCTTGATTCTGACGCTCGACATCGTAGGAGCAGATGGTCACGAGGTCTTGCATACCGGTGGAAACAATAGGTGCATCCACGCCCGGGGTCAAGCCCTGCAACAAAACATCAGCTGCAGAAAGCAAAATTTCCGGACGCATGGAGCCCTCGTTATCGGCATGGGTGTCGAGCATGAGCACCAAATGGTCCGGGCGCTCCCCCGCCGTGAGCTCATAGCCCACGAGCGTGTGATCCAAATCCAAGCGCTTGCTCTTTTTGCCGCGCGCGTAGTCGATGCCATGGTCCGCGCGCAGCGTGTCGATCGCACGACGCACCTCGTCGGTGCTTACGGGCGCCTCGGGATCCAAGTGCAGGTCGATGCGATACGACAGACGCGTGAGTTGCGCCGTCAACGCCGGCGTGCGCACGTCGATATACGCCGCCTCGATGGGCGCCAGATCGGCCGGAGACGCCGCAGCCAGGCGCCCAAACGCCTCGTCGAGCGCCACGAACTCGGTCATAAACAGGTCATACCACTCGCAGATCGACGACGTACCCACCGGTAGCGCCGAAGAGAAGCCCACTCGCATGTGCGGAGAGAAGCCCTGCGTGACGGCATAGGGAAGTCCCGCACGGCGCACGATGCGCTCAATGGTATGGATTACTTCGAGATGGCCCAGGTACTTAAGGCGATCGCGCTTGCCATAGCG
Organism: Collinsella sp.; assembly: GCA_048524725.1. Classification (GTDB taxonomy): domain Bacteria; phylum Actinomycetota; class Coriobacteriia; order Coriobacteriales; family Coriobacteriaceae; genus Collinsella. The sequence continues at coordinate 22,817 of DBFVGT010000111.1, read as the reverse complement.
AACACGAAGCCTAAAGAGCATGGGGTTGTCGGTCAGGCGCTCACTCATGCGCGATCACCCATCAATACATTCTTGGCGTGGAGCGTGGGGCAGATTCCGCAGCCGGTGCACGACGTGCGGGTGCAATCGGGCGTCGTAACGCCCTCCAGCGAGCGGCGGTATTCGCGCTCGAGGAAGCCGCGCGAGCAGCCGGGGCTCACGTGCTCCCAGGGCAGACGCCAGTCCAGCCCATAGGGTAGGTGCACGAGCTCGTTGAGGTCGATGCCGTTTTTGGCCGCGGCTGACTTCCAGTTGTCGAGCGAGAAATGCTCCACCCAGGCGTCAAAACGCGAGCCCGCACGCCAGGCATCGATGATGACAGGCGTCATGTCGCGGCCGGCGCGAGACAGCGCGGCCTCGACGAGCGAGGTCTCGGCATCGTGGTAATGCACGCGTACGGCACGGTTGCGAACGCTCGTGATGAGCAGCTTTTGGCGACGCTTGACGTCGTCGTAGTCGAGCTGCGGGCACCACTGGAACGGCGTTGCCGCCTTGGGAATAAACACCGAAACCGAGATGGACACCGAGATGGAGCCGCGGCGCGCCTTGGGCACCACGGAACGGCCAAGTTCCAGCACGTGATCGGCCAGGTTGGCAATGGCCACGATATCCTCGTCGCGCTCACCGGGAAGGCCCATCATAAAGTAGAGCTTCATGCGGTTCCAACCCGCCTCGAAGGCCGCCTTGGCCGCGCGGTCCAGGTCCTCCTCGGTCACGTTCTTGTTAATGATGTCGCGCATGCGCTGGCTGCCGGCCTCGGGTGCGAACGTCAGGCCGCCCTTCTTTTCGCCGGCGACCGACTCGGCCATATCCACGCCAAACGAATCCAGGCGCTGCGACGGAATAGACACGCGAATACCCGTATCCTCCAGGCGACGGTTGAGCCTGCCGAGCACGTCGCGAATGCAGGAGTGGTCGGTCGTGGAGAGCGAGGTCAGCGACACCTCGTCATAGCCGGTCTTTTCCAGACCCTGAATCACCGACGAGACGATCTGGTCGGCCGAGCGCTCGCGCACCGGGCGATACGTCATGCCGGCCTGGCAAAAACGACAGCCGCGGGCGCAGCCACGCAGGATCTCAATAGACAGGCGGTCGTGGACCAGCTGCGCATAGGGTACACACGACTGCGACAGCGGATTCGTGGCGCCGAAATCCTCGACGACGCGCTTGTAGACCACGGTCGGAGCATCCTTGCCCTCACGCGGCACGGTGTAGCCATGCGGCGAGCAGGGCTCATCGTGACGAACCTCATAGAGCGACGGCACGTAGTTGCCGGCAATGGATGCAAGCTGCTCAACAATCTGCGCGCGCGGGACGCCTTCGTCACGCAGGCGGCGATGCAGCTGGCAGGTCTCGAGCAGCGATTCCTCGCCCTCGCCGATGAGGATGGCATCGAAGAAGGCCGCGTACGGCTCAGGGTTGTACACCGAGGGACCGCCGGCGATGATGATGGGGTCGTCTTCGCCTCGGTCGGCCGCTAACAGCGGAATGCCAGCGAGATCGAGTGCCTCGAGGAAGTTCGTCACCGCCATCTCGTGCGGCACATGCAGACCGACGATATCAAACGAAGCGACCGGCGCAGCACCTTCGAGCGACAGCAGCGGAATGCCCGCCTCGCGCATGGCGTCACCCATATCGGGCCACGGCACATAGCCGCGCTCGCAGGAGATGCCCTCGGCCTGGTTAAGAATGTTGTAGAGGATGGCGATACCCTGGTTGGGCAGACCAACCTCGTACACATCCGGGTAGATCAGGCAGCAACGGTAGTCGGCATCGGCCTTGGAAAGCGTGCCCCACTCGTGATCGATATAGCGACTCGGCTTTTCGACCTTGGCGAGCAGCGGCTCAATTAAATGAAAACAGTCTTGGTATGCAACGCGCAACGGAAAACCCCTAAGCAGCGAGATCGGATGCGTCTTGGTAGGACGCCATAGGACGGGTAGCACCCGCGACCGTGGTCACCAGATCGCGAACGCGGGAGAACGTGGCAGCGACCACCTCGTTGGCACGGCTGTAGTCGACATCGCGCTCGTAGAGCGAAACGAGCGCACGGCCCATGCCATAGGTGCCCGCGGCAGCAGTGAGCGCCTTGACGGCAAACCCAATATGCGGCGTCTGCTTGACGAGTGCGCGGGTGACCGCGCGGATCACAAGACCGCCGGCAAGCACGCCCGCGACCTCGTAGCCGCGCTCAGGCTTAATGCCGCGTCCAAAGACGGCAGCGAGTTCAAAGAGCATGCCCACCTGCGCCAGCGCCATAACGGGATAATCGGCGCCCGGCAAAAACACCAGCGCACCGGTCGCCATATTGGTGAGCGCGCACGAGGTGATGATACGATTAGCTGCCGCGATGCGCATAAAGGCAAAGTTCGCCGCAAAAGCCGTTTCCTTGTCGGTGCGATCGAGAATCCAGCGGGCAAGCGTCTCGAGCAGATACGTCTTATCGGTTGCCGCTACCACGCCGAGCATAGGCGTGGACTCCTCGATAAACGGCACCTCCACAGCAGACTCGGCAAGCACGCACACGGGGGCGCCGGCGATCACGAGCTCCTGCACGGCACTCTCCAAGCGGTCGGAGCCGCACGAGAGCACCAGCACCACATCGGTATCGGTCTTTGGAGCAATTCGCTCCTCCCCCAGACGCTCGACGCGCACAATGCCCGAGGTCGTCTGCGGCACAAAGGCGTCACGCACCGTCTCGGCCAGAAAGCGCGAGGCGGACGAATCCAAATAGACCGAGACGCGCACCGGCGTATCGGAATCCTTCTTAACGGACGCGCCCATCTTAAAAGCGCGGGTCAGCTTATCTACGGGAATTTTCATAGCAAACCCCTCCAGCGGTTACGCGGCGCCCGAACGATGCCGCCATATGGATTGTACGATACCCACCGTCAGCAGCTGAATCATCATCGAAGACGAACCGAAGCTAATAAACGGTAGCGGAATACCGGTAATCGGCATCATGCCAATGCACATGCCGATGTTTTCGAAGGTCTGGAACGCCCACATGCCAACGATGCCCACACACGATAGGCGCAAGAACAGCGACTCACACTTAAAGGCGACGCGAATCGTCGAAAAGATCAGCAGCACGTAGAGGCACAGGAGCAAAAAGGAACCGCAAAAGCCAAAGGTCTCGGATAGGAAGGCGAAGACAAAGTCGGTGTGGAACTCAGGAAGAAAGCCGCCGGCCGACTGCGTCGCATGGCCCAAACCCTTACCAAAGAAGCCGCCCGAGCCAACGGCGATAAGCGACTGCTGCAGGTTGTAGGCATCGTCCGAATCGGCATTATCGGGGTCGATAAAGACCGTCAGGCGGTTCATCTGATACTGCTTGATGAGCACATCGTGGCCGAGCAACGAATCAAAGACCGAATCGAGCGCCAGGACGAGGGCCACCAGGCCCACAAGCAGGGCCAGGGTCGACAGCACCCATTCGCGGCGCGCACCGCTCATGCAGATGACGATGGCGCCCGAGACCAGCACGACCAGGCCCGAGCCCAGGTCGCCCATGGCAACGACGGCCAAAAACGGGATGGACAGCATGCCGCAGAGCTTGACGTAGTCGCGAACGGTATCGATGCGGCCGTTATACTGCGAGCCAAGCGTGGCGATAAAGAAGATGGTGATGAGCTTGGCAAGCTCGACCGGCTGGAATGTCAAGCCGATACCGGGAATCTTGATCCAGCCTGTCATGCCCAGACCGCCCGTATAGGACAGACCCGGAATCTTGGGCGAGAAGATCACGATCAGGTCAATGACGAGCAGCGCCGTCGAGAAGTTAGAGATGCCGCGCAGATCGGTACGCCAGACGAGCACCGCAAGCACCGCGCCAATGCCAATGCCCAGCAGGTGGCGCGAGAATGAGGCGTCGGCCTTAAACTGTGACGCCGACCAAATAATGATGGCGCCATAGGCAACGAGCGCGACGGTAGCCAGCAGCACACCGATATGCACCTTTTGGCGAAACGTACCGCGCGAGGCCGAAAGTTGCTTGTTGACGCGGTCCAGGCTGCTGCGAGAGCCGGTCTTGGTTGAACGGAACAGATCCGCCGGAGAAAAATCCATCGCAACCTCCTATCGAACCGAAGAATCGCCCGAGGCCGAAGAGGTATCGGGCTCGTCATAAATCGCGCCGAGCACGTCGCGCACGACATGCATCGCGGTATCTGAGCCACCGCCGCCCTGCTCCAGGACAGTAGCGATGACATACTTGGGATCATCGGCCGGCGCATAGGCGCAGAACCACGCGTATTCGTCCTCGCCGCTTTTCTCGCCCGTGCCCGACTTGCCGTATACCTGCGGCGTCAGGGTGCCAAAGTGAGCCGCCAGGGACGTCGATGCCGTGTAAATCACGTCGTGCATGCCGTTGCGAACAAGAGCCAAATCCGAATCGCTGTTGATCTTGGCCTCCAGGCGCTTCTTCTTGCCTTTGCCGTTGTACTTATAGGCATCGCCGTCGCCATCGCGCGACACGGCAGACAAAAACACGTGAGGCACGTACTGCTTACCGCCGTTGGCAAGGCCCATGTAGGCGCATGCCATCTGCAGAGGCGTCACCAAAATGTCGCCCTGGCCGATGGCAATGTTGGTCATATCGCCGGCATTCCACTTGCGGTCCTCGGCAGAGGCGTCGGTAAAGTACGACTCTTTCCACTCGGCATCGGGAATACGGCCCGCGCCCTCACTCGGCAAATCGATACCGCAGGTCTTGCCTAGGCCCCAGCGACGAAAGACCTCCTGCAGGCCCTCGGAATGTTGCTCGTCATAAAAGAACGCCTTGCCCATATCGTAGAAGACGGGGTCGCACGAGTTGGCAATACCCGACTGCAGCGTCATGGTGCCGTGTCCAGACGTCAGCCAGCAGCGCTTGCCCCAAGCCTTGCCCAAGCCCGTCCAATAGCCCGTGCAGTTGGTTGTCTGCGTTGAAGTGTAGGTTCCAAACTCAAGACCGGCCAGTGCCGAGAGCGGCTTGATGGTCGAGGCCGACATGTACTGTCCGCTAATGGCGCGGTTGAGCAGCGGGTGCGAACCCTTGTCATCATTGAGCTCGGTCCACACGTCATTTGAGACGCCGCCGATAAAGACGGACGGATCGAACTTGGGCTCGCTCGCCATGCCCAGGATCTCACCATTGTTGGGATCGAGGCACACCACAGCGCCGTTGCCGGCATTGCTGTAGCCAGTGGTCTTGGCGAGCTCGATGGCGCTCGCCAGCGCCGTCTCACAGGCCTGTTGGATCTTAAGGTCGAGCGTGAGCTTAATGTCGGAGCCGGCCTTGGCGGGCACGGCGCCGGCCTGACCGGTCACATTGCCCGAGGCATCGACCTTGACGGTCTGCTCGCCACGAATACCCTGCAGCAGGTTTTCGTAGTAGCTCTCAACACCCGCCTGGCCCACGATATCGCCCGACTGGTACGTAATCTTGCCAGCAGAAGCATCATCATCGCCAGAGGTTTTCTTATTCTGGGCCTCGAGCTGCTCGGAGGTAATGGTGCCGGTATAGCCCAAAATGTGACAGGCCGTCTCGCCGTACGGGTACTGGCGCTCGGTACGCTCGGCAATCTTGACGCCCGGGAACTCGCCGGCGTGCTCCTTGATATAGGCAACCGTTGAGCGGCGCACGTCCGTCGCGATGGTATGCAGGCTCTGGGCGCCCTCGGAATTGTCCTGGATATTGCGCAGCACAGCCACGTAGGGCATACCGAGCACGTTGGCAAGATGACGAACCAGAACCTCATCCTCGGCAAGGTCGCGGTAGGCCACGACAGCAAGTGAGGGACGGTTCTGGACAAGCGCCACGCCATTGCGGTCGAGGATGCGGCCGCGCACAGCGGGTGTGGTAACGGTGCGCGTCTGATTGCTATTAGCCTGCTTTTCGTAATAGTCCGACGAGACCATCTGCATGCCCCACAGCTTGACGGCAAGCGCCGCGAACATCGCGCCCACACCCGTGGTGAGGATGGAGAAGCGGCCCTTAAAGGCGGTCGCCGCGGTATTGCCCTCGCCCTCGGTGGCGCGCGGGGCCGTCCCATGCTGCGTATCGTAGGTAAAACGAGAATCGCCGCGACGCATAATGACCAGTGCGACCACGATGGCCACAACCAGCACGATACCGGCGATAATAACCGTCATCTGGGAAGACATCTACGAGCCTCCCCTATTTGAGCTTACGGGTCTTGGGCTTAAAGCGCATGCCCGTCTGGCGTCCGCCACGTGCGGAGAATCCATAACCGGACTGCGGCACGACGCCGGACATCAAAAACGGAATGGCAACCAGACCCGTCAGGATCGAAGACGGCAGCGCATGGCCGAAGATCGCCACGACAAAGCTCGTCTCCAAACCCATAAACAGCAAGATGATGCTGTAGATCACATTAATGACGAACGCGAAGGCGCCCACCGTGATGCCGCGCGCACTCGGGGCACCGCCCGTCTGACCGGCAGCGCTATGCACCAGGGCAAAAGAACCCACGGTCAGCAGGAGCGACATAACGCCCACCGGCACGGCAGCGGAAAGGTCATAGAACAAACCGCTGCAAAAACCGCACACGACGGCACGGGTCGGGTCGCCCGAGAATACGCTTAGGCACACCAGGATAATCATAAAGTTGACGCGACCGCCCGCAATGGAGATCTGCGGTGCCAGGCCTGCCTGCAGCAGCACGCACACAATGGCGGCGATTACAAACGTGCGGGAGCTCATCCCCTGCTCGTGTAGATCCATGGACATGCCCCCTATTCGCTCGAGCCGGAATCGGTCGTCTCGGACGTGTCGGAACTGTCATCCGGGCTCTCGTCCTTCGTCTTGGTCGCAGCATCGCGCGACGTTCCCTGCGGCGTGCTGTTGGCCGTGTTCACGTCCTCATCCGAGGCCGACTGTTCGTCGGTCAGCGAGGTAATGACCAGCACTTCCTCGTTGTTCTCGGCCGTCGTCTGGGCGCGCACCACAATGGTGTAGTACACGTCGTTAGCCGATTTCTCAACAGACGAGACGGTGCCGAGCGGTAGACCCTTGGGGAACACACCGCCAATGCCCGAGGTCACGATGATGTCGCCAACCTTAACGTCGGAGTCGACGCTCACGTACTCAAGACGCAGCGTGCCGTCAGCCTGACCCTGCAGCATGCCCTGGGCGCGCGTGTCCTGCACCATAGCGGACACGCCCGAGTTCTCGTCGCCAATCAGGCGCACGGTGGACGTCTTGGCCGAGACCTCAATAATCTGGCCTATGACACCTGCAGAACTCGTCACAGGCATGTTGATGGTAAGACCGTCGGCAGAACCCTTATCGATGGTGACGGTCGAGGTCCAGGCATCGCCGGAGGCACCAACGATACGAGCAGCGGTCGATTTGAGGTTATAGGTCGACTGCAGGCCGACCAGACCCTCCAGTCGCTCGGCGGTCTTTTGAGCCTCGGAGAGCTCGGCGACCTTAGAGGTCAGTTCCTCGTTTTGCTTCTTAAGCTCGTCAAGCGTGTCCTGCGACGCCGTAAGGTTAGAGAACACGTTGCCGATCGCATTGAAGGGAGCCGCCACAGCCGAGCCCACAAAACGCACCGGCGAGGTAATCGTCGTCACGCCCGAACGCACGGCATGAATCGGCCCCGTCTCGCCCTCACGAATATAAAACGTGAGCAGCAACACCGAAATCAGGCTGAAAACAATCAACGGGCGCATACCCGTTGATTGTCGCTTGGTATTCAGATTTGTGGAGAAACCCGAAGATCGTGCCAAATGGAATCCACCTTTTGGAAATTAAGCATTGGTCTGGACGAAGCCGCCATCAAACGCATTGGCCTCGAGCACGCGGGCACAGCCGTTAACAACGTTATCGAGCGCCGTGGGGCTGACGTTGACCGAAACACCGGTCTCATCGCGCAGGCGCACGTCGAGACCGCGCAGCAGCGCGCCGCCACCGGTCAGCAAAATGCCGTAGTACATAAGGTCCGAGGCAAGATCGGGAGGCGTAGCGTCGAGTGCGTCCTTGACGGCCTTGGCCATCTCGTCGAGCGGCTTGTTGAGCGCGCGACGAATCTCCTCGCTCTCGATGCGCACGGTCTTGGGCAGACCGGTAATCACGTCGCGGCCGTTGACCTCGACGTCGAGCTCGTCCTTAAGCGGCACGGCGGAGCCGACCTTGATCTTGATGTCCTCTGCCGTACGCTCGCCGATGGCCAGGTTGTAGGCATCACGAACGTGCGTGAGGATGGCCTGATCGAACTCGTCGCCGGCAATACGGATGGACTGCGAGACGACGATGCCGCCCATAGCGATAACGGCAACCTCGGTGGTACCGCCACCGATGTCGATGACCATGGAGCCGGTGGGTTCCTCGACGGGCAGGTCGGCGCCGATAGCGGCTGCCATAGGCTCTTCGATCAGATAGGCCTGGCGGGCACCGGCCTGGATCGTGGCCTCAAAGACAGCGCGCTTCTCGACCGACGTGACACCGGAGGGAACGCAGACGACGACACGCGGACGCGGAGTCCACGGATAGCGCTTCTCGGACGCCTTGTCGATAAAGTAGCGAAGCATGGCCTCGGTAACATCGAAGTCGGCGATGACGCCGTCCTTCAGGGGACGAACGGCCACGATGTTGCCGGGCGTACGGCCGAGCATGCGCTTTGCCTCGATACCGACCGCCAGGATGCGCTCGTCGTTCTTGTCGATGGCGACAACAGAGGGCTCGCGAATGACGATGCCCTTACCGCGCACGGAGACAAGCGTATTTGCGGTGCCGAGGTCGATGGCAAGATCGCCCGCATAGCTACCGAAGAACATATCCATCAAAGAAAACAACGCAACTCCTGATGTGTTGGATGATTGCTGGAAAACTACTAGCTCATCATACTAGCGCAAGCCCGGCACCTCACTTGCGGTGAAGCGCCGGGCAAAGCTAAATCCCATAAGGTCACTACTGGTTGTCAGCAGCCGAGAAATCCATATCGAGCGAAGAAACGGCCCAGCCGATATGGTTGTCGGAGCGCACGAATTTGACGGTGTACTCCTGCTCGCCGCCCTTGGATAGCGATGCCTTCACCTTAGCGGTCGTCTCGGTCATGGACTGATCCATGCCTTCGACGGACACGGTAGCACCCTGCGGAATCGAGGAGATGATCATCGACTTAGCGTCCTCGGACAGGCTCGGGGCCAGGCAAGACTCGGCCTTTGCGGTGTCACCGTCGCCGGCAGCCTGGAACAGATCGGTAACGACAGACTCCTGAGACGGGAAGCCAAAGCCGCGCGTGTAGGCAAAGCCCAGACCGCCCGCGGCGATCAAAATAAGCAGAAGCAGCACGATGAAGACTTTGAGACCCGTATGGCGATGGCGACGACGGACCTTGGCCTGCTTACGATCCTGACGGTCCTGCTGGACCATCTCAGACTCGGACAGCGTAAAGAAGCCGGTGTCCGAGGGATCGGGCATAAACTGACCGGTCGCGCCCGTAGGATCGAGCGGATCGACGGCAGGAGCGTCCATCGCGGGCGCCGGAGCCGTGGCCATAGCCGTCTGGGCAGACAGCGCGGCAAGCGAATCCTGCACGCGGGCAAGCTCATCGGCCTGCTCGGAGGTGAGCTGGTAGATGCCATCGGCAGTAGCGGCATTAAAGGCGTCGAGTGCGTCGGAGGGACGGCCGGCGGCAGAAAGCGCCTGACCCATGCCGGCGTTGAGCGCACGCGTGTCGTCGCGGGGGCCGGCAAAGTCGATAGCCGTGCGGTAAGTCTCCACGGCATCCGCCGGACGGCCGAGCTTAATGAAGCAACGACCGAGCTCGCCGAGTGCGGCGGCAGGAGCCGGATTGGCGCCGTCGATGGCAGCCTGACGGAAGGCGGTTCCCGCGTTGGCATAGTCGCCCGACTGGAACAGCGCATTGCCCAGGCCCAGATAGGCCTTGAACGGCGTGGCATAGGAAGCATCCTGCGTAGCGGCAGAGAAAGCCTGAGCGGCCGTCGTGTAGTCGCCCACGGCGGCGAGCGCCTTGCCGCGGTTGGTGAGCAGCGCGCCGCGCTTGCCGTAGGTACCGTCGTTGAGGGCGGCGGCATAGGCCTCGGCGGCCTCGGCATACATGCCCAGGTGCATCAAGGCGTTGCCACGAAGGTGATCGGCCTCGCCCATAATCTCATCGGGAGTCTTTGCCGCCCCAAGCATCTGGGCTGCAGCAGAAAAATCACCCGCGCGGTAAGCGGCGCGGCCCTGTTGGATCAGCTGGCTATTCAAGGAAGTCCCCTTTACTCGTGAACGATCTCGACATGGACGATCTCGTCGCCGGCACGCAGCTGCGAAATCACATCGAGACCCTCGACCGTGGTACCAAAGACGGTGTAACCAGAATCGAGGTTATGCTGGGCACCCAGGCAGAAGTAGAACTGCGAACCCGCGGAATCGGGGTCCATGGAGCGTGCCATGGCAAGGGCGCCATCGACATGGCTGTTGCGCGGATTGGTGGCAAACTCGCCCTTGATGCAGTAGCCGGGGCCACCGGTACCGGGCATACCGTCGGGGCCCTCAAGACCGGCAGCGACGTCGGCGCCGGACATGTCGCGGGTATTGGGGTCGCCGCCCTGGATAACAAAACCGGGCACATAGCGATGGAACTTAAGGCCATCATAGAAGCCCATCGTGGAAAGCTCGCAGAAGTTCGCGACATGAATGGGAGCGCCCTCGCCGTCAAACTTGACCTTGATGGTACCCTTCGACGTCTCGATTACGGCGCACTCGTCGCCGACAAGCTGATACTCGGGCGTGTAGAGCTCTTTCTTAAAACCAAACATGTGGTTCCTTCCTCGTGCGTTTAAAGCATATTTGTACGAATTGTAGCAATAAGCACGGGTTTACATCAATTGCGCACGTAGGTTATGCCGACTATGGCGAACTAATTTTAGGAACGCTGCTGCGGCTTCCAGGAACCCACATTGGCATCGTACTGGTTCAGCGCGCTGTTGCCGCCCTGCGCGATGGGCGCCAGGATCTCGCTTTGGTGGGAACTCATCGACTCGCCATCGGGAATGGCCAGCGAGATATCCCAGCTCTGGCAGATCACGTCAACGCGCTCATACATCCACTCGGCAAGCTGCTTTAAGTGGGCGATGTCATCCGCATAGACCGTATCGTCCTGATACTTAAGATTGTTAAGCTCATCTTGCGTCTTTTTTATCTGATCACGCAGGGCGTAGGCACTCTGCGACAGCTCCTGACGGGTGGACAGCGGCGTTCGGAGATAGCCGTTGTTAAAGGAATCGATGACCTCGCCGATCTGATCCTCGTCAGCATAGGACACGATGGTCTGATACAGACCGTCGAGCCTGGTATAGAGCTGATCATCGGTGAGCACGGTTTCTTCCTGGACCACCTCGGCAGAATCGTCCTGCTTGGTATCGTCCTCAGTGGCCTCGCCCTTTTGACGCGTGGGGAAGGTCGTCTGCGCGGCCTGGCCAAACTGGTCGTAGAAGCCAGGCATGACACCCATAGGATCGGCCGTCACGAACCAATAGGCACCGCCGCAAACGACGGCAAGGACCGCGATGATAATGAGCGGCTTGGGGATATGACGCTTGTGCTTGTGATAGGCGTCCTCGTCGGGATGCACCTTGCGCTTGGGTTTTTGAGCATCGTCATGCAGGGAAACGGGCGTGGGAATATCGACCTTGGGGATACCGAAATCCTTATCGAAAGCTGGCAGCACGCAGGTCTCATTGGGGTCGGCGGCGTCCGAAAGCACCGCAGCGGCAGAGGCCGGCGCATGCGGCACCTCGGTATCGATCTGCTCTTGCGTTAGGCGCGGAAAGCCCGCCGTGCGGCCCGCTGCCAGGTCGGATGCGGCCGCGTCCTCGGAGAGGATACCCGGAGCGGGGCGTCCGCATTTGGGGCACGTGCGATCATGCGGAGAAAGACGGGCACCGCAGCCCTCACAGAACACGAACTCGGTGTGCTCCGGACCATCGCCCGGACCCACATAGGCGTTGCAGTAGGGGCAGAACGAGGCGCCGTCCTCGATAGTCTTAAGGCAATGCGGGCAGATCACGGCATCCTCTTTTCGAAGCAATTCAAACAATCGAGGTTAGAGCATAACATCGCCACGGCCCCACAGGAGCAAGGCACCAATTCAACATCGCCAGGGCGCGTAGTTATTTCTTCTTTTTGCTTGGCATCGAGACTTTGATGCCTTGGGCGGACTTGGTCACGCGGGAGCGCTTGACTCCGGTACTCTTCTTTTTCTTGGGCTGGGCCTGGGCCACGCCCTCGAGTGCGCGGGCCTCGGCCTCACGAACGGTGCGAGCTTCGCGGCGCTGCGCCATGTCGGCGGCGACGCGCTTGGCAAAACGCTCGGCCGTCGAACCCGTCGAGCTCACCTTGCCGCCACCGCGACCCAAGCGGACGCGCACACCGCGGCCAAAACCAGTTGCGGCATGACGACGACGCGGCTTGAGCGAATCCATCATCGTGGCGAGCTTAAAGAACACCGAGCAGGTGATGACCACGATGACAGCCAAGATAACCATCTGGCCCATCGACAGGTTGGCAATAGACAGCAGCTTCGGGAATCCGATAACGCCTACCAAGATGCCGGCGACTACAAACACAAAGAGCACCACACGTAAGGGCGTGAGGGGCTGCGAGATTCGCCAGATCAGGCTGACGCTCGCCGCGCACGACGTAAGTAGGCACATCGTAGACAGCGTGAGCTGGTTAAAGCCGAACACGCGCGCCACAAAGATATCGAGCGCCGCGGCCAAAATGACCGCAAGCGACGCCGGCAGTGCCCGCTTGAGCACGTTCGTCAGGAACGACCCCTTCACGCGAGCATTGTTGGGCTCCAGGCCCAACACAAAGCCCGGCGCGCCAATGCAGAAGAAGTTGATGAGCGTCATCTGAATCGGCTCGAAAGGGTACGGCGGCAGTGCGATGCACAGCGCCGCCAGGCCCATCGAGAACAGCGTCTTGGTCAAGAACAGCGAAGCCGAACGCTGCAGGTTGTTGATGGAGCGACGGCCCTCGGCCACCACAGCAGGCATCGAGGCAAAGTCGTTGTCGACGAGCACGATCTCGGCCACGTTGCGCGCGGCATCGGAGCCGGCCGCCATGGCGACGGAGCAGTCGGCCTCCTTGAGCGCCAGCACGTCGTTGACGCCGTCGCCCGTCATGGCCACGGTGTGCTCGCGGCGCTTGAGTGCCTGCACGAGCTCGCGCTTCTGCTGCGGGGTCACACGACCAAAAACATGGTAGCGGTCCACTGCGGCATCGAGCTTAGCCGGCGTATCGAGCGTCGTGGCGTCCACATAAGCGTCCGCCCCCGGCACGCCCACCACGCGCGCGATCGACGACACCGTACGCGGGTCGTCGCCACTGATCACGTTGAGGGTCACGCCCTGCTCGTTAAAGTAGCCGATGGTCTCGGCCGCCGAGGTACGAATCTCGTCGCGGATGGTCACAAAGCCCACTGGCTCGGCCTCGCCCACCATATCGCCATCGGGCGTAAAGCCGTCCACGCGCGCCACCACGAGCACGCGGCAGGTATCGGCAAGCTCGGCGACACGGTTCTCGACCTGGGCAAACGCACGATCAGAGAGCACAAACTGCGCCGCACCCATCACATAGGAGCCCTGCGCAAACGAGGCACCACTCCACTTTTTGGAGGACGAGAACGGAATGACCGACAGCGGCTCAGACACCTCGACCGGGCGATCGGCGTAATAGTTGAGCAGCGCCTGGCAGGTCTCGTTGGCATCGGCCGAGGTCGCACGCGCCACGTTAGCCAGCGCAAAATCGAGCACCGTGGTATCGACGGGAACGGCGGCGTCGCTCTCCCCCACACCCATACCCTCGACCGGTAGCGGATAGGTACCCTCGACCTCCATGCGACCCGACGTGATGGTGCCCGTCTTGTCCAGGCACAGCACGTCGACGCGAGCGAGCGTCTCGATGCAGTAAAGCTGCTGCGCCAGCACCTTGCGGCGGGCCAGGCGCACCGTGGCGATGGCGAGCACCGACGAGGTCAGCAGCACCAGGCCTTGCGGGATCATGCCCAGCAGGGCGCCCACCGTGGACAGCAGCGCCGACGAAGGCACATGACCAGCCAACAGCTCGGAGAAGCACCACGAAAGCGCGCTATCGCCCGGGGTTCCCGCGGCATCCCACAGCTCGCTCACACTCGAGGCAAACAACGCCAAACCGAGCGGGATCATGATGATGCTCGCAAAGCGCACGATGGCGTTAAGCGCGTTCATGATCTCGGAATTGACCTTTTTGACGTACTTCGCCTCGTTATTAATTTTGGCCACGTAGTTGTCGGCGCCGACATGGATCACGCGGGCGCGCAGCAAGCCCGAGTCGATAAAGCTGCCGCTCATGAGCTCGGAACCGGGCTGTTTCTTAATGAGGTCGCTCTCACCCGTCAGCAGGCTCTCGTTCACGAGCGCCTCGCCCGAAACCACCACGGCGTCAGCGGGAATCTGGTCGCCGCGCCCCAGGCGGATGATATCGTCGAGCACGATCTGGTCCAGGTCGAGCTCCACCTCGGCGCCGTCGCGCACCGCGATGGCCTTCTTGGAGGTCAGCAGCGTGAGTTTATCGACCATCTTTTTGGAACGCATGGACTGAATGACGCCAATAGCGGTATTGAGGAACACTACGAACAGGAACGTCAGATTCTTAAACGAACCGGTCAAAATGACTAGGAACGCCAAAATCACGTTGATCAAATTGAACAGCGTGCAGAGGTTCTCGATGATGAGCTCTTTGACCGACTTGGTCTTGAGCTCCATGTTGCGGTTGATCTTACCGGCGGCGATGCGCTCCTCGACCTCGGCGGTCGAGAGTCCGCGCTCGATATCCGTTGCTGCCATACCACGTCCCATCACGTCGCGTCGGTATAAGAAAAACCGCCCGGACCATGCGAGGTTCGGACGGTCTCACGTTCGATGGTGCCCCATGTTGGATTCGAACCAACGGCCTTCTGCTCCGGAGGCAGACGCTCTAATCCCCTGAGCTAATAGGGCCAACGTTTGGCATTATACCCAAGTGCACCACGGGCTATCAAAATAAAAGAAAAAGCTTTGCAATTCCGGGGAAGACGCGGCGCAACGGCTCACTTTAGAAGGCAAAAGCGAATCAGATAGTATAAACTCTCATGCACCATATATACACGGCTCGCGATGCGGGCCGTTTTTGCAAGGGTTATCCATCGAGGTGAGAGGCACACCATGATTGCAATTTTAAAGCAGAGCGCCAGCGACGAGGCCGTCAGCCATATCGTCAGCTGGATTGAGAAAAAGGGCCTGAAGACCGACGTCTCGCGCGGCGAGAACGAGACGATCATCGGCCTGGTGGGCGATACGACCAAGATCGACCCATTCCTGCTCGAGTCCATGGACGTCGTCGAGCGCGTGCAGCGCGTCTCCGAGCCGTTCAAGCGCGCCAACCGCAAGTTCCACCCCGAGGACTCCGTCATCGACTGCGGCCACGGCGTCAAGATCGGCGGCGACCAGTTCCAGGTCATCGCCGGCCCGTGCTCCGTCGAGGGCGAGAACCTCATCCGCATCGCCCGCCGCGTGAAGGCAGCCGGCGCCACGATGCTGCGCGGCGGCGCCTACAAGCCCCGCACTTCCCCGTACGCCTACCAGGGCATGGGCCCCGCCGGTCTGGACCTGCTGTGCGAGGCATCCGCCGAGCTCGACATGCCGATCGTCACCGAGATCATGGACCCGCGCGACGTGCAGGTCTTCCTCGACAAGAAGATTGACGTCATGCAGATTGGCGCTCGCAACGCCCAGAATTTCCCCCTGCTCAAGGAGGTCGGCAAGACGCAGACCCCGGTTCTGCTCAAGCGCGGCATGTCCGGCACCGTCGACGAGCTGCTCATGGCTGCCGAGTACATCATGAGCGAGGGCAACGACAACGTCATCCTGTGTGAGCGCGGTATCCGCACCTTCGAGACCCGCACCCGCAACACCTTCGACCTCAACGCCGTGCCGGTGCTCCACCACCTGTCGCACCTGCCCGTCGTTGCCGACCCCAGCCACGCCACCGGCTACACCCGCTACGTTGAGCCTATGGCGCTCGCGGCGACCGCCTGCGGCGCCAACGGTCTGGAGATCGAGGTCCACGACGACCCCAGCCGCGCATGGTCCGACGGCGCTCAGGCCCTCACCCCCGATCAGTTCGACGACACCATGCGTCGCATCCGAGCCATCCGCGAGGTTGTCTGCCAAGAGACCATGGAGTAGCCCATGGGTACAGTGAGAAACGCGCGCGTTAACCAGGGCGGCCCCAAGTGCGCCGGCATCGTCGGCCTTGGCCTCATCGGCGGCAGCTTTGCCCGCGGCTATGCGCAGGCGGGCGTCCGCGTGCTGGCCTGGGATCCCGATGACGATGTCATGACGGCCGCCAGCATGGGCACCGTTGCCGGCGAGCTCAACGACGAGACGCTCGGCGAATGCGACATCATCGTCCTGGCTTGCTACCCCGAAGCCTGCATCGAGTGGCTCGAGGCACACGCCCAGGCACTCGCCGACGCCACCGATACCGAGGCCATCATGGGCCCCGTGGTAATTGACACGGTGGGCGTCAAGGGTATCGTGTGCGAGCGCGCCTTTGAGCTTGCCCGCGAGCACGGCTTTTACTTTGTGGGCGCGCACCCCATGGCGGGCACGCAGTACTCGGGCTATGCACACTCCCGCGCCGACCTGTTCCAGGGCGCCCCGCTGGTGCTCGTACCGCCCGCGGTGGACGATGCGCTCAAACTGGAGCTTTTGGGCCAGGTGCGCGAGATGGTGCGCCCCTTGGGCTTTGGCAAGTTCAGCGTGACCAGCGCCGCCGAGCACGACCGTGTCATCGCCTTCACGAGCCAGCTTGCGCACGTGGTATCCAACGCCTACGTCAAAAGCCCCACTGCCCAGGTCCACCACGGCTTTTCGGCCGGTAGCTACCGCGATCTCACCCGCGTGGCGCACCTCAACCCCCAGATGTGGTCCGAGCTCATGATCGACGACGCCAATGCGCTCGCCTTCGAGATCGACCATCTGATCGAATCGCTCGGCGCCTACAGCCGCGCTCTTAAAGACCGCGACCAGCGCTATCTGGAGAATCTCCTTGCCGAGGGCGACCGAATTAAGCGCGCACTCGACGACGAGGCCTCCCACTAGACCACCCATCACGCCAGGTCGAAAGGACCGAAGCTTATGGCGATTACCATCGATATCGACACCGCACGCCCCTACCAGGTGCATGTTGGCACGTTTTTGCTGGAGCAGGCGGGACCGCTCGTGCGCGCCACTGCCGGCGGCACCAAGGCCGTCATCGTTACGGACACCAACGTGGGCCCCCTCTACCAGATGCCCGTTAAGCAGAGCCTGGAGGCGTCAGGCTACGAGGTGAGCATCTGCGCCTTCGAGGCCGGCGAGGCCCATAAACGCGCCGAGACCTACGTTGCCATTTTGGAGTTTGTGGCCGAGCACGAGCTTTCGCGCTCCGACGTGATCGTGGCACTCGGCGGCGGTGTCGTGGGCGACGTGACGGGCTTTGTGGCCGCCACCTACATGCGCGGCTGCAAGTTTGTGCAGATCCCGACGAGCCTGCTCGCCATGGTGGATTCGTCGGTGGGCGGCAAGACCGCCATCGATCTGGCTGCCGGCAAGAACCTGGCCGGCGCCTTTTGGCAGCCGAGCGTGGTTATCGCCGACGTGGGGTGCCTGGCCACCCTCACGCCCGAGCAGTTCGCCGACGGCTGCGGCGAGGTCATCAAGCATGCCGTGATCGCCGACCCGGAACTTTTCGCCGAACTGGAGAAGACCCCGCTTACGCTTGAGCTACTCAACCGCGATGTGGCCCGCGTAGCGCTCATCATCGCCCGCAATATCGACATCAAGCGCGCCGTGGTCGTCGCCGACGAGCGCGAAACCAACCAGCGCAAGCTCCTCAACTTTGGACACAGCGCCGGACACGCCGTCGAGGCCTGCGAGCACTTTGAGCTCGGACACGGCAACTGTGTGTCGATCGGCATGGGCATCATCACGCGCGCCGCGGCCCTGCACGGCGTTTGCGATGCCGCACTGCCCGGTCGTATTGAGGAACTCTGCTCCCGCCATGGCCTCAAGACCCGCTGCGACCTAGATGCCGATGCCGTCTTTGCCGAGGCGCTCCACGACAAGAAGCGCGCGGGCGACACCATCGACCTGGTGATTCCGCACGGCATTGGCCGCTGCAGCATCGACCGCACGCCACTTTCCACTTTCCACGAACTCATTGCCGAGGGCCTCGGCCAGAAGGGAGACGCATCCGCATGCTAGCCCGCATCACCCCGTCCCCGCTTAAGGGCACCGTTCCCGCCATCGCGTCCAAGTCGATGGCGCATCGCCTCATCATCTGCGCTGCGCTTGCCAACGGCGAGACGCACGTCACCTGCAACACCACCTGCGCCGACATCGAGGCCACGGTGCGCTGCCTTACGGCACTGGGTGCTCGCATCGAGACCGTCGAGGACGGCTTCCAGGTCCACCCCACCATGAAGAGTGTTGAGTTTGGCCTGCTCAAGGCCCTTGCCGGCGGCACGCTTGACTGCGGTGAAAGTGGCTCCACGCTGCGCTTTATGCTGCCTGTCGCCTGCGCGCTGGGTGCGGATGCCACCTTCGTAGGCCAGGGCCGCCTGGGCGCCCGCCCGCTCTCCCCGCTCTCGGACGAGATCATCGCCGCCGGCTGCGACCTACAGGGTCTGGGCGGTTTTCCGCTCAAGACGAGCGGCCGCATGCGCCCGGGCACCTTTGTGCTTCCGGGCAACGTGAGCTCGCAGTACATCTCGGGCCTGCTGCTGGCAGCCCCGCTGCTGGCCCAGCCCTCCTGCGTGCAGGTAACCGGCCTCATCGAGAGCCGCCCCTACATCAACCTGACGATACAGGCCATGAAGGCCTTTGGCGTCGAGGTCAACGTCGAGCGTATTCCGGCCAAGGACGGCCAGCCCGAGGTCACGAACTTCCGCGTGAGCAGCGGCTCGTACCGCACGCCCGGCAGCGTTGCTGTCGAGGGCGACTGGTCCAACGCCGCCTTTTGGCTGTGCGCCGGCGCTATCGGCGCCGACCCCATCACCGTGGAGGGCGTATCCCTGAGCTCCGCGCAGGGCGACCGAAACGTGCTCGCCGCGCTTTCGCGCTTTGGCGCCCGCATCGTGCGCTCCACCAACGCCGCCACCGTGCAGTCCGACAAGCTCGCCGGCTTTGAGATGAGCGCCCACGACATTCCTGACCTGGTGCCCGTCATCTCGGCCGTAGCCTCGCTGGCGCAGGGCCGCACCTTTATCCGCGATTGCGCCCGTCTGCGCATCAAGGAATCCGACCGCCTGGTCACGACCACCCGCGAGCTCACCGCGCTGGGCGCGCAGGTGCGCATTGCCGGCGATGACCTCATCATCAAGGGTGTCGATGCCTTCACCGGCGGCGAGGTCGATTCGCACAACGACCATCGCATCGCCATGATGGCCGCTATCGCCGCGAGCCGCGCCACCGGCGAGGTCGTGATCCACGGCGCCGAGGCCGTCAACAAGTCCTATCCCGATTTCTTCGACCACTACCGCCTGCTGGGCGGCAAGGTCACACTCGAGGAGGAATAGCATGTCCTCGACCTTTGGCAACGTCTTGCACTTAAGCATCTTCGGCCAGTCGCACTCCCCCGCCATCGGCTGCTCCCTCGATGGCATTCCGGCGGGCATCGCTGTTGACCAGGAGCAGCTGCAGGCCTTCCTCGACCGTCGTGCCCCCGGTCGCGACGAGACCGCGACCAAACGCCGCGAGGCCGACGCCGTGCACATCATCGCCGGTGTGGTCGATGGACACACCACCGGCGCGCCCGTCGCGGCAATTATCGAGAACACTAACACGCGCTCCAAGGATTACTCCGAGCTGCGCCGCAAGCCCCGTCCGGGACATGCCGATTTTCCGGCGCGTGTAAAGTATCACAACATGCACGATGTCGCCGGTGGCGGGCATTTCTCCGGCCGCCTAACGGCACCCTTATGCATCGCCGGCGGCATTGCGCTGCAGGCACTCGAGGCCCGCGGCATTAAAGTGATGGCGCATGTGGCGCAGATCGGCGGCATCTCCGATCTGCCCATGGACGATATGGTCTATCGCGAGGCCGACCGCAAGGCGATCCTTACGAACGATCTGCCGTGCATTGACGCCGCCGCAGCCGGCCGCATGCGCGAGGAAATCCTAGACGCGCGCAACGAACTCGACAGCATCGGCGGCATCGTGGAGTGCGGCATTTACGGGCTTCCCGCGGGCATCGGCGACCCCATGTTCGACGGCATCGAGAACCGCATCGCGCAGATCGCGTTTGGCATTCCCGCCGTAAAGGGCGTGGAGTTTGGCATGGGCTTTGCCGTGGCCGCCATGCGCGGCAGCGAGAACAATGATCCGTATCGCATCGATGCCGAGACCGGCGAGATCGAGGTCGAGTCCAACAACGCCGGCGGCATCCTGGGCGGTATTTCGACCGGCGCGCCCGTCATGTGGCGCATGGCCGTAAAGCCGACGCCCTCGATTGGCCGCGAGCAGCAGACGGTGGACATGGACGCTATGGAAAATGCCGAGCTCTCGGTCCACGGCCGCCACGATCCCTGCATCGTCCCCCGAGCCGTCCCCGTAGCCGAGGCAGCCGCCGCCCTTGCCATCTGGGACGCCCTCCTCGAAGACGCCGCCCAGCGCTAACTACCCACCCCTCAACATCCCCCGACACGTGAAAGGGGTCTCCATGGACCTTGCTGACATCCGCCAGGCCATCGATGGCATCGACACCACGCTCCTCAACAGCTTTGTTGAGCGCATGGACATTGCCACCGAGGTCGCCAAGTCAAAAATCGAGATGGGCAAGGCCGTCTTCGACCCCGCCCGTGAGCGCTCCAAGCTCAACAACCTCGCCAGCCGCGCGCCCGAGCGCTACGAGGCGCAGACCATCACCCTGTTCCGTCTCCTCATGAGCATGAGCAAGGCCGAGCAGCAGCGCTACATCAACGAGCTCAAGGGCATCACCGTCTCGCAAAAGGCCCACGCCACGGCTGCAGCCTCCGACACGCCCTTCCCTCAAACGACCACCGTCGCCTGCCAGGGCGTCGAGGGCGCTTACAGCCAAATCGCCGCGTGCAAGCTCTTCGACGTGCCCGACATCGCGTTTTTCGAGACCTTCGAGGGCGTCATGTGTGCCGTGCGCGACGGCTTCTGCGAGTTTGGCGTGCTGCCCATCGAGAACTCCACCGCCGGCTCGGTCAACGCCGTCTACGACCTGCTCGCCCAGTTCGACTTCCACATCGTGCGCTCGCTCCGCCTCAAAATCGACCACAACCTGCTCGTCAAGCCCGGCACCAAGCTTGCGGACGTGCACGAGGTCTACAGCCACGGCCAGGCCATTGCCCAATGCGCCGGCTTTATCGAGGCGCACGACTTGCACGCCACCAAATACCCCAACACGGCCATGTCGGCCGAGATGGTCGCCAACTCCGAACGCACCGATGTTGCCGCCATCGCATCGCGCAGCTGCGCGGCACTCTACGGTCTGGAGGTACTGGAGCCCAACATCCAGGACTCGGACAAC
This sequence comes from Collinsella sp., assembly GCA_048524725.1. Lineage (GTDB taxonomy): Bacteria > Actinomycetota > Coriobacteriia > Coriobacteriales > Coriobacteriaceae > Collinsella. The sequence goes on along the minus strand of DBFVGT010000111.1, from coordinate 1,198 downwards.
AACTACACGCGCTTTGTCGTCATCAGCCGCGAGCCACGCGTCTACCCCGGCGCCAACCGCACCTCGCTCATGATTACCACGGCCAACGAGCCGGGCGCACTCTATCGCGTACTCGAGCGCTTCTACGCGCTCAATATCAACCTCATCAAGCTCGAGAGCCGCCCCATCCCCGGGCACGACTTTGAGTTTATGTTCTACTTTGACCTGGACTGCCCCTTTGGCAGCAAGGCCCTCGATGACCTGCTCGATTCCATCGACGACGTGTGCGAGAGCTTCACCTACTTTGGCAGCTACACGGAGGTGCTCTAGATGACCGATGTCGCCGCAAACCGCCCCTACGGCGTGCTGGGCCGCGTGCTGGGCCACAGCTACACCCCGACCATCTACAAGGAGCTCGCGGGGCTCGAGTATGTGCGTTTTGAGCGCGAGCCCGAGGACCTCCAGGCTTTTATGACGGGTGACGAATGGGAGGGCACCAACGTGACCATCCCCTACAAGCGCGCCGTCATGGAATACCTGGACGAGCTGAGTCCACTCGCCGAGCGTATGGGAAACGTCAACACCATCACGCGCCTGCCCGACGGCCGCCTGCGCGGCGACAACACCGACTACTTCGGCTTTCAGTGCCTAGTCGAGGAGCTGGGCGTTGAGGTCGCCGGCAAAAAGGCCCTCGTGCTTGGCGCCACCGGTGGTGCCGGCGCCACGGCAAGCACGGTGCTCGGCGACCTGGGCGCCACCGTGGTGCCCGTGGGCCGCACGAGCGAGGTCAACTACGACAACATCGCGCAGCAGTCCGACGCCGCGTTGCTCGTCAACTGTACGCCTGCCGGTATGTTCCCCCACTGCCCCGACGCGCCTTGCACGCTCGAGGGGCTCGATGCGCTCGAGGGCGTCATCGACATTGTCTACAACCCTGCACGCACGGGCCTGATGCTCGAGGCCGAGCGCCGCGGCATCCCCTGCATCGGCGGCCTGCTCATGCTCGTGGCCCAGGCGGCGCAAGCCGTTGAGCGCTACACCGGCCAGGTCACTCCGCGTGAGCGCATTCTGGACGTAGCGGAGCGCCTGTCACGCCGCGAACAGAACATCGCGCTGATCGGTATGCCGGGCTCGGGCAAGACCCGCGTGGGCGAGCAGATTGCCCTGCTCACGGGGCGAGAGCACATCGACCTGGACCGCGCCCTCGAGGAGCGCCTGG
>DBFVGT010000110.1:0-5981 GCA_048524725.1 Collinsella sp. | reverse complement strand
AAAGACGGGCGCGAACACGCCCTGGCGACGGGGCCAGCGGCTGCCGAGGCGCGCCGTGGCGGCAGCGCCGTCGACGTTCACGCGCACGCGGAGCTTGCCCTCGCGCTCACCGCGGTCGATAGCCAGCACGCGGTGGTTGGGAATACGGCGCAGCGGCTCGTCAAAGTTGTAGTAGGGCTCGTAGGGGGTCTTCTCGGCGGGGTCGGTTGCCTCGACGACGATGTCGGCGGTGTTTTGCGTAAAGGCGCGCAGGTCGGCGACGTTCTCGGGGTCCTCGGCTACCGTCTCGGCCACGATGTCGGCGGCGCCAGCGAGCGCCTTCTCGGGCGTGTCGAAGCCGGCCTCCTCGTTGACGTATGCCGCGGCGGCGTCGAGCGCGCTGCCCTTGGCCGAGGCCTGCATGATGACCATGTTGGCAAGCGGCTCCAGACCTGCCTCGCGGGCCTTCTGCGCGCGGGTCATGCGCTTTTTGCGGTAGGGCTTGTAGAGGTCCTCGACGCGCTGGAGCTGTGTGGCCTCGCGAATCTGCTGCTCGAGTTCGGGCGTGAGTTTGCCCTGGGCGTCGATGAGCAGAATGACGTCCTCTTTGCGCTGCTCAAGATTGCGCAGGTAGGACAGGCGCTCGTCGAGGGCGCGCAGGACGACGTCGTCCATGCCGCCCGTGGCTTCCTTGCGGTAGCGCGAGATAAAGGGAATGGTGTTGCCCTCGTCGATGAGCTTGACGGCCGCTTCGATGTTGGCGGCCTTAAGGTTGAGCTTGCGGGCGAGCTGGGCGATAAGATCCATGGGACTCCTTGCGTTTAAGGTGCGTTTGCAGCACAGAGCTACCAAGGATACCACCTGCCACTTCGCCCAAAAAAGACTGTTTTGGCGCGGGACCACGAAAGCGGCCTATCTACTACGTTTGAACCGTGTGGGTCGACCATCCCCCGGTTTTCCGAAAATGCGCAAGCCGTTTACCTGCGGTTTTTATTTCGCGAAATTCGGTATGGATGAGGGTGATTGGTTAAACGTAGTAGATAGGCGCATTTCGTGGCGAACGAATCAAGCTAAGGTGCAAAAAGTCCCCCGTCCCAGAAAAATCATTGGCAACGTAGCAAAATGCCCCGCGGGCAGGAGGCTGCTCGCGGGGCAAAGAAGAGGGGCTTATTTGTGGCGGACCGAGGGGCCCGGCATGGGGTTTCTGCCGCGGCCTGTCCTAAGGTGCTACAGCTCGACGAGCTGGCCGGTCTCGGCGGCCTCCTTGATGGCGTTGAGAAGCGTGAGCGTCTTGACGTTATCGGCGGGGGTTACGACGGGCTCAACTTCGCGGCGGACGACCTTCACAAAGTGCTTGAGCTGCATCTTGTGCGGCAGCGCCGGGTCGACGGCCGGAATCTCCATCTGCAGCGGCTTGTGCCAGTTGGAGGCGCCGTCGTAGGAGAACTGGTGCAGGCGGGGCAGCGACAGGGCACCCTTGGTACCGCCAATAAAGTAGGCATCGGCGTCGAAGGGGCGGTACTGCGGGTCCTCGCGAGCGGTGGCCTCCCAGTTCCAGGGGCTGGCGGTGGCATCGGAGATGGTCATGCTCGCGAGCGCGCCATCGGCAAAACGGACGTTGACCACAGCGGAGTCCTCGGTCTCAAAACCGCGGGCGGCGCTGGACTGCATGCCCTGGACGGCGACGGGCTCGCCCAGCAGGTAACGGAGCAGGTCGACGTCGTGCACCAGGTTGACCAGGATCGGGCCGGCACCCTTTTTGCGGCGCCACTCGACATCAAAGTACTCGTCATTCTTATAGATCATGTAGTGGAAGCTCGACACGGTGAGCTTGCCCAGCTCACCGGACTCGATGATCTCCTTGGCCTTGTTGACGAAGGGGTTGTGGCGACGGTGCTGGCCCACGAGCACGGGCACGCCGGCGGTCTCGGCCTCGGCGGCGAAGGCCTGGGCATCCTCGAGGTCGTTGGAGATTGGCTTTTCGACCAGCGGCACGATGTTGCGCTTCACGGCCTCGCGGGCAACGCCCAGATGCAGGTCGTTGGGGGTGGCGATGATGACGGCCTCGGGCTTGACCTCGTCCATCATCTGGGCGGGATCGGTGTAAAACGGCACGCCGGCGGCCTCGGCCGTGGCACGGGCGCCCTCAAAGGCGTCGGCGATGGCGACGAGCTCGGCTTCGGGCTCCTCGGTGACAAAGCGGATGTGGTTGCGGCCCATGGCACCGGCGCCGATAACGGCAATGCGGACGGGGTTGAGCTCAGACATTTCGACTCCTTAATACTGGTGACCGGTGGAATGCGGCAAGAGAACGGCCCTTGCCGCGTCAAGCAAAACTAAGCGGACTTCTTCTTGCTGTCGGAGACCATCATGTAGACGGTGAGTACGACGGCGATGACGGCAATCACGATGGCGCCGTAGAAGGACTGCTGGTAGGCGGCGCTGCCGGCCTCGGCGTGATACAGCACGGCGGTGATGGGCTGGCTGATCCAGGTAGAAGCGGCGTAGCCCAAAAACATGATGCCGTAGTTGACGCCGATGTTGCTGGTGCCAAAGGCGCCACCGGTGAGCGGCGGGTAGATGACGAGCAGGGCGCCAAAGCTAAAGCCGAGCAGGGCGAGCGCCACAAAGAACATGCTCTGTGTAAAGCTCATCGACATGATGACGAGTGCGACGATGGTGACGACAAGGCTGATGAGCAGCGACTTGTAGGCGCCGAGCTTGTCGATGATCTGACCAAAGGACAGGCGACCGACCAGGTTGGCGCAGGTGTTGACGGAGACGACCACGCCGCCGAGGGCGACAGCCGCGGCGCTCGTGGGGTCGGCGAAGAGCTGGACGGCGGCGATGGAGGCAACCTTGCCCACGAGCAGGGTACCCGCGGTGGCGGCAAAGGCGAAGGTGACGATGAGGACCCAGAAGCGCGGGGTCTTGACCATCTCGCCCGGGGTGAGGTCGCCGAAGGTACCGGCGTGCGCGCCGCCCTTGGGGGCCTCGAAGCCCTCGGGCAGCCAACCGGCCTCGGGGGCCTTCAGGAACAGGGCGGAGGCGGCGATCGTCACAAAGAAGATGACGCCGAGTGCCTTGAGGGCGCCAAAGATGCCCAGACTCGGGATGAGCAGCGAGGCGAGCACCGGGGACAGCACAGCGGGGCCGGCGGTCGAAGCGGCCAGGGTGATGCCGGAGGCGAGGCCCTTTTTGTCGATGAACCACTTTTGGCCGGTGGTGAGCGCGGGGTTGTAGCCCAGGCCGTTGCCGATGGCGGCGACGAGCGAGAACCACAGGTAGAACTGCCACGGCTCGGTGACGGTGCCGGACATGAACCAGCCCACGCCGTAGCACACGGCGGCAGCGATCACGACGTTGCGCGGGCCGATCTTATCGGAGATGCGGCCGGCGAAGATGCCCGTCACGGCCATGATGGTCTGGAAGACCGGGAAAGCCCAGGTAAGTGCGCTGGACCACTCGGGGTAGACGGCGAGCAGGTTCTTGGACACGACGGAGTACAGCGCGATGGAGCTGATGAAGAACATGGTGACGCACGCGGCGGAAAGCACGACGGCGCGACCCTTGTTGGAGTTGGTGGAAGCCATGGGACTCTTTCTAATCGATACGGGGGAGGAGCGGGCGTGTCCGCGGTGCCTCCCTGTCAGGTTGGTTTACTGGTCAGTCGGCTTTGCGACGCCGGACTCGTCGGACCAAAGCTCGACACCCTTGTTCTTGAGGTAGTTGTCGGCAAAGGCGCGGCGGCCGCCGGGCTTGGCGGTGAGGTCGCCCATCATATTGGAGAAGCCGCCGTCGACCTTGATGGCGTCGCCGGTGGTAAAGTCCGAGCGCTTGGACGCCAGGAACATGACAGCGTTGGCGATATCGCTGACCTCGCCGATGCGGCGCGTGGCGATAAGGCGGCTGCGGCTCTTCTCGACCTCGGGGTCGGCGTAAAAGCTCGCTGACATGGGGGTCTTAACAAAGCAGGGCTCGACGCAGTTGGAGCGCACGCCGTAGGGACCCCACTCGGCAGCCAGCATCTTGGACATCATGTTGACGCCCGCCTTGGTGGAGCTGTACACGCCCGAGAACGTTTCGGGGGAGTGACTGGCGACGGTGGAGATGTGAACCAGGCGGCCCTGGCCGGCCTTGATCATCTCGCGACCAAAGCGCTGCGAGGTGATGAAGTAGCCGGTGAGGTTGACGTTGAGCACCTGCTCCCAGTCGCTCAGCGGCAGGTCCTCCATGGCGGCGAAGCGCAGGATGCCGGCGGTGTTGACGAGGACGTCGACACGGCCGAAGTCGGCGATGGTGGCGTCGACGGCAGCCTGAACCTCGGCCTCGTCGGTGGCGTTCATCTTGTAACCCTCGGCGTGGATGCCAAACTCGGCAGCAAGGTCGGCGGCAGCGGCCTTGACCTTCTCCTCGTCCAGGTCGAGCATGACGACGTTGGCGCCGTTGCGGGCGAACTCGCGGCAAATCTCGACGCCCATACCGCCGAGCGCGCCGGTCACGGCGCAGACATCGCCCTCGAGCTTAAGCCAATTGCTCATAGGAACTTCCCTTCTTGTGCCTCCCGGTGGGTCGCTCCCATTAACCGACCCACGTGGTTTTCGCTGGTTATCGTATGCTTTGCATTTGCGCAGGTGAATTGCATATTTGTTAGAATGGCATTAACCGTAGGTTTATACTGAGCATTGAGGTTTGTTCTCAATTGAGCGCGTGACCTGCGAAAACGACCCCCTGCGGTGCTGTGGGCCCGCGCGTGCGAAAACGGGAGATTGACGTGTACGATCGACGACTTGAGGCCATATCGGCCGCCGCGGAGCTGGGAAGTTTCTCGCGTGCCGCGGCAAAGCTGCGCGTGTCGACCCCGGCGCTCGTTAAACAGGTGTCGGGGTTCGAGGCCGAGTTTGGCATCACGTTGTTCGAGCGCTCGCACTCGGGCGTCAAGGTGACGCCGGCGGGCGCGCTGTTGGTGGACGACGCGCGCTCGATCATGCGCCAATCCGAGGACGCGCTGCGCCGTGCCCGACGCGCGGCGGGCGATGGCGGTGCCGTGCGCCTGGGCGTGTCGATGATGTGCCCGGGGCGCCAAACGCTGTCGATGTGGTCGGGCATCCACGATCTGGAACCGTCGCTGCGATTTGAGATCGTGCCGGTAAGCGATCTCTACGACGAGCGCGAGACCGTCATGCGCAGCTTGGGCCGCGAGGTCGATGTGGTGCAATCGAGTTTTTCTACCCCACGCTGGGGTGATGCCTGCCAAAAGCTCCGCATTGTCAACGTGCCGTTTTATATCGATCTGCCGCGCACGAGCCCGCTGGCGCGCAAGAATCGCATTACGGTTGCCGACTTGGAGGGTATGCGTCTGCGCGTACTGCGCCACGGCAACGACGCCATGGACAGCCTGCGCATCGATCTTTTGGCCGATGGCGGCGTGGACGTGATCGACGTGGACAGTTTTGACTTTGCGCTCTTTAACGAGGCGGAGGAAAAGGGCGATGCAGTGCTCACTTGCGGGGCGTGGTCGGGCGTGCACCCGGCTTTTGTAGGCGTGCCGTTCCTATGTGGCCGCGAGGTGCCGGTCTTCTTGCACTACCCGCTCGAGCCCACCCTCCAAGTACAAAAATTCGTCAACGCCATGGCCCAACTCCTCAAGTAGCTTACACAAAACGAGGCCCTGGCCAAACGGCCAGGGCCTCACTAACCTTTATCCCGTTTTAAACAACGGGCTGATTGCGCGCAGGAGGGCGCCCCGGGGACGGGCGGGGTGTTTCCTCCGCGCGCAGTTTCGCAGCGCAGCGAGATTGTTTGAGCACGGAGTAAATACCCCGCCCGTCCCCGGGGCACCCTCCGTCAGTAATCGGTCCTACTCCAGCTCAAACGCTCCGGTGTAGAGCTGGTAGTAATACCCGCGCTTGGCGATCAGTTCGTCGTGGTTGCCGCGCTCGATGATGCGGCCGTGGTCCAGACAGATGATCGCGTCAGAGTTGCGCACGGTGGACAGGCGG
>DBFVGT010000109.1:0-20808 GCA_048524725.1 Collinsella sp. | reverse complement strand
TTCTCCTTGAAGAGCTCCTCGGCGCGCTCGGGGAAGGAACGCGTCAGCGAAGCGTAACGGGCCTCGTTCATCAGGAACTCCTGATAACCGCCCGCGGGCTCCTTGGAATCGAGCGAGAACTTCTTGCCGGCAGCAGCCTCGGGGTTGAAGCGGAAGAGGTTCCAGTAACCGCACTCGACAGCCTTCTTCATCTCGGCCTGGCAGTTCTGCATGCCGCCCTTCTTGATGGAGTGCATCTCGCAGGGGCTGTAGCCGATGATGAGGGACGGGCCGTCGTAGGCCTCGGCCTCGTGGATGGCCTTGAGGGTCTGAGCCGGGTTGGCGCCCATGGCGACCTGCGCCACGTAGACGTAGCCGTAGCTCATGGCAATCTCGGCCAGGGACTTCTTCTTGGTCACCTTACCGGCAGCGGCGAACTGAGCGACCTGGCCCAGGTTCGAGGCCTTGGAGGCCTGACCGCCGGTGTTGGAGTAAACCTCGGTGTCGAAGACAAAGACGTTGACATTGTGGCCGGAAGCCAGGACGTGATCCAGACCACCGAAGCCGATGTCGTAGGCCCAACCGTCGCCGCCGAAGATCCAGAAGGACTTCTTGGTGAGGTAAGCCTTGTCGGCGAGGATTGCCTTGGAAGCCTCGCAGCCGCACTTCTCGAGCTCGGCAACGTAGGCAGCGGCAGCGGTCTTGGAGGCCTCGGCGTCGTTGACAGAGTCAATCCAAGCCTGGCCGGCAGCCTTGAGCTCGTCGGACGGACCATCGGCGGCGATGATCTCCTGGGTGGCGGCAATCAGCTTGTGCTGAACAGCCTCATAGCCCACGGCCATGCCCAGACCGTGCTCGGCATTGTCCTCGAACAGGGAGTTGTTCCACGCCGGGCCGTGACCGTCCTTGTCCTTGCAGTAAGGAGCGGTGGCAGCGGGGTTGCCCCAAATGGAGGAGCAGCCGGTGGCGTTGGAAATGAACATGCGGTCGCCGGCGACCTGGGTCACCAGACGTGCATAGGCGGTCTCGGCACAGCCGGCGCAGGAGCCAGAGAACTCCAGGTAGGGCTGTTTAAACTGGCTGCCCTTAACGTTGGCCGCGATGAGCTCCTTCTTCTCGGAGACGTTCTCGACCATGTAGTCCCAAACGGGCTGCTGGTCCATCTCCTGCTCGGTGGGAACCATCTCGAGGGCACCCTTGGGGCAGACCTTGACGCAGTTGGTGCAGCCCATGCAGTCGAGCGGGGACACGGCCATGGTGAACTTCATGCCCTTGGCCTTGGGGCCCATGGCGTCGAGCGTGCGGGTAGCCTCGGGCGCGGCGGCAGCCTCGTCCTCGGTCATCGCGAACGGACGGATGGTGGCATGCGGGCACACATAGGCGCACTGGTTGCACTGGATGCACTTGGTCTCGTCCCAGTGAGGAACGACCACGGCGACGCCGCGTTTCTCGTATGCGGAGGCGCCCAGCTCAAACTGGCCGTCGGCGCAATCGACAAAGGCGGAAACGGGCAGGCTGTCGCCATCCATGCGATCGATGGGCTCGAGCAGGTTCTTGACCTGCTGGGCGATGGCAGACTTGGTCTCCTCGGAGAGCTCGACGGGAGCGGCATCCTCGGCAGTTGCCCAGTCGGCCGGAACCTCGAACTTACGGAAGGCGGTAGCGCCGGCATCGATAGCCTTGTGGTTGGCGTCGACGATGGCCTGGCCCTTCTTCATGTAGGACTTGGTAGCCGCGTCCTTCATGTACTGCAGGGCGTCCTCGGCGGGCAGGACCTTGGCCAGCGCGAAGAAGGCGGACTGGAGCACCGTGTTGGTGCGCTTGCCCATGCCGACCTTGGCGGCCAGGTCGATAGCGTCAATCAGGTAGACGTTGACGTTGTTGTTCGCGATGTAGCGCTTGGCCACAGCGGGCATGTGCTCGGCGAACTCCTCGTCGCTCCACTGGCAGTTGACCAGGAAGGTACCGCCCGGCTTGACGTCGCGGACCATCTTGAAGCCCTTGACGATATAGCTGGGGTTGTGGCAAGCGACAAAGTCGGCCTTGGTCACGTAGTACGGCGAGCGGATCGGGGAATCACCAAAGCGCAGGTGCGAGACGGTGACGCCGCCGGTCTTCTTGGAGTCATACTGGAAGTAGGCCTGAACGTACTTGTCGGTGTGATCGCCGATGATCTTGATCGAGTTCTTGTTGGCGCCGACGGTACCGTCGCCACCCAGACCCCAGAACTTGCACTCAATGGTGCCGGGGGCTGCGGTGTTGGGCGCATCCTCGGCCTCGGGCAGGCTCAGGTTGGTCACGTCATCGACAATGCCGATGGTGAACTCGCGCTTGGGCTCGTCCTTCTTGAGCTCCTCGAAGACAGCGAACGCGGACGCGGGAGGCGTGTCCTTGCTGCCCAGGCCGTAACGGCCGCCGACGACCTTGATGCCCGTCTTGCCAGCCTCGTAGAGAGCGGAGACGACGTCCTGGTAGAGCGGCTCGCCGATGGAACCCGGCTCCTTGGTACGATCCATGACGGCGATCTTCTGGACGGTCTCGGGGAGAACGTCGACGAAGTGCTTGATGGAGAACGGACGGAACAGACGAACCTTGACCAGGCCGACCTTCTCGCCGTGAGCGTTGAGGTAGTCGATGACTTCCTCGAGCACGTCGCAGAAGGAGCCCATGCACACGACGACGCGGTCGGCATCGGGAGCGCCGTAGTAGTTGAACAGACCGTAATCGGTGCCGAGCTTCTCGTTGATCTTCTTCATGTAGCCCTCGACGACGGCAGGGAGCTCGTCGTAGACCTTGTTGCAGGCCTCGCGGTTCTGGAAGAAGATGTCGCCGTTCTCGTGGCTGCCGCGGGTGTGCGGGTGCTCAGGGTTGAGCGCATGGTCGCGGAAAGCCTGGACGGCGTCCATGTCGCACATCTCGGCCAGATCCTTGTAGTCCCACATGGCGACCTTCTGGATCTCGTGGCTGGTGCGGAAGCCGTCGAAGAAGTTAAGAAACGGGGTCTTACCCTCGATGGCGGCAAGGTGAGCCACCGGCGAGAGGTCCATGACCTCCTGGACGTTGCCCTCGGCGAGCATGGCGAAGCCGGTCTGGCGGCAGGCCATGACGTCGGAGTGATCGCCAAAGATGTTCAGGGCGTGGGAAGCGACGCAACGCGCGGAGACGTGGAAGACGCCCGGGAGCTGCTCGCCCGCGATCTTGTACATGTTCGGGATCATCAGGAGCAGACCCTGAGAAGCCGTGTAGGTGGTGGTCAGAGCACCGGCGCCCAGCGAACCGTGAACGGTACCGGCCGCACCTGCCTCGGACTCCATCTCGACGACCTTGACCGGGGTGCCGAAGATGTTCTTGCGACCCTGGGCCGCCCACTGGTCGACATGGTCGGCCATCGGGCTGGACGGCGTAATGGGATAGATTCCCGCTACCTCGGTGTACGCATACGAAACATATGCGGCCGCCTCGTTGCCGTCCATAGACTTAAACTTACGCGCCATATACCCCTCTCCTCTCATATAGGTATACAGGCCCCGGCGATTGCCGGGATATTGGCGTGATGGGATTTACGCTGTTGCTTCCAATCATCTGGCAGGCAGGCTCAGCAGCAGGTACGTGGCGTGGAGAGAAGACATGCCGAGGCGAGGGGCAACTGATGCGCCCCACAGACCCGACCGCCCGTCTTGCACATGACCGAGCGCCGCAAAGGCCGCATGCCGGATGCTCCCGGGCACGCCCCGGCGATGGGAAGCGCCCGCAACGGAAATCCGCATGCGGGTTTATTGTACCCCGCCGTCAAGTGTAATTTCGGCAAATATAGGCGGGCGGTAAAGGTTTACCTCGGGTGACTGCCGGGAGCAAAATGATCCCTTGGGGACGGAGGGACCATTTGGCGGGACTGGCTAGAGGGCACCGAAGAGGATGGCGTAGGTAGTGGATTCGCCGAGCTTGAGCTCGTCGCCGGGATTGAGTTGGGCGGAACGGCCGGGCTCGACCTGAATGCAGACGCGCGTGGCCCCGTTTACCACCACGGTTCCGTTGGTGGACGACAAGTCCTCGACGTGCCAGATATTTTGAGCATCGCACCAGATATGGGCATGGCGGGCCGAGACATCGTCGCCGACGTCGGTAATATCGCCCTCACCAGTGGCCAGCGCGCCAATCTCAACACCCTGCTCACTCGGCTGAATCCAGCGCGGGGCGCTCACGACAAAACTGTTTTGCACGCGCAGCAAGCCCAAGGGGTGCGCCGGGGCGGGTTCGCGCTCGCCTGCGGTCATCGACATGCCAAGCGAACGCGGCGTGGAGCTGCCTCCGCCACAGGTCGCGTGCGCGTAGTCGATGGCATAGTTCACCGAGGACCGCACATCCGCTGAACAACCGACGGCGACAAACAGCACCAGCACGGCCTCGGCGCGCTCGGCGGGCATGAGTTCCGCCGCCTGAGACAGGCGATCGAGCGCGTTGCGATAGAGATTCGTGTCCTGGTGACACTCTTCGAGCGCGCGTACCATCGGTTCACCTGCAGGGCCGCACACCATATTGATCACAGCCGTGGAGTCCATGGGATTGCGCTGGCGCAGGGCCAGTTGCGACATAATACGCGCAGCCGAGGTACCGTATTCGGCAAAGTAGCGCTGCTGAAGCGTGCCGACCGGCGCGCGAACGATAAAGCGGGAAACCCAAGAGCGATCGGCGGCCCGGCTCTGCGGGCTGCGGCCGTCGGCGAGCGGACGGGACGAAAGCACCAAGCCGCACAGCTCGATATGGCTCAGATGCGCCGCGCGCTTAAAGATGTCAAACATGGCCCCGCATGGGGTGAGCTCAACTTGAGATGCCATGACCTAGGCCTCCTTGGTCGTAGAAATAGAATCGGACGATACTTCGACAGGTCCGCCAAAAGTACGGGCAGCTGCGGCTCCACCGGCAAGCGGAGTCGCCATCTGGACTTTTGTGCGTCGCGGTGCCGAAACGGGAAGTTCAAAGGCAAAGCCCATCGCAAGCAAAAACCACGTAAGCGTATAGGTTGCAACCAGAGCGGCAACAAGGCCGCCCATCACGGCGCGTTGGGAAAATACGCTACATGCAGCCACAACCAGCACCGGAACCTCGCAGGCAGAAAGCGCAAGCACACCCTGCAGGAAGCCCGAGCGCCGATTGCGCGCAAGTGCCCCCGCGACAACGCCGGCTATGCCTGGCAGCGCCAACGCCAGTGCGGCAATAATACCCGGTATCGACCCAGACCACACGAGCGATCCCAAAGTCGCCGTCACGCGAGCGCCCGACGCCAGCAGCGCGGCCGAAACCACGACCACAGCCCAAACCACGCCACAGACGACCGTCGCGCCGACCATCAGCGCGCGACGAACCGCGCGGCCAGACGCATCCATGGGGCACGGCGTGAGCGGCTCGCCGCGGAGCGAACGACCGACATTGTGCGCATAGTGTTCACAAAACGCCGAGAGCGCCGCCTCGACCGCCGCCGGCTCGGGACGATCTTTTTGATGGCTGGACAGACAGGCCATCACCACGTCGAACAGCTGGGCATCGACAAACGCCAGCGCATCGCGTAGCTCCTCGGAATCCGGCTCAAGCCCCAGCTGCTGGGCCTGCTCGGCCGCAGCGAGCGCCACATCGGGCTCACGACGAAGCAGCTGAGTCAAATCGCAACCGGGCGCATGGGCACCAATGGGATAGTCGGGCAGCGTGTCCATCTTGAGACGGTAGGGGCTCGCGATGTCGCGCGTCTTTTTGCGCGAACCCGAGGTGCCCGAAGTGCTCGGCGCGGCTTCGTATGGCGCGGCGCCGGCAATGAGCTCGTAAACCGTGCTTGCCGCGGCATAGACGTCGATCGCCGGCGACATACGCAAAGCGCGCAGGTCGGGAATATCGTCGGTGAGCATCTCGGGCGGAGCGTAGGCCACCGTCGCGCGACGCAGCGTGGCATAGCGCTCCGTAAACGACGCCTTGCCGCCGGTACCGGCCACGGCCGACGCAGGCTCGAGCGCCAGCGACGAGCCAAAGTCGATCAGGCACAGGTCAAAGGTGCCCTCGGCAAGCTGCCGGTCAAGCGGTAGACGCGCCGTACGCACCATAATATTAGCGGGCGAGATATCGCGATGGACAAAGCCCTCCCCCACCAGGCTCATGCGGCAGAGCAGATCGAACAGGTCGCGACCCAGACGCGCCGCCACAAGCGGCGACAGGCGGCCGGCATCGTCCACGGCAAAGCGCGAGCGCAAGCGGGCGAGCGTCTCGCCCTCGACCCATTCCATGACAATTGCAGGCACACCGTCGACCTCGCCCCAGCCATAGAGGCGGGGAAAGCCCTTAAGGCCCGAAAGGGCGCGATGGCATTCATATTCCTCGCGAAACGCCGCCTTGAACTTGGCGACCAGCGCCTCGTGAGTTGCATCGTCGTCAAACTCATCGCGCGTCGGCAAGATGAGCTGCTTGAGCGCCACGGCCTCGCCTTGGGCGTTGACGGCACGCGTCACGCGGCCGATACCGCCACGGCGCATGGTGGCATCGTCGGCAAACAGCATCGTAAAACGACGCAGATAGGCAGGCAGTTCGTCCTGACCGAGCGCAATGGCCGGCTCAAACCCGTCGACACGCGCCAGGCGCAGGCCGACCATGGGATCGCGACCGAGCGATTGTGGTGTGGTGGATGCAAGATCGGTCATCATAGGGCAAGCGCCGCCATGTTATTGTTGAAGTTACCGAGCGCAACGTCATCATCGCCGTAATGGCCGACCCATTGACATAGGTTGGTGTAACAGCCCCACAGATTGGCATACTGCTGATACCACTTTGACCGGGGCGAGAATGTCTGGCGACCGAACTCGGCTCGAATGACAAACATCTCCCCGACCAGGCTGTCGCACAGCCTGGGATCTCCCGTAGAGTTATAGGTCGAAACCACGTCATTGGCACGAGAAACATAGCCGTCGAGCATGTTGTACTTGGTCACAAGCCAACGGTGAATGCTCCCTTCCTCAGCAGCGGAAAGGCCACCGGTGTTTGCATCGTTGTCAGTGTTGCCGCCCGTCGAGCCGCCGTTTCCAGACCCTCCGGCAGAGGAACCCGACCCAGAGCTGCCGCCCGAACTCGATGAATCCGAGCCGGAGCCAGAAGTATCCGAGCTACCGGGCTTTCCGGACTGCTGGGCATCCTGCTCCTTCTGCTGCTCGACCTTACTCACCGTTGCCGCCACGCTATTGTTGGACAACCGATCGATGATCTTGGTGTTGGTGAGCACGATGGTTTTGCCGTTGGCAAGCGTGACTTCGTTGTCCGGAGCCTCGGCGCCGTCCGCATCATCGGTGCCAAACACAATATGCGCGACCACACTTGCCCAAGCATATCCAGTCGTGGTGCCCAGGTCACTTTTGACCTCATGCCCCACGCGCGGTTCGCGTGCGGCATGTGCCTGCATCATGGGCGGCACGGTCATGCCATAGGCAGAAACGCCAGCTATGACCAGCACCAGCGAGCAAGACAGCAGTGCGTACGCCCGCGGCGCCAAGCCCAGTCGGCGTCGCATGCGCACCGCGGCGCCGCGCTTTGTCTGAGTGCCACCGGGCCGCATGCGTTCTCCTCCAACAAAAACACGCCGCTCGGGAGCGGCGCATTCATTCGAATCCATATTTGAGTGTATCAGCGAACCCAAAAGGTTGCGCAACGAATGGGCAAATTAAGGATGCGAGTGAAAGCATCCATGCGATAAGCGGATACAAAGCATCTTTGTTGTACAACAAACTTACAGTCGCACGGGGAATTATGACTACCCCGTGCGTCGCGATGAAGACATACGGCAGGAGCAGGCTCGCCACCTAAATCGTGCGACGGGCCTCGATGGCGCGCCCAAGCGTAAGCTCGTCGGCATACTCCAGGTCGCCGCCCACGGGCAGGCCGCTCGCCAGACGCGATACCTCAACGCCCAGCGGCTTGATAGTGCGGGCCAGGTAGCTCGCCGTGGTCTCGCCCTCGATATTGGGGTTGGTGGCGATAATGACCTCGTGGATATCCTCGTGCCCCAAGCGCGCCAACAGCTCACGAACGTGCAGCTGCTCGGGGCCAATCTTGTCCATGGGACTGATCACGCCGCCCAATACGTGGTAGAGACCATGGTAGCTGCCCGTGCGCTCAATCGCCTGGACATCGCGCGGCTCGCCCACCACGCAAATACGAGTGGTATCGCGCATCGAATCCTGGCAGATGGAGCACTCGTCGGCCGTGGCGTAGTTAAAGCAGCGGCTGCAAAAGTGAACCTCCTGCTTAACCTCCAGGATGGCCTCGGCCAGGCGACGCGCCTCCTCGGCATCGGCCTCGAGCAGGTAATAGGCGATGCGCTGAGCCGACTTGGGGCCAATGCCCGGCAGGCGGCCCAGCTCATCGAGCAATTTTTGCAGGCTATGGTTGGCACTCATATATATGCGCGTCTTAGAACGGCATGCCCGGGATGTTGAGGCCGCCAGTGATGGCGCCCATCTGCTTGTTGGCGAGCTCGTTGACGCCGCGAACGGCCTCGTTGACGGCAGCCATGATCATGTCCTGCAGCATATCGACGTCCTCGGGATCGAGCGCATCGGGATCGATGGTGAGGCTGACGAGTTCCATCTCGCCGTTGACGGTCACCTTGACCATGCCGCCGCCGGCGGAGGCGTCGACGGTCTGGGACTTGAGGTTCTCCTGCGCGGCGGCAAGCTGCTCCTGCATCTTGCGGGCCTGCTTCATCATCTGCTGCATGTTCATACCGGCCATGATGGCTCCTTTACGTGCGGTCGCGCCACAAACTGCAAGGGCAGTCGGGGCACGACGGGACTTTCAAACTCAAAAATCGTACCACGGCGTGAGGCCAGCGAACGGGGCAGACACGCTACCTCAGTCGATATACATGTCCTCTAGCGTGACGATTTGCCAATCTTCGCGTGCGGCGAGCTTCTTTTTTGTTGCGGCGCTCACGTCATGCTTGCAGAACAACGTAAAATGAGAGGCGGCGAAACCTTTTACCAAGCCTCGCTTGCTTTCAAGGTCGTCAATCTCTGCCGACTCGTCAAACGATTCCCTGTATTTGCATTCTCCAATCAGCAGACGCTTTGACACCCGATCGGCAGCTAAAACATCGATATCATCCTGAGCCCGTTTGGCGGGATTCGTTCCCCACCACGACGACACCGCTGTTGCCGGAATTGGCAACTTGCCCTGTTTAGCCTCTTCAACCAGCCACTCGGCACACAACGCCTCGAACCGATGACCCAGATATTCGTTCAGCTGCTCTTCTGAAAGCGCGTTGACGACTGCCCGGCCCAAGCCCGCCTCGATATCGGACGAATACGGCATGACGAACCGGAACCAAAACGCATAGCACGGCTCGGAAAGCCGGTAGATTCCGCGCTTGCTGGTCTCGATACTCTCGCCAAACGGAACGACCTTTTCGATAATCCCCACCGATTCCAGTGCCTTGAGATAGCGAGGCAACGTTGTCTGGGCAACGCCCACTCGATCTGCGATCTGCTTTGCGCGGTTTGCACCCGCAGCCACAGCCCGCAAAATCGAGTTATACATTGCCGGCTCCTGAAACTCCTGGCGAATCAGCCCCTCAGGCTCGCCATAGAGAAACCCCATGGGATCGAAGTAAAGCCGGGCCAGATTCTCCTTGAGCCCCACGCTCGGATCCAGCTGTTGCAGATAGTACGGGACACCGCCAAAGCAGCCGTAGAATTTAAAGGCATCTTGAGCGCTCAGGCCCGGAAGCATCTTGGCCGCATCCCTAAATCCAAGGTCGCGCACCTTGATTTGAGCCGTGCGCCGGCCAAACAGGGGGCTTTTGCGCCCCAGCACATTGCTTTCCATAAAACCCTGATTGCTGCCGCAAAGAATTAGAAATGCGTTCGTTTCTCTGAAGGCCCGGTCGATAGCGACCTGGAAAATCGAGGGCAGCGCCTCGTTGCGCATCGCCGCATAGGGAAACTCGTCGAACACAAAGACAAACCGCTCGGTGCGTGCTCGATCGGCGATGAAGGACAGCACGTCAGTCCAAGATGAGAAGCCGCCAATCGATGCGGGGAGATTAAAAAAGCCAGCGATGGCGCGATTAAAATCCGCAAGGTTGTCGGCGTCGCTTTGCTCGAGGGCGGTAAACGAGAGCGTCCGTTTACCGCGGCAGAACTCGTTAATCAGCGTCGTCTTTCCCACGCGTCGACGACCGTACACGACGGCCATCTGAAATGAACGCTGCTCATAAAGGGATTCGAGTTTTGCTAGCTCTGCCTCGCGTCCGACAAACATTATGCACTCCCGAATTATGCAAGTTCGAATAATTCACACTTGCATAATATCTCAAGATCTATCTAGCAGGGCCGGAACCCGGCATTTTCTGCATCCAGCTAGATAGCAAAATGCTAAACCGCCGCTCGAGGTGGCGCTCATGACGGCATGGTAAAATTTGATTGTCAAAGATAGCAATTTGGAGGTGCCCCATGAATGTCCCCGACGCGCTCCAAAACATCCGCTCAAAACACCCCGTTGCATATGCGGTTCTCTATCTCTTTGTCGGCTGGGCATTGTTGGTTGTCATCACCCACGCCGTAGCTTTTGGAGCAGAGCTACTGATAGCCAGCTCGGACCAGCCGATCGTCAAATGGGAAGCGACCGATGAGTGCACCGACGGAACCCGAACCATTTACTACAATAGCCCGTCCCTCTACCAAGAGTTCAAGGTCAAGATAAAGGACTCCAAGATTGTCGATGCCGAACTGGGCTCTTTATTTACAATCGGAGCAACCGTCAACGCCGAGCAAGTCGAGTACACGGACAGCCATGCGACGTATCGTATCGACCTCAGCATCCTAGGCCGACCGTCACGCGCCTGTCTGCTCGAATGCGATATACGCGGCACCACACTACACATGTCCGAAACACAAATGCGCCCGGACAAGGATTCCCCGAAGGATCAGAAGCCCTAAGTCCAGCGAGCGCCGTTCAAAGCAAAGAAGTCTCTTCTTGAGCAGTATACCCGCCCGTACAGCTACTCCACCGGTTTGAAGATGGTGGACTGGCCGAAGACGCTACGGATGAGGGCTTTGGCCTCGTCCTCGGTCTGCGGGATGCTTGGGGCTGCGCCTTGATGGCCGAAGGGGCTGCCCGCGCCGGGGTTGGACTCCCAGGGAGCCGCAGGAGCGTCCTCCTCTTTGGGGGCAGTTGCAGCGGGCTTGGGCGCGGGCGTCGCACCCGGCACGTCGAACGGAGGCAGATCGTCCCCGCTCGCATCGCCTGCAAAGCCGCCGACCATGGCGTCATCGTAGGGCACCTGCTCGGATTCCCACGGTGCAGACTGCGCAGACGGCTGAGCCTTGGGAGCGGACGCGCGCTCGGGCGCTCGGGGCGCGGGCTCGGTCGGGAGCTTGCCCGTGGCAGGAGCGCCAGCGGGGTTGTCGGAGCGCAGCCAGGGGGCTTTGCCCAGGTCGGATGACTTGGGCGCAGGCGCGGCGGCGGGCTTGGGCGCGGGGACCGGAGCAGCCTGTTTGGGCGCAGCGGGTTCAGGCGCCGACGGGGTCGGTGCCGCTACCGGTGCCGCTTTTGGCTGCGTCGCGCTGACGTTCGAGGATGCAGGGGCCGCCGAGGACACGGGTTGCGGGTCCGCAGATGCCGCAGCCCGTGCAGATGGAGAATGCTCCTCATGTTGAGGAGCCGGCGTGCCACCTCCATCCAGGACGTAGTCGACGGTGCGACGACCGAAGACCGCACTGACTGTCGGCAGGACCACCGACTGCGTGTCGGCGCGTCCGAGCATCTTGATGGCAAAGGTCGAGCCCGCGGGGAACGAGACCGTGAGCTTGGAGCCGTCGTCTGCTGTGGCGCGGGCATTGAGCAAAAGCCCTGCGTAGGAAGCCTGACGAGCCTTGACGCGTTCGACGACCTCGGCCCATTTGCGCTGGAGCTCACCGGCATCCTCGACCGCGGGGGTCTCGGCGGCACCAGCGGCAGCAACCTGGGCGGCGGTGTTGGGCTGGGGCTTAGGTGCCGGAGCGGTGGCAGGCGCGGGGGCTGCAACGGGCTGAGGCGTCGGAGCCGGCGCAGACTGAGGTGCAGACGCTGCAGGCTTGGAAGCTGACACGGACGCAGAACGGGACGCAGGCTGGGCAGCCGGAACAGCAGCACCACGGTCCCAAGGCATACCGCCCTGGCGCGCGGACGTAGCAGCGGGGGCAGCGGATGCCGCCGGAGCGGCAGCACGAGCGCCCGAAATTAGCGTCGGCTGTTGGGCAGCAGCGGGTACGGATGCTGCAGGCGCGGCGGCCTGAGCAGCAGCCACGCTCGCCGGCACGGCGCCGTTGGCAACCATGGCCTCCAAGCGGGCCACGCGCTCGGCCAATGCCTCAATCGTTAAATCGGCCTCGGGACGTGCCAGGCGCGTGCAGGCGATCTCGAGCACCAGGCGCACGTCGCTCGCGCCCCTCATCTCCAGTGCGGCATCGTCGAGCACCGTCAGCACACGGGCCAGGCGGTCGGCAGGATGCTCGCCAAAGGCAGCGGCCTCGGCAGCAAGCGCCTCGGCCTGCTCGGAGCCGCCCTCAAACAGCTCGGCACGGGCACCGGCAACGCAGGCAACGTACACGTCACGCACATGCGCCACCAGGTCGCGCGTCAGCTCCAGCAGGTCGTTTCCTTCCTCGACCTGCGCACGGATCAGTCCATAGAGCTCGGCAACATCGCGATCGGCAATGGCGCGGGAAAACTCGCCCAGAATCTGGTCCGAAACCTCGCCTAAAAGCGAGCGGGCGTCGTCCGCATGCACAGAACCGTTGCCAAAGACGCTCAGCTGCTCCAGCGTGGACAACGCGTCGCGCATACCGCCCTTGGCATGGCGCGCCACGATAGCCAGCGCCTCATCGTCGTAATCGAAGCCCTCCTGCTCGCACACGTATGCCAGGCGACGCTCGATATCCTCGTTGCCGATGCGATGGAAATCGAAACGCTGGCAGCGCGAGAGGATGGTCTCCAGAATCTTTTGCGGGTCGGTGGTGCACAGCACAAAGATCACGTGTGCCG
Organism: Collinsella sp.; assembly: GCA_048524725.1. Classification (GTDB taxonomy): domain Bacteria; phylum Actinomycetota; class Coriobacteriia; order Coriobacteriales; family Coriobacteriaceae; genus Collinsella. Next base: position 7,779 of record DBFVGT010000109.1, on the reverse strand, counting down.
GCGGCTCCTCGAGCGTCTTGAGCAGCGCGTTGAACGCCGCCGTCGTGAGCATGTGGACCTCGTCGATGATATAGATCTTGTACTTGCCGCGCACCGGGGCAAAGTTGACGGAGTTGATGATTTCCTCGCGCACATTGTCCACGCCCGTGCGGGAGGCGGCATCGAGCTCGTAGACATCGGGGTGGTTACCCTCGGCAATGAGCTCGCACTCCTCGCAAGTACCGTCGGGCATGCAGCCGCTTGCACCCTCGGCGCGCGCCGCCTCGGCATTGCGGCACAGCAGCGCCTTGGCCAGAATGCGCGCCATGGTGGTCTTGCCCGTGCCGCGCGGTCCGCAGAACAGGTAGGCGTGGGACAGGCGCCCCTCGGTGATGGCGTGCTCGAGCGTCGAGACGATATGCTGCTGGCCCACCACGGAGTCAAAGGTGAGCGGGCGATACTTTCGGTACAACGATTCCATGGGTGCTCCCCCGGGTATACTGAGTCTTGTTGCCGCGGCGGCCATGCGGTCGCACGGCATACTGCATTCCATAATAACCCGTACGGCGAGCCCGCCGCGATAGGAGTCCAAAGAGCATGGCAGACGCAGAGAGCAACCTCGTTCCCTCCGAAGCAGCCGACCAGGTCGAGGTCGCGCTCGAGGAGCAGGCCGCAGCCGACGACGGCATCCTGTACCTCAACGAGTACCAATACGAAAACGACCTCGTCACCGACTTCGCCCGCCTGGTCGCCTCGCCCAGGCGTCGCGGCTCGCTGTATGTCGCCGCGGCAATTGCCGCGCTCATCGGCATCGGCATGCTGGTGGCCGGCGGCAACTGGATCAAGTTTGGCGTCGTCTTGATCGTATTCGGCGCCTTTTTGGCCTGGTGGAGCAAAAACCTGCACCACACCCTCGCCCGCGACTTTATCGACGCCGTTGAGGCCGACGAGTCCATGGGTGGCCGCTATCGCCGCGTCGCCGCCAACGAGGACGGCCTGATGGTTTGGGGCACGAGCGGCAAGTCGCAGTTCTTCCCGTTTGAAAAGCTCGACCACGTGCTCGACGGCGAGCGCATCTTTGTGGCCATGTTCGCCGACCAGGGCGTGACGATCCCTAAGGACACCTTTGTCCGCGGCGATGCCGAGCAGTTCGGTCCCTTCCTTAAGGCGCGCATCAACAAAAAACTCCGCATCGAGACCAAACGCAAGAAGATGAAGGCAGAAAAGGCCGCTGCCGAAGCAAAACAGGGCGACAAGCCCCAGGAGACCAAGGGCAAGCAGCGCAAGCAGAAGAAGAGCAAGAAGAAGCGGTAGGCCGGCCGACACCGAAGGCGCCTCGTCCCGCGCCCGATTCCGGGCCAGGGCGCCTGGAATCGGGCGCGCGTACCGCCAATGGACCCGTTTTGCCTTGCTCTCGAGCTATTTCACTTCAAACCTTAAGAGCCTCCGCTCCGGCAGATCGGTCATCTTCATCGTGTAAGTCCCGGGAAATGCTTTCTCAAAACGGACGGTCTCGTAACCTTCGAAATAGTCGTTGGTGTTCTGCATCATAAATGGGACGAGCAACTCGTTTTCTGCCCCAACCTCCACGGCAAACGCAGCAGAGCCGCCAAGGACCGGCATGGCTTGCGTTATCAGATCGGTATTGACTACAAAATCATAGTTTGGCGCAGACTCCGGAACCAGATGCCAAACATACGCTTTGATTCCACCGTCGATATTATCCCTATTTCTGACACGCATCTTTACGGCGATAACGCACGTGATGTCGGCATCCTTCAGTCTCGTTTTCGTATCCACGGTGCCATATTTTGAATAATCGTCATGTGCTCGTTTGAGATACTCGCGCGGCGTGAGCAACTCTGCCCCGTCTATGCAAAACGAATACCCATCAGTCACCACATCCTTCGACCCCAGAAACGCTCCATCCATCGAGAGCCATTCGCCCTCCGCGTAATATTTCTCAGGAATGACCGTCCGGTTCCCGTTAACGACGCTCACCCTCATGCCCGCAAGGCCGGCAGCAGCACAGCAAAAAAGCGCGAGCGCCGATCTTCTCGTCCACAGGGTCTTCTTCATCGCGCTCACGACCTTTCCCGAACTTTCACAACGGCACCGTCGCGCATGCAGTAAACCCGATCGGCCAGTTCCTCGAGCACCTCTCCGTCATGGCTGGACAGAAGGACCTCACGACCCGTTGATGCCGCCATCGCCACAACGCGCTTGAGCATTTCAACGCCCGCTTCGTCGAGGGCATTCGTTGGCTCATCGAGAACAAGCAGCTTCGGCTTCTCCATAATTGCCGCAGCTATCCCCAGACGCTGCTTCATCCCAAGCGAGTATGCTCGGAACTTCTTTTTTTCGTCTGCATCGAGCCCCACGAGCCGCAGGGCAGAGCGAATGTCCTCGGGGGTGGCAACGCCCTTGATCTGAGCGATGAGCTTCAGATTGTCGTAGCCAGACAGATATCCCAAAAAGGAAGGCGCCTCGATCAACATCCCCAGACTCGGCGGGAACGAGATGTCCGCCCCAAGCCTTTGGCCATCGATAGAGATTTCGCCTTCGGTAGGCTTGATCAACCCGCAAACCGCTCGCATGAGCATGGTCTTACCCGAACCGTTTATCCCCTGAAGCCCGACCACAGTCCCAGGGTCAACCTCGATGGACACGTTGCGCAGGACATCGTTTTTACCCATGCGCTTCGATACGCCCCTTACGATCACACTCATATCTTGTCCCCCTTTTCTATAAGGTCGGCCCTTCGAAACCACAGTCCACCCAACGATAGGCATAACGACATAAGCCCAATTGATGACAAGACACTCGAGCCCGCCGCGATTCCCTCTTTGACAATTCCACCCCAGCGCAACAGCATCAAGGCGTTACCCAATAGCGCCCAATGTCGTGCATATGCCGAGCAGATCAGGTAGCTCATTAAAACCACAAACGAGACTGACGACCCAAGCACAAACCCAACCGCTGCCTGCGCAAACGCAAGCGCCTCAAAAGCAAATAAGAGACCTATGAAAAACGGCAGCGCATCTGCCTCGGCAGCTTTGAGAAACCACGGCGCCAAATTAGCCAGTTGAAGCGACTCACCATGAATGACCGCGCTGAACGAGGAGCTCACCACCAAGCTCCAAATCACAACAGAGCAAACCACCACGAGCAGTGAAAATGCCGTTACTGCCGCCACCAAGATAAAACGCGAGACCCACCAAAGGGTTCTTGCCCGGCATCGAACAAGCGCTTGCAAACCAAACCCGTGCAACGATTCGGTCGGATAGTCGAGTGTTGTATAGAGAATAAGCAGAATGAGAAATAGCCATCCTAGCGGAGGCACAAACATGACCCCGGGCCTAGGCTCAAACGGAGCAGATCCGGCAAACACGAGCGCAAGATTATCCGCAAACCCCAAGGTATCCGTTCTAACCCCATACACAGAAGACAATCCGTAGGCGTACACCAAGTTCGCAACGGTCACTGCCGCAATTGCAATAAAAGTGATGATGTTCTTCTTCAAAACGGTCCTCAGGTCCGCGGCGACCAGCCTAAACAGCATCAGACCACCTCGCGTCTTTTCCACGCCCCAGAAAAAGCCAACGAAGCAAGGGTCAATAATATGATTTCCGCAAAACCGGCTCGAATGTCTGGCCAGTTATTCAGCGATTCCGACCTGATGCTGTTGAGGATATTGCAGTTAAACCCCACACAAGCCATTACGCCGAAGATCCAGCCATTTGCAAAATGCCACGCAACCATTAGCAGATACGGGACAATTATCGCTTTGATTCTGCTACGAAACAAAATTGAGAAGCCAGTTACAGCCATGGATAAAGTCCCGAGCGTGACAGCATCGAACAGCGTGTATGCGAGCACATATGACAAAGGATGCGAATAAAATAGACCGGAGAAGTAGCTATGCAGGTAAAGTCCTACGTAAGTCGACTCATCGACCCGAGGAAGATACGCAGGAAAAAGCATCGAGACGATCAGGAAATTGACGAGCAGAGGAATGGCAGTCACTGTAAACGCGGAGAGGAAAGCAGACAGCATCTTTACGTTCACGTACGCCTTTCTGGAAACGCGCGTGCATATCTGCATGTCATAACCACTCAAACGCTCAAAGAGACACGACCAAGATCCAGCCAACATTGCAAGCAGGGGCAGTGCATAGAAAAACACCGACGCAGACAGTGGCGCGTTCGCGCTCACAACAATCCAGTTACCGAAGCTGCTTTCACGTGTTTGACCGAGATAATTTTCGGCTTGCACGCCAACGCCGTAACCAAAAGAAAGAAGGTTGTGGCGCTCTTTTTCCAAATTTGCCCACGGCTCCAGCGCGGCAGCTATTGCAACTGCGACCGCAATCAAGAGAGCAAGGATAAAAGCTGGACGTCTAATCGTTTTCGACAGTTCGTATCTTGCGAGCTTTTGGTTCATACGTCCTCCTCCCCCTTCCGACCCAGAAAGCCGGAAGGGAGCCATTTCAAACAACTATGCGGGAAGCTTGTGGAAATGCCCGACGCAGTCGGGGCTCCATACGCCAATAACAGTGCCGTAGCCAGACTCCGCCCATGCAGTCAGTCGCGCCGCAGATCGCCCGTTCTCACGGACGAGGTTATACATTTCCCACTGTCCCTTGTGATTCGAACGATACGTTCCCTGAGTACAATTCATGCTGCCGCTACCGCTTGTGTTATACGCACCGTCTGTATATAACCGAAGCGGATTTCCCGTATGGCCCTGGATATCCAGATAGAGCGATGAGGAATCATCCTTTTGACGGTAGCCAGTTGCACTCGTCCCGGCACATTGAAAACTAAATGCCTTATCGGCATTGTTCGTACAGGTCGTAATTCCCGTATCGGCGTTTTGAGTAATGCTGGAAACCTGAGAGGTGTCAAACTCCTCTTGTGCAAACGATGCAGCGGGAACCCCTAGGGACAGACCAGCTGCAATCACCAAGCCGACTCCGATTCGAGCAATAGCGCTCCTTGGCTTAATCATGGCCTTCTCCAATCAAAAGCGGTTAACAATGCGTCGACGCACGGCAACCTTCGCATGAATAGAGAAAGATGTCTGTAAACACCCGCTATTGAGTTGATTGCTCAGGCGTTTACACGTTATTTACCTGCGATAACAATAAAATTAGCTCCGCCTTATTCTTGATCTTCAACTGGCGGTAAGATGCAGACCGCAGCGCTTGCACCGTAGATGCAGCGTAACCGACATCCTCCGCAATGGCCTTTGTCGTTGCCCCCTCTGCCGTCATCAGCAAAATTTGCGACTGAACATCAGAAAGGGAGCGCGACGTAAGCAGGGCCAGCTGGCGCACGCGGGCCGTTTCGGTGGACCCGTTCGCCCGGTACTCCAAGACGGCCTTCTCGTCCTCAACCGAGCGGGCGAGCGCGATGTGCGTAACGAACATGGGCACAGACCAGCAAACAATCACCGTTGCCACGACGACATTGACAGCCGAACTTTGCCCCAACAACGACGCGAGGAACAACGGCTCGAAAACCGTCAGATCCTGCACCATATTGAGCAAGACAGCCCAAACAGGAGCCGTCGCCCCGAAGCAAAGCATCCATATCCCAAGCATTTTGCGCTGCGGACAGCTTCGCATCACTATATATGTGAGCAGCACCCCCGTCAGCACCGCAAGTCCATGGATTCGCCCCCTAGCGACCGCATAGATTAAGGCAACCATGCCCATTGACACCAACGGCACGATAGCCCGAGCATGGGCATGCACCTTAAACGGACGCAGCCCAACAGCGAGCGAAGCCGTAGACGCCACGCCGCAAAACAGGACCGGCACAGCCATCAACGGAACGCGTATGCACATCAATGCCGCGATATAGATAAAAGACCATTCCACAGCAGATAGCACCGCCCATACGTACGGGCTTCCGAGCCAAATCGCTTCACCCGCTCTATCCAGCGCAGCGCCACGATTCGCTTTTCCACCCGCGTAGCGTAGCGACAGAAGCAGTCCGAGACCCAATGCGTAGCTTAAGAGGGAAAAGGCGACAGCCCGCGAAACACCGGACCCCCAATCGCTATCCGCCATTACCAAGGGCCCCGCCGCAAGGAGGATAAAGAATAATGTGAGCAGGTATCGAAACAGCCGGCGCGTTCGAGCTGATGCCACTATATCGTCAGCATGCCGCTGCGGTAGCTCATGCCCTACAGTATCGCCCTCACCCGCAAACAGCGCCACGAGCTCGCGTGAGCCCGCAACCGACGCCTTCCCGTATGCTCGGTGAAGCGTTGTTCTCACCGTCGATGGCTTCGTATCCGTCTCCTTGGCAATTTCCGCCGGCGTTTTCCCTTTGAGCAGCAGTCGAACAAACTGCTCTTCTCTAGGCGACAGGGCAGGGGAAAACACCCCCGCATCGAATGTGTCGGACGCATAGGCGATATCCGAATTGTTGTCCCGTTTCCCCCTTAGCAACATGCATACGAAGGCAGCAGCGATAACGGACCCCATCGCCAGCAATGCAATGACCACGGCATCGCTTGCGAAGTATGCCGCCTCAACAGCCGGAATAAGACCAATAGGAACTGCTACGAGCACAGAACAGGCAAACACGTCGCGCCGCCCATGGCCAAAGGCACGAGGGCGGCAAAACGGCGGGGCCACAGTCAATGCGAGATAGACCAACGGAATTAAAAGCGCAAGGCCAATTGACGCGGCCGTTACAGGGGGCATCCCCCATGGCTCGGGAACGACTCTCCATGAAACTCGACAGCAAAACAGCAGGCAAGACATGACGGCTATTGTTTCTGTAAAAATCGCGTCCTGCGGGTGACGAGTTTCCCTTTCGTCAGTCCGTGTCGACCTCTGCGTCAAAGGAGAGTCCGCCGTGCCCCAAATAACATATGAGAGAAGCAGCGACCCAACAAAGCACGAGACACACGAAACGCCATGTAACAACCAAATCGGTGCAAACACGATTGGAATAGAGTCTCCGCGAGCATAGAAAGCCAGGTCGGCCCATTCGGGAACCGTTGCAATAACACCAAGGAAAACACCGATGGCACCGAGATGCCTCGGCCTTCTCATTCCCCCCTTGCATAGCGCAGCACCATGAACAAACGCCGCGAGGCATGCGCCCAGGATAACGAGCCAGGTCATTGCACCTGACGCTAGGCCGATTGAAGATGAAAACCGGTGATAAGGGGTGACCGCCATTACGACAAGCGCAATGGCGCAGGCAAATGTAGCAGAACGGCGGGAAAAGAGCATACGGCCTCCATAGCGTGTCATTATATCGCTCGAGCCGCTCGTTTATCTCTGTTCTCACACCAGCCAGCATCAATGATTCAGGCGAACTCCAATCCGCGCCAGATCACGGTCCGGCTTTTGTTCGCAGTCCCCACATCAAAGCGGGATGCGGTTTCCTTTTGGACGCCGGTTCGGAAAGCGCATCCCGTTCCAGGGCAATATTCTGGGATGCAGTTTCCGCAGCCCACCCCATTTGGAAAGCGCATCCCATTATTTGGCTGAAAACTGAGATGCGCTTTCCAAACGAGCCGAAACGGGCCGAATCGATCGGGCCACCTCGCATCCCGCTATCCTCGCCATCTGCCCGAGCGTGCTACACTAGCAGCATCTATGCCACCGCGAACGGCTCGGCCCCGCGCCCGCCGCTCGCAAACGAACTTTAAACGCACGAGGGTTGGCCATGCCGCTTTTCTCGCAACATACCGCCCGGTTCTCGCCGGACGTTCCTTTGGAGGGCACCAGCTCTCGCGAGCTGCTCAAGCGGTACCAGCCGCTCGAGACACTTG
>DBFVGT010000108.1:0-3647 GCA_048524725.1 Collinsella sp. | reverse complement strand
CTTCCTCAACTCCATTAAGGGCCACTAGCCAGCCACCCCGTGGGACAAATCCATTGAAAGTGTTGTCCTACGTCTCTCATGCGCCCTGTCACCTTTAGATTCGAAAGCAACACCTATGATCGGAACTCGCACTTCATCGTCCTACACCCCACATGTCGACGTCGCCCCCACCGACCGCCCACTCATCCTCGTCGCGCCGCGTTGGGAAGAGGCAAAGCCGTTTTTAAGCGAGACGCTCTCCCCCAACGAGGAAATCGCAAGTGTCTTTGTCGATGCCATCCTTGCCGCCGGCGGCCTGCCGCTGCAGATGTCCATCACCGAGGACATTGAGGTCATCCGTCATTACGTCGATATCGCCGACGGCATCGCCATTCCCGGCGGCCCCGATGTCAATCCCAAACGTTGGGGCGATGATCGACCCTACGACCCCACCCTCTGCTGTGAGATCCGCGATAGCTTTGAGTTTAAGCTGGTCGGCGAGGTGCTCCGCGCCAAAAAGCCGCTCTTTACCACCTGCCGCGGCACGCAGTTGCTCAATGTCGCCACTGGCGGCACTCTGTGCATGGACGTGCCGAGCCTGGGCGCTCGCGAGGGCCGCACACAGTGGCGCCATACCCACGTGCTCAACGATCCCGTGCACCCTGTCGAGGTCATGCCGGGCTCGCTGCTGGAGCGCGCGCTTGGCGGCCACAGACTGATCCAGACCAACTCAGCACATCACTGCTGCGTCGATCGTCTGGGTAAAAGCACGCGCTTGGTCGCCAAGGCAACCGACGGTATTCCCGAGTGCATCGAGGTCGAAGGCCAACCATTCTGTCTAGGCGTGCAATGGCATCCCGAGTACACGTGGAAGACGCTCGAAACCGACTTTAACCTGTGGAAGTCGTTTGTCGAGGCGGCGGCAAAGGTAAAGCAGGCCCGCTAGCTCGCGAACCACTCAGGTTAAAGCCTCCTAAGCCGGGGGCGGACACCAGCTACGGTGCCCGCCCCCCTGTATTTGATATGCTCGGTATGATTATCCCTCACAAACAATCAGAGAAATCTCGACCGCAATCGGTCGACAGTAAAGCAAATGATAAAAACGCTTGCTACGTTTATGAGGCAGTCAATTAAAATCGAGATGCATTGACCATTCCCCAACGGGGTCACGCCGCAAATCCACATGAGCATCGAGGCTGGAAGCGGAAGCATGGAATTGGCCCCGATCTGTATGTAGATCGCTACGACGTTGACAAGCAACAGCATGCCAATCGGACCGAAGCCGGACCCAAAATAGGAAACAACGATTACGCAAGAAACCACGTATGCAAGGCAGGCAGCGGCAGCAAGAACAAGTCGATAGCAAAATACATGCAGGTTGAAATACTGCTGAGCATCCGAAACGATTGCGCAGTTAAGACAGTACAAAACGACACTCGACAGGACAAACGCGCCCAAAAGGGCAAAAGAAGATAGCACCACTCGCGCAACGATAGCGCACACACGCTTCCCTCCCCGAGCCTCCGACAACCCCCACGGTTCCTCGACAAAGCCCGAACTGACAAAGCGCGGCACAATGCAAGCCGCGATGAACGGAAAGAACAATGCATGGGCCAACGGGGCTACGTTGAACAGCAGACCGCGAAAAACCTCTGCATTGCCAAATAGAAGGACATCCTCCGCCGATAGCCGAAGCGTCGGGTCTGGGAAAAAACCCAAGAAACTGTTCTCACGGAGGCTACAGAACCACATCGGGAAAGAATTAAGCTGCAATACCACCATGCACGCATAAATTACCAGGATTAAGGCGTACGCCCATTTGCTCACATGCTTCCATTCTGAATGGAGGAATCTTTTAATCTGACGAGCCATTGAACACACCCCCAGCACGAAAGCTCACGAGAGCGTAAATCAATACCGATAGACAGCTGGCTGCCGCGCCATATCCCAGAAGCGTCAGCTGCCCCATATCGCTATACCCAAGGGCACATCCGACTCCAAGGTACGGCCCAGGAAGGAAGAAGATCCATCGCAAGGATGGTATAGGTGCCTGAAGGAAGGCTCCGTAGAGCGTCAAGCTCATGACAAATCCAACTATCACCACGGCCCCGCTCAATACAGCGCTGCCCGTTATCCGATAGATGGTCACCGTCTCCAGCGCAACCGATATCACCAATACGGCGTTGACTATCATTGCAGGCAAAAATACAGTTAGTATGTTGTGCGAGTAGTTATGCCCTCCACGTATTATGGCTATTGCAAAAAGAAGAAGGCAAAGCGCGCTATACGCTGCGCCAATTATTAAAGCAGACGAAAATGCATGGGCTAGAGCCCCATAAAAGCGGTTGAGACCTCTTGCCGAAGAAATTCGGTGCCCCTCTTTATAGCCATGCTCCTGTAAAAGCACCAAACAAACGATGAGTGGAACGAACAGGGATGTACCGGCAAAAGCGCTGCGCGCAAGGGACTCATCAGGCGCAGAAGGATCGATTGCATTCCAGAGGAAACCAATATCCTCCCCACAAACGCCATAGCCAAAGGCGAGCAACGTTGTTCCGTTTTTTAGAAAGATGCCGAAGAGAAGGCCGAACGCCAGCATAAGCGCAAGACCAAACTTCGCCGGAAATATCCTGTGCAAACGCATCATATCTGCCTTTATGGGATGGATCGCCCGCTTCATAGCGAGACCGCCTTCATCAAGCGCCTGTAATACTCTTTTAGGGATGACGCCTCATCCCTTATGACGTCCATCGATTCCTTTTTTAGCAGTTCACCGTCATGAAGAAACAGGCAGCTTGTTGCAACCGATGCCAGCTCATCCAAGTCGTGGCTAGAGATAAGCATGGTTTTGCCCTGCTCCCGATTCAATCGACCGATAAGGGCCCATATACTCTCGATGCCCAACGGATCCAATCCATTTGCCGGCTCATCGAAAATTAGTACGTCGGTGTCGCCCAATAAAGCCGTAGCTATATCCAGTCGCCGTTTCATTCCCAGAGAAAAACTGCTCACGCTCTTTTTCTCATCGACGTCCAGCCCGACTAGGCCCAAGACACGAGGAACCTCACGTTTCTCATCGAGCCCCCATTCCGCACATCGGATCCGAAGATTCTCAGCCGCACTGAGGGATTGGTATGCTCCGCAGGAATCTGGCACATAGCCGACACGCGTCCGCATCAGGCTCAGCTCTTTTTTCGACTTGCCTCCAAAGAGCTCCACGCTCCCCGACGATGGCTCACAGAGGCCCAGCACTATTTTAATAAGCGTGCTTTTGCCCGCACCGTTTGCACCGACCAGGGCACAGAGCTCAGACTGATGCACCTCGAAGGAAACGTCATGCAAAACGCGCCGTTTCCCGTAGCGCTTTGATACTTTTGATAGCTTTATCGCTGATGCGTTCATTGGCCTCCCGTTCTGCTTGATAGCAAAACCGCTCATATCGTTCCTTCTTTCCTTTATCGTTTTCCATAGTTGTTATTGTTTTCCGATAACTCATATTTGTCAAGATAATCTAAAAGAAAGAACCTGTGTTAGACACGGGTCCCTTCACGCTGATATTTCGTTTTAGTTGTTCGCCTTAAGCTACTCGTCGCTCAAATCGACAGCAAAGACTGATGTCGGAAGCGACGCCTCATTGCCTCCGCCGTCCCGCATCTGCCTCACAACGT
>DBFVGT010000107.1:0-9909 GCA_048524725.1 Collinsella sp. | reverse complement strand
TGCTCGTCGCCCAGCCAGTTGCCGGTGTAGAGCTGCACGCCCGGGGCAGTGGTGTAGTAGTCCATCTCACGACCGGTCCACATCTCCTCGACGTGCATCGCGCGGCGCAGGTTGCGGCCGTACTGATAGCCATCGATGCACAGGCAGTGATCGTAGCCACGGGCCTGCTTGATCTGCGGGTCGTCGGCCTCCATGCCGGGTGCGACGGGGCGAAGCTCGCGAAAGTCAAACGGTGTTCCCTCGACCGGGGCAATCTGGCCGGTGGGAATGTTCTGCTCATTGATGGGCAGGTAGTGGGCGGCGTTGGCAACAAAGAAGTGCTCGCAGTCCATGCCGGCGTTATGGCCTGCAAGGTTAAAGTACGTGTGGTTGGTCATGGACACGTAGGTGGCGCGGTCGCTCTCGCAGCCATAATCGATGCGGAAGATGCCGGTGCGCGTAACGGTAAACACGGCCGTAAAGGTTCGGTTGCCGGGCAGGCCCAGCTCGCCATCCTTAAGCGAGGTGGTCATGCGCACGGCGTTATGGACCTCGTCGAGCTCAACATCCCACACACGTTTGTGCAGACCGTGCTCAAGGTCGCTGTGCAGGTTATTGGCGCCCTCGTTGGCGGGCATATGCCAGTCTGTGCCGTCGATGGCGATCGTGGCGCCAGCGGTGCGGTTTGCCACAGGGCCGATGGTCGCGCCAAAGCAGGCGGGGTTGTCAAAGTAATCCTCGAGCTTATCGAAGCCCAGCACCACATCGCGCACGTTGCCGGGAATGTCGGGCACATCGATACCAAGCACCGTGGCGCCATAGTCCATAATGCGAACGCAGATCTCGGGCCCGTTGAGGGTGTAGCGATGAACGGGGGTACCGCACGGCGCGGTGCCGAAAAGCTCGGAAGTGATCATTTGGTTCCTAACATCGAGGTATTTCGGACAAACTGTAGCGCGAACAGGCGAGATTATCACTACACCTCACTAAAGCAGGGGGTATTTTTCTCAAAAAAGTGATGATTGGAGCTGTTCGGGCGTTCATTTTTGACGCGTACGAGTCTGATATAATTTGTTCGTTACTGTTTGAATGATATGCGCGCAAAGAACGGCGAGGATTCATCGTGATTAAGGCAGAGCGACAGGATAAGGTTCGTCAGCTGCTCGAGGAGCAGGGCACGGTCTCGGTCAAAGAGATTTCGGATGCGCTGGGCGTTTCGGACATGACGATCCGCCGCGACCTTGAGGAACTTGCGAGCCTAGGCGAGATCGAGCGCGTGCACGGCGGAGCCCGCAGTGCACAGGGCCGTCCCCACGCTATGCTGCGCCATGAGTATTCGCACAGCGAAAAGCGCACTAAGCATGCCGAGGAAAAGCTGCAGATCGCGCGCCGCGCTGTGGAGCTTATCGAGGAAGGCTCGACCATCTTCTTGGGTACGGGCACCACGGTTGAGCAGATGGCCTCGATGCTGCCGGCGTTTCGCCTGCGCATTGTGACCAATTCGCTTTCGGTGTTTAACTTGCTCGAGGCGCGCGAAGACTGCGACCTGTGCCTCGTGGGCGGCATGTATCGCCGCCGCACCGCCGCCTTTGTGGGGCCAATGGCCGAGGATACCCTGCGCGCGCTGGGAATCGACGCAGCCTATATCGGCGCCAACGGCATTTTGAACGGCGACGTGTCCACGTCTAACATGGAAGAGGGCCGCATCCAGCAGCTCGCCTTTAGCAAGGCCGACTCGCGCTATCTGATCGCCGACTCCAGCAAGATCGGCAAGCGCGATTTCTATACCTTCTGTCGCCTGGACAATTTAGACGCCGTGGTGTGCGAACCGGGTATTGCTGATGGAGATCGCGCTGCCATCGAAGAGCACACGCAGGTCATTTGCTAACTAACGCTGCAGGCGGTACTTCTGTCCCCTGCCGGTGCCCTCAGCTGTAACCAGGCCTGTTTCAACGAGTTTTTTGAGGATGCGAAGTAGCTTCGAGCGGCTAAAGGTCACTTTGGCGGCAAGCTCACTTGTCGATTGAGGGCGTACTCCACTTAGCAGTCCGAATACGGTAAGTTCGTCGCCTTCGAGCCCGGGGTTATCCATGAGAAGGGGAAGTGTGACCACAATGGCGTTGTCCGAAACTTGAAAACGGGGCTTTTTGATGCTGCCTTTGTAGGTGTCTCGGATTCGCATAATGCCCGTTCCGAATGCCTCGATAAGGCCTAGGCGCAAAAAGACTTCGGCAAGAATGCCGTTACGTCTAACAGACAGCATGTCGGACAGGTACTCATCGACAGTCATGCTTGCTGGCAAGCCGCCAGGCGAGGCGACCTCCACGCGGTCGTCGAACATCGAGATGCGGATGTGCGCGGGAACATCCCAAGTCCTATGAACGATTGCATTGGTTATTGCCTCACGGAACGCCTCAAGTGGAATGAGCTCCTTGCGAATTCGTTCCATTCCCTTGATCTCTTCGTAGCAGTACTGAGCTTCAAATAGTTCAAGCGCGCTGTCAATTTCTGCTAAGACTGATGCATGCTCAAGAGTTTTGCGCTGTTTAATGAGATTGATGGTGTCACCAAACACTGCAATGTCGATGCCTGGGAAGCCGTTCTCGTCCGCGAGTAGCTCTGCTGCGTTATTGTAGGTCCCGGTCTCATCGAGCAGGCCGAGGGTTTTGAGAGTGTCGGTTGTGAACGACTCAAGCGAAAGCTTTGCTGTTAGGCGATTCTCTAAAACGGTGAAAGATAAATCTTGCTTACTTGCCGCGAGCTGTTCAAAGGAGAGGTTTTGACCCTCGAGCACAAGGCGCGAAAGGCCTAGGGTATCAACTGGTATGGTCGCGGTGTCATTGCGCTTGTACGCCTTTGATCGGTACAGGTAAGGCTTCGATCTGCCGGGAAAGACCGTAAGCTCTACGGTTGCATCGAACTCGTTGATTTTTAGGGAGTAATCGGGCTGGGGGATAATCGAATCGTTAATCTTGTTTTCGATATCTAGGCAGGTCTGCTTGGGGTTATCGAGGCCAACGGTTTTTCCGTCGTCATCGATTCCGAATAGGACGCGCCCGCCCGTGCTGTTTGCATAGGCAGAGACGGTTTTAAGGAACGAATTGGTGACGCTCTCCTTGAACTCAAGATCTTTAGACTCTTGCATCATTTTGCTCCGTTTTGCTTCAACTTGACACGAAAAATGACATGTAAAATTTTACACGTCATTTTGCACATCAAAAGTATGACACGGAAAAATTGCGCGTCATTTTGCGCGTCAAGGTGACGCGATATGACATGCAAGGGTGGATTTGACCATCTAATTGTCTCGATCCGTAACAGTTGGGGCTGAAAATCCCTGCCAGATGTTACAGATCGAGACAAACGACAGGCTCAGGCCCGGGCAAAACAAAAAAGGCCGCATGCGAACCCGTGGAGGGATTCGCATGCGGCCGACAGGGGGTATGCGGCAAAAGTTAGGCAGTGAGCAGGCCGGTCTCCGCGACGTTCTTGTACCAGTACGCGCTCGCCTTGGGATAGCGCTTCTGGGTCTCAAAGTCGATGTAGAACAGGCCATAGCGCTTGTTATAGCCGTTGGTCCAGGAGAACTGGTCTTGCAGCGACCACACAAAGTAGCCGTCGACGTTCACGCCGCCGTCGATTGCCTTGAGGATCCACGCGAGATGCTGGCGCATGTAGTCGATACGAGGGGCATCGTCGATAAAGCCGTCCTCGAAGTCGTCCTTATAGCCCATGCCGTTCTCGGTGATGTAGATCTTCTTGTAGTTGGGGTAATCGTTCTTAATGCGCAGCAGCAGGTCGTAGAGGCCCTCGGGATAGATAATCCAGTCCCAATCGGTCGTGGGAACGCCTTCGCGCACGCATGACTCGCCCACGCCCTTGAGGAACCAGCGCGAGGAGCCCTTGTCGCCGGTGCCATTGTGGTTGATGTCGTTTTCGCCCTCGGCGGCACGCAGGAACTGACACTTGTAGGTGTTGACGCCCAGGCAATCGTTGTAGGGGAGCGCGGCGGTCAGCGCGGCGATGTCCTCATCGCGGACGTCAAGCTCGCCGCCGGCGATATGGGCCAGCTTGGTCGCAGCCTCCGTGGTATCGGCTGCATAGTGGCCGCGGAAGGTGGCGTCGAGTACCCAGCGGTTGTTGATGACGTCGGCCATGCGAGCCGCCTCGCAGTCGGCGGCGTTGTTGGGGTCGAGGGGATACTTGGGCTCCAGGTTCTGGACAATGCCAATCTCGCCCTCAAAGCCGCCCTCATGGAAGGCGACGACGGCCTTGGCGTGGGCCACCATCATGTTGTGCATGAGCTGGAAGGCCTTGTCCAGGCGGTACTTCTCGCCGTGCGGCCAGTTGCCAACGATAAAGCTGCCCTCGGCGGTCGCGGGAATCTCGTTAAAGGTAAACCAGTGCTTGACCTCGGTGAACTCGGCAAAGCAGAACTTGGCGTACGCAACAAAGGCGT
Source organism: Collinsella sp. (assembly GCA_048524725.1). Classification (GTDB taxonomy): domain Bacteria; phylum Actinomycetota; class Coriobacteriia; order Coriobacteriales; family Coriobacteriaceae; genus Collinsella. The sequence goes on along the minus strand of DBFVGT010000107.1, from coordinate 5,471 downwards.
CGATGGTCGTGCGCGTCAGGAAGCCCTCGCCGCCGTTCTGGTAAAAGGCCTCGGGCGTATCAAAGTGATCGAGCGTGACATAGGGGATAACGCCGGCTTTATTGCAGGTGGCAAAGAGCTCGTGATAGAAGGCAACGCCCTCGGGGTTCATCTCACCAGTGCCGTTGGGGAAGATACGGCTCCAAGCGATAGAGACACGGATACCGTTGATACCGAAGCGCTGGCACAGGTCGATATCGACCGGGTACTTGTTGTAGAAATCGCTTGCGGGGTCGGGGGAGAAGCGACCCTGAGCAGCCAAGAAATCGTCCCAGGGCACTTTGCCCTTGCCGTGCGTTCGGGTCTCGCCCTCAACCTGGTAAGCGGCGGTGGCGCCGCCAAATACGAAGCCGTCGGGGAACTGCATGGGGTTGTTCATGAGTCATCCTTTCTGTGGGATACGAATAGGGAGAGGTGCCCGAACTGGGGGTCCGGGCACCAACAGAGGGAGGAAACTAGTCGAGGTTCTCGCGGAGCCACTTGATGGCGCCGGCAGGGTCACGGGTAAGGTCGATGTATTCCTTGCCGCGCGGGGCGAGCAGCTTAATGCCCAGACGATCGGTGTCGGCCTTCATGTCGTTGTAGTAGCTACGAACCTGCGGGGCGAGCACGATGACGTCGTACTGATCCATGATGGCAGTGTGCTGTCCGTAGGCACCTGCAGAGGAGGCGATGTTCTCGCCAGTCTGCGCGGCACCTTCCTTGATGGCATTGGCAAGCATGGCAGAGGTGCCGGCGCCGGCGCACAGGACGAGGACCTTCAGACCGTCGACATTCTTCTTGGTGGATGCATCGGCGGCGGGCTTGGGCTGATCGGCGACAGGCTTGCTGTCGGCGGCGGCAACGGTTGTCTGCTCGACAGTGGGCGCAGAGGCGTCGGCAGCGATGGCAGCGGCACCATTGGACTCGAGACCCAGCTCGGCGGCGCGCTCGGCCTCCTGGTCGCAGAGCAGCTTATCGTATGCCTTCAAGAACGGCAGGTAGATGATGGCGTCCAGCAAGATGATGATCGCAACAAATACCAGGGCGATAAGCTGGAAGTTCGTGGTGATGAAAATGCCGATGGGGGCGGGGGTGGCCCAAGGCACCACGAAGGAGAAACCGTTCATGCCCACGTTATCGATAAAGAACTTGGCAATACTCACGTTGACGCAGCCGGCGGCAACAAAGGGGATGAGCATGTAGGGGTTAAGAATCATCGGTGCGCCAAAGAGGAGCGGCTCGTTGACAGCAAAGGCTACCGGTACGATCGAGGCCTTACCGACGGCCTTGAGCTGCTTGGACTTCATAAAGAGAATCAGCAGAAGCGGTACGATGAACGTAGCGCCGGTGCCGCCGAACTCACCCACGAGCGACATGTTAAAGGTGAGGGAGTGGGCAGGGTGACCACCGGCCAGCAGAACCTGCAGGTTCTCGGCCTGGTTGGCAAGACGGATGGGGTCAATACCCGGCTGGACAATCGAGGGGCCATGGACACCGATGAACCAGAAGAACGCCGTGGCTGCCTGAATAAGGATGAGTCCGGGGTAGGTCTCTGCTGCAGTGAAGAGCGGGGAGAGCAGCTTGATGAGCAGCTCGGAAAACGGAACACCCATGAGGTTGCGTACGACCACATCGATGATGCCGCAGATGATGACAGCGCCGCCAAAGGGGATGATGTCGCGGAAGTTCTGAGCGATAGCACCCGGGACCTCCTTAGGCAGCTTAATGGTCAGATCGCGCGAGACGCAGAACTTATAGACCCAAACGGTGATGAACGCCGCGATATAAGCGGAGAACAGACCGCGCGTGCCCATGCTGGTGCAATCGAAGACCGAAAGCTCGGAGCCGTCGAGCTTGGTGGTGAACTGCGTAACCGCGAGCAGCAGCATGCTGCACTGGGCGGCAACCATGGTGGAGCCGTCGTTGAGCACCTTGCCAGCGGGCATACGGCGGTTCATGGAAGCCGTAAAGCTCTTGGCGGTGGTGCCGGCGACCATGATGTCCATGACGCCCATGGTGAAGTTGTACAGCTTGTTGCACCAGTCGATGAGCGGCTGGGGAAGCGTGATACCAACTACGCCGGGAAGGGTGGCGATCAACAGAAAGATCGAAGAGGTGAGGACGATGGGCATGCACCCAAGAAATCCGTCCTTGATAGCCTGGAGATAGATGTTCCTCGAGATCTTCTCAAAGAACGGTTGATGCTTTTCGAGCATCTTTACGATGGCGTCCATGGAGCTCCTTTGCTGCTTGGTGCGCTATGCGTACGGATGGAACTTGTCGTCGATGGATGGTCAGGACTGCCCGGAAACCTTCCAGCTAGGGAAGGCGTTGCGAAATGACAACGTTGTCATTTCGTTAATGACAACGTAAGACATTATTGAAAGGGCAACAAGGATTTGCGGGTGAACGGTCGGTATTGTCCGGTAAACGGTAAATTTGAAAGCTGAGCAGGTAGTGTATGCTAGAACGCAGAGAACAATCGATAGGGAACCGACTGGAGAAGCAGTGGCAACGATGGACAAGAAAAACGTCTCAATGAACGATGTGGCGGTTGCCGCGGGCGTTTCCCTCAAGACGGTATCGCGTGTGATCAATGAGCCTGGCAGCGTGCGCGAGTCGACGCGCGATAAGGTCCATGCGGCTATGGAGACGCTTGGGTTTAGGACCAACTTTGCCGCGCGTTCACTCAAACTGGGCCGCTACGGGTGCATCGGCGTGGTGATGTTCCACCTGTCTGGTGGTGCTGTAGACATGATCGACGGCATCGCCGACGCTGCTGCAGAGCGCGGCTTCGCGCTCACGATGATTAAAAAGCGGGCAGAGGAGGAGATGGGCCTTGCCGATGCGGCGCGCAGAATGTCGCAGCTTCCCGTTGACGGCATGATCTTCAACCTGCGCCAGATGGTCGACGACTTTGATTCCTTCGAGGCGCCCAAAGATCTCAAGACGGTGATTATCACGCCGATGGAGCATCCTAGCTGCTCTACTGTCAGTGACGATCAAGAGGGTGGCGCGCGTATGGCTTGCGAGTACTTATTGGATCGCGGGCACAAAAACGTGTATTTCGTTTCGGGTAAGAAAGAGTCGCTTTCGAGCCAATGTCGTATGAAAGGCTGGCGTGCGGCGCTCGAGGCGCGTGGCATTGAGCCGCCCGAGCCTCTGCAAGGCGATTGGAATGCGGATAGTGGCTATGCCGCGGGCCTTGTGCTTGCCGATAAACCCGATTGCACGGCGGTCCTGGCCGCCAACGATTGTATGGCCAACGGCGTTATGACGGCTCTGCGCGATAAGGGGCTGAGCGTACCCGACGATGTGTCCGTGATCGGCTTCGACGATGAGCTCTACAAGACGATTCCCAATTCGATTTTGACGTCGGTGAAGTTCCGTCACCGCGAGCTGGGCATCCGTGCGCTTAACGAGGTCGTTGCGGGCCTGGAGGCACCGAGCTCCAGAAGCCGCACACTTGTTTCGGGCGTGTTGGTCGAGCGCTCCAGCGTGAAAGACCTACGGGCGTAGACGTGCTCGGCCTGTTTGTCTCGATCTGTAACAGTTGTGCTCCAAAAACTCGGCTAGATGTTACAGATCGAGAATGTTCTGCCCGGCCTATTCCGATTATCTCGATCTGTAACAGTTAGGGGAGAAATAACCCGCTAGATGTTATAGATTTAGATTGAGAGGATTGACCTGTGAGTTTGTCTCAATCTGTAACAGCTAGACGTCCAAAACCGGTTTTAGTGTTACAGATTGAGGCAATTCGGCCTGGTCGGTCCCTTTCATCTCAATCTGTAACAGTTGGGACTGAAAAGCTCGGCTGGATGTTACAGATCGAGACAAACGGCTTCCGACCTGCACAAAAAGGCCGGGGGCGGCGTGCCATGTGACGTGCCGCCCCCGGTTGAGAAATGGGGACAAGTTATGTGTGCGGAGCAATTCCGCTCGCCGCAAGGCGCTAGTCCAGGCGACGGGTTTCCGCCACGTGCTTGTACCAGTAGGCGCTTGCCTTGGGCGTGCGCTTTTGGGTCTCAAAGTCCACGTAGAAGAAGCCGTAGCGCTTGTTGTAGCCGTTGGTCCAGGAGAACTGGTCCTGCAGGCTCCACAGGAAGTAGCCGCCCACGTTGACGCCCACTTCCATGGCCTTGAGCAGCCAGCGCAGGTGCTGCTCGATGTAGTCGATGCGCGGCTGGTCGTCCACAAAGCCGTCCTTGTAGGGATCCTTGTAGCCCATGCCGTTTTCGGTGATGAAGATCTGCTTGTAGTTGGGGTAGCGCTGTTTAATGTAGACGAGCAGGTCGAACAGGCCCTCGGGATAGATGATCCAGTCCCAGTCGGTGGTGGGGATGCCGGGCTTGTTCACGTGCTCGCCAATGCCCTTGACGCGCCAGCGGCCGGTGCCCTTCTCGCCCGTACCGTTGTGGTGCAGGTCGTTCTCGCCGTCGTATGCCTTGAGGAAGCGGCACTGGTAGTTGTTGACACCCAGGTAGTCGTTGTAGAGCGCTGCCTCGCGCATGATCTCGAGGTCCTCGTCCAGGATCTCGATGGTGCCGCCGGAGACGGCAGCCAGACGGTTGGCGACCTCGAGCGTGTCGGGCGCGTAGTCGCCGCGGAAGGTGGCGTCGAGCAAAAACTGGTTCTGCAGCACGTGCTCGTTGTTGGCGGCCTTGATGTCGCCAAAGTCGTTCTCATCGAGCGGGTACTTAAACTCCAGCGACTGAATGACGCCGATCTTGCCCTTAAAGCCGCCGTTGTGGAAGGCCAGTACTGCCTTGGCGTGGGCGAGCATCATGTTGTGCTCGCACTGGAAAGCCTCGGCCAGATGCGCCTTGACGCCACCGGGGAAGGTGCCCTCGATGTAGGTGTTGGAGGCGTCCGCCCAGATCTCGTTAAAGGTGAACCAATAGGTCACCTGGTCGGCGTACTCCTTAAAGCAAAAGGTGGCAAAGTCCACAAAGGCGTCGATGGTCTCGCGGTTGAGGAAGTCGCCCTTCTCAAAGAGGGGAAGCGGCGTGTCAAAGTGATGCAGCGTGACAAACGGCTCAACGTGGTGCTTGTGGCACTCGGCAAAGAGGTCGTGGTAGAACTGCACACCCTCGGCGTTGATCTCGCCGGTGCCGTTGGGGAAGATGCGGCTCCAGGCAATGGAGAGGCGGATGCCGTTGATGCCGAACTCCTCGCACAGCTCCAGGTCGACGGGGTACTGGTTGTAGAAGTCCGAAGCGGGATCGGGAGAGAAACGGCCCTGGGCCTCCAGGAAGTCGTCCCAGGCAACCTTGCCCTTACCGTGAGTGCGGGTCTCGCCCTCTACCTGGTAGGCAGCGGTGGCGCCGCCAAAGACAAAGTTCTCGGGAAACTGCGCAGGCGGGTTGGTGACGCTAGCAGGGTTAACGGACATGATGATCCAATCGTCTAAATCGAAGGGCCAGCCGGTCTTGGATGGTCGGCTGGCCCTG
>DBFVGT010000106.1:0-5986 GCA_048524725.1 Collinsella sp. | reverse complement strand
TCGCCAAGCCCAAGGAGACCGTCGTTCGCTCGTTCACGATTGAGATTCTGTAATTCCGTTTTGTCGACTCGTATCGCGAGGCACAAGGAGCCTGCGAGATAAGGAGCTAAAAATGATCCTCACCGTTACGATGAACCCGTCCGTCGATACACGCTATCAGCTTGATGAGCTCATTATCGACGACGTTAACCGTGTGACGCCCGAAAAGACCGCCGGCGGCAAGGGTCTCAACGTGGCCCGTGTACTGGGTCAGCTGGGCGACGACGTTGTGGCAACCGGTTTGCTCGGCGGCCACATGGGCGCCTACATGGCCGAGCTCATGGATGCCAACGGCATTAAGAATGATTTTGTACCCATCAAGGGCGAGACTCGCATTTGCCTCAACATCCTCCACGCCGGCAACCAGACCGAGCTACTCGAGAGCGGCCCGACGATTGCCCCCGAGGAGCTTGATGCCTTTACCGCCAAGTTCGCCGAGCTTGCGAGCAAGGCCGCTGTCGTTACCATCTCGGGTTCGCTGCCCCGTGGTGTCGAGGCGGACTACTACGCCAAGATCACGGGCATTGCCGAGAACGCCGGCGCCAAGGTGCTGCTCGATACCTCGGGTGCTTCGCTTGAGGCCGCCCTTAAGTCCGAAGTTAAGCCCGAGCTGGTTAAGCCTAACCTGACCGAGATCAACGGCCTTCTGGGCATGAGCTTTACCACCGACGATGTGGACGAGCTCCGCGCCGCGCTCGCCTCTGATGCCCGCTTCTCCGATATCCCCTGGGTCGTCGTTTCCATGGGTGCCGCCGGTTCCGTGGGCTTCCATAACGGCCGTGCGTTCCGCGCCAAGACCCCCGATATCCCCGCCGTTAACGCTACGGGCTCTGGCGATTCGACCATTGCCGGCTTCGCACATGCGATTGCTGCTGGCGCGGATGACGAGACGGTGCTGCGTACCGCCAACACCTGCGGCAAGCTCAATGCCATGGATCCCATGACTGGCCACTTGGTTATGGATCGTTGGGACGAGGTTTACAACGGCGTTGTCGTGACCGAGCTGTAGGAGTTCGGGCGCCGGTCCCGGCATCGCTTGCTTGCTTGTGGCTAGAGCTGATGCCAAGTGCGGTAGCATTATGCCGGGGCGCGACGCCGATGCTGTCGTGTTCAATCCCGACCTTACCCTGGTCGAGACGTATGTGGGTGGCAACAGCGTCGGTAATGCATTTACCGAGTAGCTGCCAAATAAACGATCCGAGAGGGGATTTAGATGATTTACGGTGCATTGGGCGATATCGAGGAGTACCGCGGAATGCTCAAGGGCCTCGATGTGCTGATCGACTGGCTCGAGGAGAACGACCCGGCGCAGCTCGAGGTCGGTAGCCATCCGATTCTGGGCGACAAGGTCTTTGCGAACGTCATGGCTCCCACGACGCGTCCCGAGGCCGAGGCTCACTATGAGACGCATCAGCGCTATCACGACCTGCAGATTGACGTCGAGGGTCGTGAGGCCTTTAAGGTTGCCACGGGCAGCCTGACGCTGGTCCAGGAGTTTGACGAGAAGGACGACTACGACCTGGTCGATTCCGACGCCTCGATCGCCGGCGATCTTGCCGACGACAAATTCGCGCTGTTCGTTGCCGGCGAGCCCCACATGCCCACGCTCGAGTTCCCGGGAGATGGCGCACAGCCGGTCAAGAAGATCTGCTTTAAGTTGCTTGCCGACGCTTACTGGGAGGAGTAACGCGCTGTCCGGTTGAGCTGCTCGTCTGATGGTGTGATTCCCCTAGGGAAAACACGCCAGGACCCCGCTAAGCGTGTTTTCCCTAGGGGAATCACGTTTGGCGGGGTTTTCGGTTTTTGAATAGGGAAGCCTCATTTATTTGCGAAGAACATCGGCTAGCCGCAGGATTGAAATCATCGACCGATAAGTGAGTTCCACTTTTTCGCCCGCAAGCAGTCGTTTCGAGCCAATCTCATCTAGCCCCACAAGCCGAGAAAACAGCGGGCCGCTCATCGTGCCCTCGTCAATTGATTCCCTTATGGTCTTCAAAACGTCCGTATCATGAAGCGATGCCGAGCTGTAGGGGGCAACACGAGCGGAACTCTCAATTAACGACGAGACAAAAGGATGGAGATGCTTTGGACATAGTCCATCAAACACCACATCCCCATTGTCGTTCGAGCCGACCAGGCGCCAAGTATAATGATCGACCCAGTCATCCCCGTCGTATATGGCGTTCATGAGCAACTTCCCGTCTAGAGAGAGAAACCTATTTGGACATCGGGGCGCAAGACTGCAATCCATATCGGGCCCCCAGCAGCTCCAACCCAACGCACCACATAGGTTCCCTTTCGTACATGTGTATCAATCTGCCCCGAAATGCCGGTGAATGCAATTCCAGACCCGTTTGTCGGATAGCAATCGACGTATTTTTGTTTTCCGCTCACAACCTTGTATAGATATATCGTTCCAGCAAAAGAGAAGGGATCGTTCGCAATTTTGTCCGGAAGAACTTGCCACCTCAAAATCCCGCTACCAATATGGTCAAGCTTGACCGTTCCGCCGTCCCCCTCAAAAGTGGCAAGGGGATTTACCCCAGACTGAGAGTCGGCATCGCCCTCCTTAGCAGTTATCAGCAGGCTGCCCGTATAAGACTGCTGAGGCTCACCTTCAGGACAGACAGCCTCGGCCCAAGAAGGGCCACTCAGGCAGAACAGTCCGAGCAGCATCAATACCAACAAAAGAAAACCCTTAGTTCTTTTCATCTATATCCCCAACGTCTCTCGACATTTGTATATCGCGACTATTTTAGATCTATATGGCCAATTCGAGCCCTCACCATGGCAATTGTTGCAGCTGGGTTTCTTTTCATTAAGATTTCACTTTGGTAAATCCCCGCCCCTAAGCATTAAACCCGAAGTCCACCGAGTGGGCCGCTGTTGACGTGGCGAAGCTTGGATTGGCGCGCACGCACTCAAAATCGGCAACAAAAAAGCCGCCCGAAGGCGGCTATCTTGTGCAATGGAGCCAGCGACCGGGCTCGAACCGGTGACCCCCGCTTTACGAGAGCGGTGCTCTACCAACTGAGCTACGCTGGCGGCCATGTGATGACGCAACTGAGGCGTCAACGGCTGTCTATGATACGGGACATCGCACATCCGCGCAAGTGTTCTGACGGCTTTTCTCACTTTTCATGCACTAATATTGAAGGCGTGATGTCTGCGACGCCTCTTTGGTGCTTGACCTGCTGTCGAGTCAGCTGCCGGCATCCTGTTCGTATGGATGCCGAACGAAACGAGGCGGCGATGGCCCAGCCCAAGATTCTCCTTACGCGTATCGATGATCGCTTTATCTATGGGCAAGATGTTGAGCTGTGGAACGAAGTCGCAGGCACTAACCTTGTCCTGGTCGTCAACGACGAGATTGCGGCTGATTCGCGCAAGTGGGCGCCTATGAGGGTCGCGGCGCCCGAGGGCGTGTGGACGCGGTTTTTCTCGGTGCAAAGGACCATCGACATCATTCATACCGCAACGCCGCGCCAATTGATCTTGATTATGGTTGCCTCGCCTGTCGACGCGCTGGCTCTGGTTAAGGGCGGGGTGCCCATCACCAAGATCAGCGTCGGCCATATGCGTGCGGGGGAGGGCAAGCGTTCCGTGACGCCTGCAGTCGCCATAGACGATGCGGACGTTGCCGCCTTCAAAGAGCTGCAAGAGCTCGGCATAGAGCTGGAAATCCGCTATCTCCCCAGCTCCGACCCCGATCCCATCGAGAACCTGCTCGCGTGATTACCTGGGGGCGGAGGAAAACGGATCGTATTTTCCCGTGGAGGAGCGGCGAGATACCCTCGGCCAGGAATTGGGGCCATCTACTACTTTTGGTCGCTTACCTCGAAGCACGATGAAAATCGCAATATTAAAACTGCAGGTAGCGAACGTGCGATTTTTGAAAATAGGGGCGTATGGTCAGGGGTGCGGGAGTAAAAGTAGTAGATGGGCGCAATCTGTAGCGCGCCGATTTCAGGCATGTTGGCGCATGTGTCGGAGCTATGAAAAGAGTGTCCCTTTCGACTAGTCTTTTAGAACGTCAATGACTGCACCACAGCTTAAGCCGTTCGCAAAAATGGCTCCTAAATCTGTTTCGTTAATTGAATTGCATAAATATGGTTAATCACAGAACCGAAATTTGGTTAAATATAAACTGTAAATTAGGTTAAACGCGCTGGTAACAATGGTGATAAATATGCCAAAAAAGTACTACACTAGAATTGTCGAAAATGAGCTCGACCAGCTGCTGGGTATATTCGGTGCCGTTCTCATCGAAGGACCGAAATGGTGTGGAAAGACGACCACGGCCGAGACCCGTGCGGCGTCCAGGCTCCTTCTCATGGACCCGTCCCGCAACTTCGAGAATCGCTTACGCGCCGAGACGGATCCGGCTCTTGCCGTTTCCGGCGAGGTGCCGCGGCTGATTGACGAGTGGCAGGAGGTTCCGAAACTCTGGGACGCGGCACGGTTTGAGTGCGACAACCGCGGCGGTGAGCCTGGCCAATTCATATTTACGGGATCGGCAACACCGCGAGACGACGAACGCCCGATGCACAGCGGCGTTGGAAGATTCGCCAAACTGCGCATGGACACCATGACGCTTTTCGAACTCGGGAAATCCAGCGGTGCGGTTAAGCTATCGGGCATTATTTCTGGCGAAAAGTTCAATGGAGCTTTCGGGTCGCTGGATTCTGCCTCGATTGCCGAGTGCGTTGTTCGCGGTGGATGGCCCGCCGCGGTCGGACACGATGCGCGGGCGGCGTCCGCGATGGCCAAACGCTATATCGGCATAGTCGCCGAAGAAGATTTATCTCGTGTTGATGGCTCTCGCCGCGACCCTGAGAAGGTCAAAGCCGTCATCGAATCGCTTGCGCGCAATGAATCCACTTTAGCGACACTCAAGACGCTCGTAGCCGATCTTGGCGGAGAGGTGTCGAGACAGACGGCGGCATCATATATATCTCTTCTTGCTCGGGTTAGTTTCGTTCGCGATATTCCCGCGTGGAACCCTGCAATGAGATCTCCGGTGCATTTAAGAGACTCAAAGAAGCATCACCTCGCCGACCCGTCGCTGGCGGCCGCCGCACTCGGGGCGACCCCGGAGACACTACTGCTAGATTTCAAGACGCTCGGACTGCTTTTTGAATCGCTGGTGCTTCATGATTTGTGGGTTTATGCGCGAGCAAACGGAATGGGCCTCTATCACTATCATGATTCTCGCGATCTAGAGGTCGATGCGGTCATTGCGGCTCCCGGCGGAACGTGGATTCCGGTCGAAGTTAAACTCAGCTCTGCTCAAATCGAAGAGGCGTCTGACAGCCTTGTTGCTGTCGAGAAACGCATGGTTGCCGCCGGAAACAACCCGCCGGTTTCGAAAGTCGTGATCATCGGGTTTGGTTCGCAAGCCTATGTTACCGAGCGTGGCGTCCAAGTTGTTCCGCTGGATGTTCTCGCGCCGTAACGCGACGGTCGAAGCGGGACGGACGCCACCATTGCGCGCGAGGACACGGCATCATCGATGATGCGGCGGCCACATTCGACAAAGAGTGCCCACAACGACTAGTCGTTTAAGAACGTCGCAGGCGACTAGGTAGTAAAGCGCCCGTCGGGGGAGGTGCCGGCGGGCGCTGCTGTGCGAAATGTTGTGTTATGGGCTTAGTGCCTCATAAAGTGGTATTCGATCACATTGCTGTAGGGGTGACCCGGGCCCACAATGCCCTGCGGGAACAGCGGCTGGTGCGGCGTGTCGGGGTACATCTCTGCCTCGAGGGCAAAGCCGGCGCCCCAGCCATAGCTGGCATCGTCCTTGGCATGCTCGTCGCCCAGCCAGTTGCCGGTGTAGAGCTGCACGCCCGGGGCAGTGGTGTAGTAGTCCATCTCACGACCGGTCCACATCTCCTCGACGTGCATCGCGCGGCGCAGGTTGCGGCCGTACTGATAGCCATCGATGCAC
>DBFVGT010000105.1:0-7455 GCA_048524725.1 Collinsella sp. | reverse complement strand
AGGTGGCGTGCTCGCAGGCGTTCGCGATCTGGGCGAGCATGCGCTTTATGACGCCGTTGTGCAGTCCCACGCCAAGTTCGAGGATGGCGACCCTGCCGTTGCGATGGGCTTGCACAAGACGCGCGAGCTCGTCGAGCTGGGCCATGGCGAGGGCGTCTGGATGGGCGAGGCACCGCTCGTCAACCGACGTGCGCGTGCTCCCCTCAGTCTCGAGCACGCGCTCCTCGTCGAACCCGGCGCGCGCGAAGTGCCCGTCGATGTTGCATGTGACCACGAAGGTGTCGGCGTGCTCCGTAAGACGCCGCAGCCCGTTCATGAGCGAGCCGGGCTCATATTCGAGATACTCCTTTTGATGGAACCGCTCGGCCCATCGGCGTCGCACGCTGGCATCCGGGGAAGCGAGCCCCTGCAGTATGCAGCCGATGCCGTCTGCCTGGGCGAGGTCCCCGTACGCCTCTTGGAAATGAGCATCGGCGCAGAAAAGGTTGAGCCCCTCCGCCATGTCGAGTCCGTTGCTAGCGCCGATGATGACAAGATCCGCTTCGGCTAGCGCCCTGCCTATGCGAACTGCTTTCGCCGTCTCCATGCGCTACCTCCCCAGCGTCTTGCGCACGTCGGCGAGCACGTCGGCGATGTCGGCGCGAACGGCGAGCCCCCGATCCTCGATCGCGCGGGGGAGAAACTGCGTCTTGTTGTTTACGGCGATGTAGCTGGCCTGCGGTAACTGCGCCGTGAGGGCCCAGAACGGCTCCTGGATAAACGCGGGCGTCATGCGGCCCACACCCAGCTCGAGGAAGAGGATCCTCTGCCGTGCGTGCGCGTCGAGCCAGTCGGACACCTTGCGGTACTGCTCCTCGTAGAGTTCGCCCTGCAGGAAGTTGCCGTAGCCGCGAACCCAGGGGAACGCCTCTGCTCCGCAGTGCGGGCAGCGCGGCACGAGCTCTGTCGGAACCTCCAGACCGTCTCCCATGGCCTCTACCATGTGGGAGACCGGCTCGACCGCGTTCCACACCTCGTCGGTGCAACAGTGGGAGCACTGAAAGAAGCGGTGGTCGCCTTGGATCTCTGCCACTTTCTCCCAGGGATAGAGCTTCACAAACTGCGTGTCCTGGTTGGTGGTGAGCACGAAGAAATCCTTCTCGGCGAGAATGGTGTCGAGGTCCCTGTAGGGCTTGCGCAGCGGGGCGTTGAGCGTGGTGTCGAGGAAGGTGGCGAGGTATCCCCAGCGCGCCTCGGCGGTGGGCCAGCGGTAGAACGACCCCTCGAAAGCGCCCTTGAAACCGTAGCGCTCGGCGAATTTGCCGAAATGCCTGCGATAGGTTGCGTTGTCCTCGTAATAGAAGTCGCCGCCGCCCGCCGCGGAGAGCCCAGAGGCCCCGCCCACCAGCACGCAATCGGCTTCCTCGATCATGCGGGCGAAGTCCCTGATTTGCTGGTCGTAGGGCTCGGGCTCGCGGTCACTCAGCTCATAGGGCGTGCCGCCGCTGCGGTAGGCGGCCTGAAGGGAAAACGATGGGTTGGTGAGCTCGATAACGAGCTGCTCGTACAGGGTCACTGGATACCTTCTTTCAGCTATTATAAACAGGTGTCTATAAAAAGTATCCATGTCGATTTGCTTAAGAGCAATGAACAGCTTCGGCCTGCTGTCGATAAACGAGCGTTTGCCGGGCATTGTCGAGCGTTGCAATTGGAGGGGTAATGGAAGCGGGGAAGATCGATCGTCGCCGACGCTATACACTCTCGGTCATACGGGAGGCGTTCTTCGCGCTGCTGGCCGAGGTCGGCTTCGCGAAGATGACGGTAGCGGATATCTGCCGCCGCGCCGATATCAACCGTGGCACGTTCTATCTGCACTACGAGGACAAGTTCGCCCTGCTCGACGCGCTTATCGACGAGGCCTTGGCGGCGGTGCCGCCGCTCGAGGGAACGGAGGCGGGTGCCCTCTGCCAGCGTCCGCCGGCAAACGATGACTATTATCTGCTCTACTCGGATGACGACGCGTACGCCCGGGTGGCACAGCGCGTCGTCGAGCGCGGCGCCGAGCAGATGATTCCCTCGATCATGGAGGAGACTGGGCTTTCGCGCGAGGACGCCTATCTGCTCTTCGTCCACAACGTCCAGGGAAATCTCGCGGTCAACCGCCTGCTCGGTTGGAGGCGAGGGCCCGAGTTTGCCCACGCTCAGGAGCTGCTCAGCGCCTATTCCGAAGGGGGCATGCGGGCGGTGTCTGCCCGCTATGATTCTCGTAGTTCATCTTGACCACGGGTTCATTTCAAGTAAGCAGTGCAGCTATGAGCTGAGGATAAAGCGCCACAGTGTGCCCCGCGTTCTCGACTTCCCGGCAGAAACGTGAGTCCTTTGGTTAACGCATCTCAAGATTGAGCGTTGGTTCCGCTTTTGATTTGGTGGCATGACGGAGTGGACGGCATGGCATTGTCGCATCGCCGTGCTGTCGCAGCGCCAGACGTCTTCGTGGCTGCCGTTCAGCCCTCGTCGAGCTCCTTCAGCCGGGAGAGGCAGCGGTCCAGAAACCCGCTCCTAGCTTGCGCGGCAAGGAGTCCGTCGCAAAAGCGGTCGCCACGAACGCACCACGTGATGCATGCACGTATCAGGTCAATGTCCCCATGGTCGATGTCGCAGCTGTCTATACCTTCCGAGGTGTCGATGCTATGGCGTTCAAGCGTCTCGAAGTAGCTGGTGTCCGCGAACCCGTCCAGTCCATAGAAATCGTCGACGAAATCCTCGAGTCCGAACGTCCCGCCCCCAAACTCGACATTCATGTTTCTGTCCGCCAGCTTGCCAGCGTACTTGGTTAGTCTTTCGAACATGTTCGCTCCTTAGCTCAAAAGTCCGTTGTCGCCCAGGTAGTCCATGAAGGCATCGATGATCCGTGCCGTGCGAGTCGCGATGTCTATTTCGGTGAAGTCTCCCATGACTTGTGCCAGGCGCTTGAGTTCCGTGATCTTTGTTCCGGCTTTGCGCTTGCCATTGCCGTCGGTGTATCCCTCATAGTATTTGCGTTTATCGCAGAATCTGTAGTCGGCCGCGCGGATGTTTACACGCTTCTCGAGCAGCGCCTTGTTACCCAGCGCCTCCAGGCTGGATTGATCGACGAGCGGGTCTATCTCGTTGCGCTTCTTGGCATAGATGTGCTCAATTTCGAGCGTGGTGTCTAGGTCCATGAGTGGTTGATCTGGGTCTGCGTACGCCCACCAAGTGAGTATGGACTTTGTTACAGGCCTGCCGTTGGTGAACACGTAGGTTCGGAATCGCTCAGCAATATTTGCGCGATTGAAGTGGTGGTTAGGAAACTCCACCGGGCGGTGCTCCACGATGTTGATCATCTCGGGATACACTGGCGAACGCAGCGCGTTCACGCCGGGTCGCTCAATGGCGTAGGCGAAAATGAATGCCGTGATCTTGTTTAGAAAGCCGTAGAGTGCCTCGTCATCGAGGACACCTTTGCTGTCGCTGTTGGCAAGGAACCAGACGCTTAGCAGATAGGTCCACATGCCGTTGGGGGCGTAGTTCAGCACGAAGAGCCTGCGGAGCACGCGCTCGCTGAACCCTTCCTGCGCGTCGACGCGTTTCCAGAAGCCGAGCAGCGCCTCGAGATCGGCGAGCGTGGCGTCCTCCTTGAGCATGGCGTAACCATCGGCACCGAAGAAGTCGCGCAACGATGCGGTGGTCGTGTCGCGGATGCCTTTCTTCGCGCGGCGGTAGTACATGTAGCGCGTAAATAGCTCATCGGTTGGTGTGCCGCGCATGGGCCGGAAGATAGCGTTCGCTCCCTCCTCGAGTCCCTTCCAGCGACGGATGAACTCGTCCTTGCGCCCCGTGTCGGAATAATGCTTGTAGAACTGGCTCTTGAAGATGTCGGCATCCGAGAGAGGCAACCCTCGGTCGTTTAGAGTCGAGAAGATGCGTAGCGCGGTGTCCTGCGATTCCGCTTCAATGGGCAACAGTATCACATTGTTGATGACGCGTGTGGCCATGTAGACGGTGTAGGTGGGCCACTCGCTCACCAGTTGCTCAATTTTCCTCTGGAAGAAAGCGAAGTTGCGGGCATAGGCGCTCTTCCAGCCATCGCCTACATTGCCCTCTCGTAAAATCTCGAGGAATTCATTCTTGTCGTTGTCCGATGCAACCTCGGAGTCGATCTTGAGGCGTTCCATGTCGGGCTCGTCGAACTCGTCGGTTTTCCATACACAACGGGCGATTGCCTCGCACATCTTCACAGACTGCTTATCCTTCATGTTGGTGAACTTGTCGTAGAACGCGCGGAGCAGCAGCATGATGGTGGTGAGGCGCTGCTGGCCGTCAATGATTTCGAGTTGGCCAGAGAGGTTCTTAAAGGTGACGATGGGTCCTAGGAAGTATTCGTCGTTCTCGCTGTCGAAGCGCTCGTAGTCATCGCCCGGAAAAGCGAACGCGAATAGGTCATCCCACAGCGTTGCGCATTCGTCCTCGCCCCAGGCGTAGGGCCTCTGGTAGTCGGGGATGAGGAAGTCTGATCGCTTATCGGTGAGAAGATCGCGAATCGATCGCTGGTCGATGTTGAGCTTGGACATGAGCTGTACCTTCCGCGCGGGAACAATCAAGATGACACGGATTATATCGCCGAAGTCGTCATTCGCTCTATTGCTGCGAGCTACTGAATCTGGCAACCTCTGGCCAACCCTTACGGTTTCATGTCGTGATCCATATCGGCGCTGATTAATGTCCGTGATGCTTCTGCTTGCACCTTCTTTGGAGAGCGCGAGCGAGAGATGCGATCTACAGACGTCTGAATAGCTCCATCCGTTTTGGTTACAACAAAATGTGTGCCGCGCGCCTGCGGCATGAAGAAGGGAGATTCTTGTGAATATCGTTGTATTGAGCGGTAGCCCGCGTAAGGGCGCCAATACAGATACCATGGTCGAGGCGTTTGCCGAGACCGCGCGTGAGGGCGGCAATACGGTCGAGGTCGTCCGCGTTGCCAGCAAGAAGATCGCCGGCTGCTTGGGATGCCAGTACTGCTTCGCTCATGAGGGCGTCTGCGTGCAGAAGGATGACATGGTCAACGTGATCGAGTCGCTGAAAGACGCAGATATGGTCGTCTTTGCCTCGCCTATCTACTGGTTCGATATCACTGCGCAGGAGAAGGCTGTCATCGACCGCCTGTACGCCTTCGGTGCTACGGGCTTCCCGTTCACCAAGACGGCCCTTTTGCTCGATAGCCACAGCGAGGGCGTCTATGATGCGGCGATCGCCATGTACAAGTCCACGTGCGCATACTGCAAGTGGGAGGACCAGGGCATTGTCACCATCAGCGGTATGACCGAGCGCGACAGCATGGCCTCCTCGCCCAAGCTGGAAGAGGTGCGAGAGCTCGCTCGCAAGCTCGCCTAAGGGCAAGAAGAGCGCATGGCAATCGGTGTTGGTGGAAATGCTTGCTGTCCTTACCGAGAGATAGGGGCGCATTCCCTCAAGCGCCGTATAGAACAATTTTTAAACGCAGAAAAATAACTGAAAACAAATTAATCCGCGTTAAAATATTGTCAAACAGAAGTTAATGAGGGAAGGTTGCGTATGCGTCGCAAGGCAGACGAGCTACTTAGGGAATGGCGAGACAGAGCTGATAGAAAACCTTTGCTGGTCAAAGGCGTGCGCCAGTGTGGCAAGACCTATTTGCTCAGAACGTACGCCCAGGATCTTTTCGAATCGGTTGTCTACGTTAATCTTGAGAACGACCGGTCGGCGCGAGCGGATTTTTCGGGCGGTCTTGACCCTCATTCGATTGTGCGCGCGATCGAGGCTCGTACGGGACAGCGTATCGTGCCTGGCAAAACCTTACTGTTCATTGACGAGATCCAGGCATGCGAGGAAGCGCTCACTTCCCTTAAATACTTTTGCGAAGATGCTCCCGAGTATTACGTTGCGGCTGCCGGGTCGCTTCTTGGGGTTGCCATTAACCATCAGTCGTATTCGTTCCCCGTCGGAAAGACCGACTTGATCGAGATGACTCCACTCGATTTCGAGGAGTTTCTCTGGGCAATGGGGCACGATCAGCTGGTCGATGAGATACGCTCGTCATTCGAGTTAATGGGTCCTCTTGCGCCAAGCCTTCATGAAAAGGCGCTTAGGCTCTATCGACAGTATCTTGTTGTTGGCGGAATGCCCGAGGCGGTCCAAACGTATATCGATGATCAGTCAATCATTGATGTGGCCGAAAAGCATCGGATTATTCTCGACGGATATTCCGCCGACACCAATAAATATGCTGATGAACGCTTGAGCGCAAAGACGCGTGCGTGCTTCGATTCCATTCCACAGCAGCTTGCCAAAGAGAATCGCAAATTTCAATACAAGGTAGTGCGAGCGGGGGGCAATGCGTCTCTCTTTGGAGATGCTCTCGACTGGCTTGTATTGTCGGGTACGGTGGCGCGCTGCAGCCTAGTCGGGCAGATCGAAAGCCCTTTAGAGGCCTTCGTTAACCCTTCTGCTTTTAAAATCTATCAGGCGGATACAGGGCTGCTCGTCTCCAAGGCCGGTGCTCAACGCGCCGATATTCTTGCCGGCATCGGCGGCACATTCATGGGTGCACTTACCGAAAACTACGTCGCCCAACAGCTTTCAGCCATGGGCTATCCGCTGCATTATTGGGCGCGAGATAATCGTGCGGAAATCGACTTTGTAGTAGAGAAGCAGGGATGCTTGTCTGCGATTGAAGTCAAGGCGGGAGAGAACACAAGATCTCGAAGCCTGTCCTCACTTAAAAAGACCCATCCGGGCGTACGCCTTATCAGGCTATCGACTAAGCCCTTTGGAATGAATGATGGGCTTATGTCTGTTCCACTTTATGCGACATTTTGTCTATAGGGATGATGCTGCTGTAATGCATGGGGCCCGGAGCGCGATGTTGCTGCGCTCCGGGCCCCGCTGCTTTGTACAACCATGACGGTTTGGCCACCGTTGTTTTAGTCAAACAGACTCGGCATGTCGTTTTCTTTCATAAGGGCACCAGCAGAGGGCAGGCTCTGCGCGGTGAACTTTTCGGCCGAGACGCCGGCGCCGAGGATGTCCTCGGTCGTGCCGACGGTGGTGACCGAGCGGCCCTTCTTGGCCGTGAAAGCCTGGACGCCCTGCGTGTTGGTGGTCGTCTTGGTCTTGAGCAGCGACGTGTTGAAGTTCATCAAACGATAGTCGCTCGAGACCAGCGCGATGTCGCGATCTTCCTTGAGCACCTGGGCATACAACAGCTTGCTGCCACCGTAGATGGCGTTCTTCAGGCGCTTGCGGTTGGTCTTGGTGACGTATCCAGAAAGCGCGACGCGCACCACGCGGCCGTTCTCAAAGACGAACAGCACGTCGGCCTTGTAGTCCTCGGGGTCGATGACCCAGATGACGCTCTCGTCGGGTTCCATCTCGAGATCGGTCGGAAGGTACGAGCCCAGCTGGGCCGACTTGGTATCC
>DBFVGT010000104.1:0-14999 GCA_048524725.1 Collinsella sp. | reverse complement strand
AAGGTCGCGCAGCGCACCTCCCCGGTCATGACGTCGAGGGAGACGGCCTTTATCGAGCGGGCGTGGACGTCGAGGCCGACGAAGGTGGTAGTATCGAGCATGGGAGCCCCTTCCATGAATGCGGCGTGGCCGCCGCGGCTGGATTAGACACTCACCATTGTCGGCCTAATCCGCGGACTTTCATGCAGCAGGGGCTCTCAATGTTTTATGTCCTGCTCATATCGTCTCTGCCGGCAGTTGGGGACATTTCTTTGGTGCGGGGGACGGCTAAAAGAGTTCCGTCCCACATTAGCTGCCCGTGGGAGGGATGGGCGGTTACTCGCCCAGTACCAGCGCCGTGAGCTCTGCCTGGGTGTCCACCACGTAGTCGGCGCCGGCGGCTTCCAGCTCTGCGCGGCCGCGGAAGCCCCAGCTGACGCCCGCACTCTTAAGGCCGGCGTTGTGGCCGGTCAGGATATCGACATTGGAATCGCCCACATAGAGCGTGGTTGCCGGATCGGCACCCAGCTCTTCCATCACATGCAGCGTGACGGGTGCTTCGGGCTTGGGCGGAAACGCATCGACACGGCCCTGCACCAGCGCAAAGCGCTCGGAACCAAAGTATTTCTCGATAAGCGGAGCCGCCGAGACGTGGTCCTTGTTAGTGAGTACGGCAAGCTGCACACCCGCGGCGCGCAAGCGGTCGAGCATCTCGATCGTGCCGGCATAGGGGGCGGTGTGGTCCTCCTTGTGCTCGCCGTAGTAAGCCCTAAACTCGGCAAGCGTCTGCTCAAACATACGGCCGTCGCCCTCATACTCGGCGGGCATAAAGCGCTCAACCAGCTTGAGCATGCCGTTTCCCACCTTGTAGCGGTACTCTTCGACGGCAAACGTAGGCCAGCCGTGCGTCTCGCAGGTATGGTTGCCGGCGGCCGCCAGGTCCTCGAGCGTGTTGAGGATGGTGCCGTCAAGGTCAAAGATCACGGTGGAAAAAGCTGCCATAGGTACGCTCCCATCTATATAGCTCACGCAAACGGCAACCATAATAGCGCGTGCCGCCCAGCCGGGAATGGGCGGGTCAAAAGTCCCGCGGGAGCATTCGGGCCGCTCAATCTTGTGGGTGGGTTTGGTTCGTCAGCGGCCTGGTGGCGATAGAGGTTGCCTATAGGCGGTTATCCGGGAGCCGTATGGCTCGGATATGGCGGTTTTTGTGTAGTGCATTGACCGATTTACCTGCGGTAACGTACACTTCCTCCGTTAAAAAATAGAAGCCGGAGCACGGGTGCGCGCGAACGCATAAAGGGGAATCGGGTGAGAATCCCGAGCAAGGCGGTTACTGTGTGCGGGCGCGCCCGCGAGCCAGATTACCTGCCCGCGCTCTTCTCGAAACCGAGGGCCTTTCTGTTTGCCGCTGGATTCCGGTCTACAAGGGGTGCTGCTGAGCGTGTGTTTTGCTGCCGATAGGGTGGCTGACGTGCGCCTTTGTGCTGCCGGGGTATCGCCTGTCCCGCCTTCTTCGCCATGGCTCTATTGCAGGTTCGCGAAAGAAGGAGAACGGGTGACGCGAAACAACATTATGCTCAAGCGCCTGGGGGCCGCTGCTTTCTCGGTGCTGCTCGTCTGGTCGATGCCGGGTACGTCGGCATTTGCCGAGGGCGTGGCAGAGATCGCTGTGCAGGCGCAGGCCCAGGCCTCGCAGCAGGCGGATGCTGCCGAGAATGCCGACGAGTCGAGTTTCACTGCGGACGAGCAGACGGGTGCTGAAGGCGCCGAGGCATCGGCGGACGAGGCGAGCTCCGAGGCCGCTTCGTCTGCCGATGAGAGCCTTGCTGCCGCGGCGGACATCGACGACGAGGATGCCGATGCTCAGCAGGCACGTGACGTGCGTGTCGCCAAGGCCGGCGAGACTGTGATGGTCTCTTCTGCCGATGAGCTGCCCACCATCATCGAGGCCGGGGCTGCCGTGAAGCTCGCGGCGAATATCAGCCTTGAGGCTGACCAACAGATCGAGACCGTGGCTGGTACGCTCGATGGCCAGGGCCATAGCATCGTGCTCAACGGCAAGGCGTTGGCGAAGAGCGTGACCGGTACAGTGCAGAATCTGGGCGTGACGGGCCGGGCAACCATGGGCGATTATGAGGGCGCCCTTGCGATCAATTGCTCGGGAACCGTGCAGATGTGCTGGTCGACGGTCACTTTGAGCGATGGCGGCTCTTGGGCCGATTACGGCGGCCTGGTGGGAACGCTCAACGGTGGGTCTGTAATCAACTCCTATGTTTCCGGATCGATGTCGGGCTTTTTCGCTCATGGTCTCGTTTGCCGGTATAGCTCCGGTGCTATGGTCAACAACCTCTTCACCGCGGGCGACCAGGCTTGCGGTTTTGGCAATGATTCTTCCTTCGGTAGCAAAATCTCAACCGACGAGCTCAAGACCCAGGCCTCGGTCGATAAGCTCAACACCGATGCCCCTGCCACCGGCTTTACCTGGTCTGCGCAGGGCGGTTTGCCTGTGCTGATCTCGGGCGACGCTGCGGTCGTCGTGAACAAGGATGCCCTCAAGGCTGCGATTGACGATGCCAACGCCAAGATCGAGAACGACTACACGGCCGAGAGCTGGTCGAAGCTCGCTGAGGCCCTTGTGAGCGCTCAAGACGTCTACGCCAACGATGACGCCAAGCAGGCCGAGGTCAACGCCGCAACCAAGACGCTCACCGATGCCATTGCCGCGCTCGAGAAGCCCAAGCCCACCGAGCCCGTGGCTCAGCCACAGAACGTAGTGCACCTGAGCTCGCAGAGCGACCTCGAAAACAAGTTCAAACCCGCCGACGCCGACGCCTACTACGTTCTCGACAACGACATCACCATCGATGACAGCTGGTTCTTTGCCCCTATGGGCATGCTCGCGGGCACGCTCGACGGCCAGGGCCACACCATCACCTTCGCCAACGGTGGCGGCGTGAAGTCGCTCATGGACGGCGTTGCCTCCACGGGCGTGGTGCAGAACATCTCGTTTTCCGGTGAACTCAAGCAGGCGACGGACGGCAAGGCGTTCGGCCCCCTGGGCAACAAGGTTCAGGGTGCCGTGCTCAACTGCTCCACGAGTGTGACCGGCAAGGGCGTTGCGGGCTTTGCGCGTACGCTCGACGGCGGCATCGTGTCCAACTGCGTGTCGACCTCCGAGGGTACAGCGGGCGCGCTGTTCGCGACCTATAGCGCGGGCCAGCTCGTCAACACCTACTGGGGCGCATTCCTCACCAACAAGATGGACGCTCCCGCCTCGGCGCTCGTCAACTCCTATGCCGTCGACCCCGCCGACATGGCCACCGATGCCTTCGCCGATCTTATCAACGCCAACTGCGGCGCCAACGGCAGCAGCTGGGGTATCGATAAAAATGGCACGCCGGTCTTTGGCTCGGGCAACAGCTACCAGGCGCCCGAGGACACCACGCCCGACGACGCCTACACCGTGAGCTTCACGGCCAACGACGGCACCAGCCAGACGGTTGCCGGCCATATGCTCGAGGTTTCGCCGGACGCTGTGAACGCCTCTCGCAAACTTGGCGTCTTTGCACTTAAGGGCGTCCCGGCCACGAGCACCATCACCTGGGGCACCGATGACGCCAACCGCGGCAACATCGGCATCAACGAGTCCACGGGAGAGCTCTATGTCTACGACAACGCTACCGGCACGGTGACCGCCACCGAGCACAAGGCCGATGGCTCCGAGCAGACCGTGGCTACCATCAAGATCAAGGCCAAGGCCAAACAGTTCGACGACTTTGAGCTGTGGTATCGTGCCTCCGACGGCACCGTGAGCAACGTGACCGATGGTGCGGCTGCCGTCCAGGGCTCCGAGGTGCGCAACCTCGAGATTCGCGTGCATTACGTCGACGCCGATAAGGGCGAGTACGTGCCCGTCTCGTTCAGCCGCTTCCACTTTGCCTCGAGCGATCCTACGACCATCTACAGCAACGACTACTCGGCCTGCTTTTATTTCAAGCATGCCGGCAGTGCCACGATTACCGTTACTCCGCGCGACGCCGCATCTGCGGGCGCCGGCTCCAAGAGCGTGACGCTGACGTCCGAAGCCGTGGCCGCCACGTCCATCTCGATGGGCTATAACGAGGACGGCGCCACCGTCTACCTGCAGGGCCGCAGCCCACTCTCCGAGCGCGGCGCGTTTTTGACCGATCACGCACGCCCGGTGGTGGCGCCCGACAACGCCACCAACCGCGACAACTTTACCGTGACGAGCAGCGATCCTGCCGTGGCGGCCTACACCACCGCGGGCGAGATCGGCTACACGGCGTACAAGGCTGGCACCACCACGTTTACCGCGACGCTGCCCGACACGGACGCCGATGGCAAGGTCATCAGCGCGTCGTGCGACGTGACTTATGCTTACCAAAATCCGCTTGCGCGCGTGACGGCCGGCACGGACAGCCTCTACCTCAAGGCCGGCTCGGCGCAAAAGCTCGACCTGGCCTTTACCGGCAAGAACGACGCGGACGGCTGGAGCGTGACCGAACCCGGCCTCACCTGGACGTTCAAGACACTCGACGGCAAGGACGCCTCGGGTATCGTGGGCATCGACCGCAACGAGAAGGGTGCCTGGAAGCACGTTGACGGCGCTCCCGATGACGGCCTGTACGTGGCCTCGAGCGACTACACGGTGACGGCGCTTTCGGCCGGCACGGTGATCGCGACGGGTACGCCGGTAGACGCGACCGCCGGCGCCGAGCCCGTGACGCTTACCATCACCGTGGCCGGCGTGGCCGCGAGCCCCGCTACGAGTGAGTCCGCCTCGGCGGGCATCGATGCTGCTGCTGCGTTCATCGACGCACACCGCAGCTCTGACGCCTTCCAGTACGGCGACGAGTGGGAGATTTACGACTTTGCCAAGGCGGGCCGCACGATCGATTCCGGGCTGCTCGACAATTACCATGCCTCGCTGGCCGAGCACAAGGCCGAGTGGGGGAGCGCGACCTGCGCTCTGACCGAGACCGAGCGTGTGGCGCTGGCTCTCTCCGCCATCGGCGAGGACATCACCGACTATGACGGCGTCAACCTGGTCGAGCTCATTTGCAGTCGCACCGATATGATGCGCGCCAACGAGAAAATCTTCGCGCTGATGGCGCTCAATGCGAGCGGCTCGGATGCACCCGCCGGTTCCGCCTGGACGCGCGCGAGCCTCGTGGACGCCGTCTGTGAGCTCCTCGGTAGCGGCGACGCTGTGGAAGGTACGCGGCTGGGCGACGTGGACCTGACGGCCATGGCGATCCAGGCCGTGGCGCCCTATGCGGGCGACACCAAGGTCGATGCTTCCATCGAGAACGGCCTCTCCTACCTCAAGGGCAAGATGAGCGCGGGTACCTGTGACTTCGGCTCTGCCGAGGCCAATGCCCAGATGATCCTCGCGCTGCTTTCGCTCGACCGAGACCCGGCCAACCCCGTCAACGGGTTTGCAAATGCCGTGACCAACGTGGTCTGCGCGCTGGACCTGTACCGCGTGGACGGCGGCAACGGCTATGCGCACAGCAAGGGCGGCGCGGCCAACGCCATGGCGACCGAGCAGGCGCTCCGCGCGCTCACGACGTATCGTGTCTCCTCGGGAGAGACGATTGCCTGGAAGACGGCCGTGACGGCGGGCAAGGGCTCGAGCAGCAAGGACCCGCAGAAGCCCACGGTGGCGCCGGGCGTCCTGACGCCGGGTGCCGGGTCGGACGGCGGTGCCGGCAACGGGACCGGCGGTTTTGCGGGCGTAATGGCTCCTGTGGCCGCCAAGATGGCCGGTGCTTCCTCGCGCGAGGGCGCCAAGGCAGCTGGCGATTCCAAGGACGAGGCTGAATCCGGCAAGAAGGATTTGACGGAGTCTTCCGTCGCCGGTAAGACAGACAAGAGCGGCAAAAAGTCGGGCACGTCCGGCAAGACCGCCGCGTTGAGCGCCGGCGCCGCCAACAAGGCTGCGGACGCGGGTTCAAACGGCTTTGCTATCGCTGGCGTTGCCGCGGGCATCGTCGGTATCGGGGCCGTCGGCGGCTGGTTTGTCTACACCAAACGCCGCGCGGCGTAGCGAGCCTCTGCCTACCAGGTAAATACTGCAAGGAGTATGGTCTTGCAAAGCGAAGGGCCCTCCTGCCGATCAGCTCGGCAGGAGGGCCCTTCCATCTCCTCGCAGTTTGAGTGGGCCAACGTCCCAGTGAAAATGGGCGGGCCGATTGTGGCCGGATACTGAGCAGCTTGCAGAGCAGCCGCTAGCAAATCCTCGGCAGCTGCTCTCCTACGAGCATGTCGAGGATACGGGTCGAGCCCCAGCCGGTGCGTACGCGCACGGCGGGACGGGCGCCCTCGGCAAGCGGCAGCACGCGGCCGATGATGGCGGCGTTCTCTCCGTAGCGGGCGGCGCGCATGGCCGCCAGCGCGGCATCGGCCTGCTCAGCCGGCACCACGGCGACCATCTTGCCCTCGTTTGCCACCTGCAGCACATCGTAGCCGAGCATCTCGCAGGCTGCCTGCACGTCGGGGCGCACGGGCACGGCATCCTCGTCGACCTCCATGGCAACGCCGCTGGCCTGCGCAAACTCGTTGAGCGTCGAGGCCAGGCCACCGCGCGTGGGGTCGCGGAAGCAGCGTGTGTCGGGTGCTGCGGCAAGCACATCGGCAATCAGCTGGTTGAGCGGCGCGGCATCGCTTTCGATGGTGCTCGAAAACGCAAGGCCCTCGCGTTGGCTCATGATGGCGATACCGTGGTCGCCCAGTGTGCCCGATACCAGAATGACGTCACCGGGCTGGCAGTTGGCGCCGCTGAGTGCCACGCCCGCGGGCACCTCGCCCACGCCGGCGGTATTGATGTAGACACCGTCGGCCCCGCCGCGCTCAACCACTTTGGTGTCGCCGGTGATGATCGCCACGCCCGCCTCGCGCGCCGTCTCGGCCATCGTTTGCACAATCTGGCGGAGCTTATCCATGGGATAGCCCTCTTCGAGGATAAAACCGCACGATAGGTAGCGTACGTTGGCGCCCGAGGTCGCGACGTCGTTGACGGTTCCGCACACGGCGAGGCGGCCGATGTTGCCACCGGGGAAGAACTGCGGCGAGACTACAAAGCTGTCGGTCGACATGGCGATGCGCCCGCTCGCGGGCAGCGCGGCGACGCCGGCGTCGTTGCCCTCGAGCAGCTCGGGCGACCCAAAGGCATCCAGAAAGACCTCGTCGATGATGCGCTTCATCATCTGCCCGCCCGAGCCGTGGCCCAGCAGGACAGTGCTATCGGTGACACTATGGGACATATCGAAAACTCCAATCGTGGGTGGAATTATATGGGTGAGGTGCAGCGTCGACCGGTCTGCCGTCCGTTAGAACGACAGAACCCATTAGCCTCGGTAGCGGAAATATGCTGCGCAACTGCCCTCGGAGCTCACCATGCACGGGCCGACGGGATGCTCGGGTGTACAAGCGTGGCCGAACAGAGGGCAGTCGCTCGGCGTAATGGCTCCGCGCAACACGTCGCCGCAGCGGCACCCACGTGGCTCGACCGTCGGCTCGATGGGCACGTCAAAGCGCATGCTGGCATCAAAGTGCGAAAACTCGGGACGAATGACGAGGCCCGAGCCGGCAATCGGCCCCAGCCCGCGCCACGTGGTGTCGCGCGGCTCAAATACCTGCTCGACCAGCTGACGCGCCACGGGATTGCCGTCTGCATTGACGCCACGGCGGTAGGCGTTGTCGATTGCGGGCCTGTGCTCGACAATCATCTGGACCAGCATGCAGATGCCCTGCAAGATATCGACCGGCTCAAACCCGGTGACTACGCCGGGGGTCTCGAACTCATCGACCAAAAAGCTAAAGGGCGCCAAGCCCGTGATGGTGGCGACGTGGCCCGGCAGGATGAAGCCGTCGATGGCGGTCTCGGGATCGTTGGCGATGGCGCGCAACGCCGGCGGCGTGGTCTTGTGGGCGCAATAGACCGAAAAGTTCAAAAGCCCGCGCGCCTCGGCCTCCAAGATGGCGGCGGCGATGGTGGGCGTTGTAGTCTCAAAGCCCACACCCATAAAAATGACCGGACGATCGGGATTTTGCTCGGCAATGTCGAGCGCGTCGAGCGGGGAGTAGACGATGCGGATGTCGCGCCCTGCCGCCTTTTGCGCAGCGAGCGAGGTGGATGATCCGGGCACGCGCATCATGTCGCCAAAGGTGGTGATGATGGCGCCGTCTATGTTGGCGAGCGCGATTGCGTGGTCGATGTCACGGTTGGCGGTAACGCAGACGGGGCAGCCCGGTCCGCTCAGCAGCTTGAGCCCGGCCGGCATAATGGAGCGAAAGCCATAGCGGCCAATGCTCACGGTATGCGTACCGCAGACTTCCATAAGGTTGATGCTGCGGTTGCCGACAAGCTCGTGAATACGATCGATGAGCTCGCGAGCCAGCTTGGGGTCGCGAAATGCCGAAAAGTCGATACCGGAGCGAACCGGCTGCGCCGCCGCCACTAGTATGCCTCGGCTGGGTTGGTGGCGAGCTGGTCCTCTTCGGCCAGCTCGGTCATGGTATTGACGAGCTCGAGTGTCTCTTGGGCTTCCTGCTCGTCGACAATCTGGATGCCAAAGCCGGCGTGCACGAGAATATAGTCGCCTACCCGTGCCGTCGGCACGAGGCGCAACGAAACGGGGCGCTCGATGCCCATCATGTCGACGGTCGCCTTAAGGTCGTCGTCGCGTTTGACCACTTTACCGGGAACGGCAAGGCACATAATGTTCCCCTTTTATACGTTTTGTGCTGGATAGGCGCCTAATTACCCATCAGTTGATGGTAGCGCTCGCGGGAGTCACGAGCAAACGCGTTACACCTGTGAGACGGCTGGGCACAGTGGCGTGTGAGGGCGAGCTACTGCGATGCGATCTGCGCAAGACGAGCGCTTGCGACCGCCGCCTGACCGTAGGCGATGCAGCCGTCATTGACGGGTACGGTGTGGGGGACAAGGACAGTAAGGCCTGCGCTTTTGAGCTCGCGGGCGAGGAGCTGAAGCAGAAGTCGGTTCATGAACACGCCGCCCGAGAGCGCGACGGTGTCGATGCCCTCACACGCGCAGATATCGCTGGCGATGCGTGCCGAGGAGCGCGCGACGGAGACATGGAAGTCGAGTGCGAGCCTGTCGGCGGGCGCTCCGGCTTCAATTCCCTCCAAAAGTGCCTCAAAGAGTGCTTTCTGGTCTAACAACGATGGGCCAGATGCGAAATAGCCGACGTTGTTGTCGGGAAAACGGGCGATTTCGCCGTCCAGTGCACGCCAGGCGGCGGCTTCGAGCTCGATGGCGGGTTCGCCCTCGTAGGTCGCCTGGCCGCAAATGCCTAGGATCGCGGCGGCGGCATCAAACAGGCGACCCATGCTGCTGGTGCGCGGGCTGTTGATGCCGCGCTCGATCATCGTTGCCGTTATGCTGCGGGTTTGCTCGTCAAGGCTGTTCAAGAGCCCCACGGCTCCCGGGTGCTCGAGCAGGTTGAGCTCGCTGAGCAGGGCAAAGGCGTTGCGGCGGGCATCGTGTACGGATACGGCGCCACCGGGAAGCGCCCAGGTGCGCAGATGCGCG
Organism: Collinsella sp.; assembly: GCA_048524725.1. GTDB lineage: Bacteria > Actinomycetota > Coriobacteriia > Coriobacteriales > Coriobacteriaceae > Collinsella. The sequence continues at coordinate 5,437 of DBFVGT010000104.1, read as the reverse complement.
ACGCGCTCAAAATCGGCGAGATGGGCGATAAGAAACTCGCCGCCCCATATGGTGCCATCGGTGCCGGCGCCCGTGCCGTCGAAGGCGATGCCGAGGACACGTGCATCGGGCGCAAGCCGGCCTGCGGCAATCGCCTCTGCCATTACGCTCGCGATGTGCGCATGATGGTGCTGGACTTCGATAAGCGGCAGATTGTGCTCCCGTGCCTGCTCGCGCGCCCATTGGCTCGACAGATAGCTGGGATGCATGTCGCATGCCAGGGCGGCAGGCGCCAGGTCAAAGAGGTTTTCCAGACGCGAGCGCGCGGCGTTCCAAGCATCGAAAGTCGCGCCGTTTTCGACATCGCCGATATGTTGCGACACAAAACAGGCTGCCTCGCCGTTCGTCCCTTCGCGCGTGAGTGCAATCGTGGCTTTTTGCTGCGGCCCGCAGGCGAGCACGCAGGGCGTGGTGCCGTTGAACGCCGGCAACGACAGCGGCTGCGGCGCATATCCGCGTGCGCGACGCACGGGCATGACGTCGCCGTCGACTACGCGTACCACGGAGTCGTCGTAGCGCGACAGAATTGCGCGGTCGTTGCCGAGCAGCGCGTCGGCGATGCCGGCGGCAACGAGATGTTCCCATGCAAGGACATCGTCGGTCTCGATGGGCTCTTCGCTCAGGTTTCCGCTGGTCATGACGATTGCGTGCATACCGTGCGCTACAGCCGCAGCGAGCAGCAAATGTTGAAGCGGGGTGTAGGGGAGCATGACGCCGAGCTCGGGCAAGTCGTGTGCGACGGATGGCGCGAGCTCGAGGGCGTTGGGGGAGCCGTAGGCGTCGTTGCCGGCCGCGCGGCGGCGCAACAGCACGATGGGGCGAACGCTGCCGGCCAGCAGGTTGCGCTCAACGCCATCGATGTGGCACAGGCGCTCGACGTCGGCAAGGCCGCGCACCATAACGGCAAGCGGCTTGTTGCTGCGACGCTTGCGACGGCGCAGCTCGCACACCGCTCGTTCGTTGGTGGCGTCGCAGGCCAGGTGGAATCCGCCCAGACCCTTGATGGCGACGATGCCGCCGCCTGCCAGCAGCTCGACGCAGCGTTCGATGATGGCATCGCTGGCCTCGCGCGTGGAGCCGACGGCGGGTGTTGCGCCGACCGCCGTTGGCATAACACCGCGATCCGCCTCGCGCCACGTAATATGCGGTCCGCAATCAAAGCAGGCATCGGGCTGCGCGTGAAAGCGTCGATCGAGTGGGTCGGCATACTCTGCGGCGCAGGTGGGGCACATGGGAAAGCGATCCATCGAGGTTGCCGCTCGGTCATAGGGCAGCGAGCGAATGATGGTAAAGCGCGGTCCGCAATTGGTGCAGTTGATAAAGGGATAGTGAAAGCGTCGGTCGGCGGGGTCGAATAACTCGCGCAGGCAGTCATCGCACGTGGCGATGTCGGGCGAGATGAGCGTCGTGTGGGCAGTTTGATCCTGCGACGCCACAATGCGAAAGCCCTGCTCGTTGGCGGCGTCCCAGTCGCCGGGTGCTAGGCCTACAACCTCGACACGCTCCACGCGAGACGCCGCAGGCGCATGCTCGGAAAGCGCGTCGACAAATTCGTCGAGTGCTTTGCCAAGGGCGTGCGCCTCGATATGCACGCCATCGCCCGCGTTGAGCACCCAGCCGCAAATGCCGTGCGCCATGGCCTCGCGATACACAAACGGTCGCATGCCGACGCCCTGCACAATGCCCGTTACATGGATATGCGCATGTCGCATGCGGCCCTCCTTCGTTGAAATGTGTGCTGTTACAGCCCCAGGCTCTGCTCGGTGGCGGCGCAGGTGAGCTCGCCGTGTTTAACTCCGCGCAGACCCAGCAGACGGTCGGCCAGCTCGTAGACACGCTCGCCGCGACCCTTAAGCGCCAGAATTTCCAAGCAGTTGTGGTGATCCAGATGCACGTGCATGGTCGATACGATTTCGTCGGTGTAGTCGTGCTGCACCTCGTCCAGGCGACGTGTCAGGTCGCCGGTGTGATGGTCGTAAATCATGGTGAGAGACCCGATGACCTGCTCGTCGGGCGTTCGCATCTGCTCTTTGGCAATGGAGGCGCGAATCAGGTCGCGCACGGCCTCGGAGCGGTTGGCAACGTCGCCGCGGCGCGCGATCTGCTCGTCAAAGCGGCGCAGCAGGTCGTCGGGCGCGGTGACCGAAAAACGGACCAGCTCGGAGGCGGGGCCGCTGCAACGGCAGTTCGCGTTTCCGGTCAGCCCGTGCGGATGCTCATGCTCGTGCTCGGCCACGCTACACCAGCTTTACGGAGCCAACGGAGTTGTGGTCGGCCTCGATGGCCTCCTCGTAGCCCTCGAGTGCGTCGTGCGCCTCGTGGATCGCCGCCATGGCGGCCTCGAGCTTGGCGCCAATGCGCTCCATATCAAAGTTCTCGGTCGCATGCAGCAGCTGATGGCTCCACTCGTGGGCGAGCTCAATCGTGTCGTCGACCTGCTTGACGCTCATGGCAAGCTGGCTCATGTTCATTCCGACGTCATGCATGTGGATCTCCTTTTGTACGGGTCTATTCAGTGGTTCAGATTCTACTACGCCCGCTTTGAACATCGCCGCATAAGAAAACGGGTGCGAGTCCGTCTGACCCGCACCCGTTCACTGGGGGCTGTTTGTGACTACCATACTATCCGTGGTCGCGGGCGTAGCACCCCGCTCTCCGGTGAGCGGCGCAAAACCGCTCATGGACGGCAGCACATGACCGGCGTATTACAGGTGCTTCTCAAGCAGCGCCTGCAGCCTGGCCTTGGGCAGCGCGCCAACGGAGCGGTCGATCTCCTCGCCGTTCTTAAAGACAACCAGCGTGGGGATGCTCATAACGCCAAACTTCATGGCCAGGTCCTGATTATCGTCGACGTTGCATTTGGCGACGGCAAGTTTGCCGGCCAGCTCGTCGGCCACTTCGTCAACAATGGGCGAGAGCGAGCGGCAGGGACCGCACCACGGTGCCCAAAAATCAACCAGCACGGGAAGGCTGCCGTTAACGACGGAATCGAAGTTCTCGGGGGTAATCTGCTTAATGTCAGCCATGGTGACCTCCATAGTGCGACGCGGCTCAGCCGCGTAAAATTCAGTACGACTGTGCTTATACCCAACGGTCCGCAAAGCAAGCACTCGCGGTCGGCTCTTTTATATAATGGTGGGCACGCAAACGATTGGAGAGCGCATGTCCACGTCACAAAGCCAGAAAAAAGAAGCTATCGCCCAGGCGACCGAGCAGGAGCTCGCATCGCTTGCGGGCCGCGGCGTGCGTATCGCGGGCAACGCGTGCTCGCCGATTGTGCTGGTAAAAGGTGATTTAGACGATGCCGAGCGTGCGGGCGGCGAGCTGGCTGCCGGTCCGGATGGTGCCGCGCTGCGCAAGGCGCTCGGCGCCATCGGCTACGCGCCAGAGGATTTCTGCGTGCTGGCAAGTGTTGCCGGCGCGGGCGACGGAGCAGTTGCGACAGGCGAGGGCCTGCCGTGCGAGCTGTTCCGCGAGGCGCTCGAGGCCTTGGACCCCGAGGCGGTCCTGCTGCTGGACGATCGCGCGGCCGATACCATGCGCGAGACCTATGCCGACATGCTCGTGGCAATCGACGACTTTGATACCGCCATGCTCAAGCCCGGCTTGGTCGCCCATGTACAGGGTCGTCGCGTGCTCGCGCTCGATGGCTTTGAGGCGGCGCTGACCGACAAGGCGGCCAAGCAGCGCATGTGGGCCTACATCAAGCAGCTGACCCCGGCGGCCGCTCCGCTGTAGCGGATTGGCGCCGGTGAGCGATTGCCTGGTGGGCATGCCGTCGACCATGCGCGGCGGCCGTCCAAAGATGCCTCCTGCGCTATCGAGAGCTCGGCTATCCTCAGCTTGCCAGTTCGAAAATGGACCTGCCGCATGATTGAATCTTTATTTCAACTTTACACCTAGGTTTACAGCTGTCTTGTCAGCTGTAAACCTAGGTGTCATACTAAAGCCCCAAGATTCGCCAAAAGAGAGGGGCCTTGATGGCACAGAGCGCGAACATGGATGCATCGGAGCTTGCACGCGATATTGCGGCCGGCCTGGCATCGGCAACGACGGCAACGGAGCGCGCAGCATTGGTGCCCGCAGAGCTCGTCGAGGCCATTCAGCAACTTAAAACCCAGCGCGACGCGGTGATCCTGGCGCACTATTACGTGGCGCCCGAGGTCCAGGCTGTGGCCGATTACGTCGGCGACAGCTTCTACCTGGCAAAGCTTGCCAAGAGCCTGCCGCAGCAGACCATCGTGCTGTGCGGCGTGGAGTTTATGGGCGAGAGCGCCAAGCTGCTCAATCCCACCAAGACCGTGCTGCTGCCCGAGCCGGGCGCGGATTGCCCCATGGCTCATATGGTCAAGCGCGAGACGGTCGACGCCGCCCGCGCCGAGTACGGCGACGACCTGGCCGTAGTGTGCTACGTCAACTCGACGGTCGAGATCAAGAGCTGGAGCGACGTGTGCGTCACCAGCTCCAACGCTGTCAAGATCGTGTCCGAGCTGCCGCAGCAGCACGTCCTGTTCATTCCCGATCAAAACCTCGGTCGCTTCGTAGCCGAGCAGGTGCCGCAAAAGCACGTCCTGCTTAACAAGGGCTACTGCCCGCGCCACCACATCATCACCGTCGAGCAGATCGTCGATACGCAGGAGGCACATCCCGACGCGCTCGTGCTGGCGCACCCCGAGTGCAAGGCCGACGTCCTTGCCGAGGCTGACTACATCGGCTCCACCGCCGGCATCATCAAGTGCGCCGAGGAGTCGGACGCCAGCGAGTTCATCATCGTGACGGTCCGCGGCGTGCTCTACGAGCTCGAGCGCCGCTGCCAGGGCACCGGCAAAAAGTTCTACTTCCCCGCGGTGCAGCCCACCTGCGCCAACATGGATCTCATCACGCTCGAAAAGCTCGTACGCTGCCTGGAGACGGGCGAGGGCGAGGTGCAGATTGGCGTGTCGGACGAGGCCGCCGACCAGGCCAAGCTCACGCTCGACCGCATGCTCGAGTACGCGGCGCGCTAGAACAATGTGACATGAGGGGCGGTTCCCCAGTCACATCACAAGGGAGAGGATTCCTGTGGAAACCAAGCAATACCCCGACATGGAGTGCGACGTCGTTATTGCCGGCTGCGGCGTGGCGGGCCTATACGCTGCCCTCAATCTGCCGACGAGCACGTGCGTGATCATGCTCTCCAAGGGTGCGGTCGACGAGTGCGATTCGATGCTCGCACAGGGCGGAATCTGCGTGCTTCCCGAGGGCTCGGACTACGATACCTTCTTTGAGGACACCATGCACGCCGGCCACTACGAGAACCGCCGCGAGAGCGTCGACATCATGATCCGCTCGAGCCGCTCGGTCATTAACGACCTGCTGGCCATGGGCGTGGACTTTGAGCGCAAGGCCGACGGCAGCC
>DBFVGT010000103.1:0-3357 GCA_048524725.1 Collinsella sp. | reverse complement strand
CATTGCCGCGCAGACGATGATGCTCGCCGCTCGCAGCGCCACGCCCGAGGTGGCAGCCTGCATGTTCAAGGCCTTTACGCCCCACGCGATCGATGCTATGGGGCTCGATAACGACAAGTATGAGCTCAAGCTGATCATGGCTTTTGGCGTGCCGGCCGAGACGCAGATGATCGATGCGATCGATTCCAACCCCGACGGCTCAATTAATTACTGGCGTGACGATGCGCAGGTGCACCACGTACCCAAGCGCCCGCTCGCCGACGTGCTGGTGTAGCTGAGCGTCACCGCGGCGTGATCAGACGGTAAACCACCACAAAGGTGCCTGTCCCCTTTGTGGTGGTACGAGGGGAGAGCGTGTGGCAGATCTGTATTTGGTGCGGCATGGGCAGACTGAGCTCAATGTGCAGAGCATTTTGCAGGGCTGGCACGATTCGCCGCTTACGGCGCGCGGGCGCGAGCAGGCGCTGACGGCGCGTACGGCGTTTGCGGCGCGTGGCGTGGCCTTTGATCATGTGTATTCCTCGCCGTTGGGCCGGGCGCGGCATACGGCCGAGCTTATCGTTGGCGAGGACCGTTCCATTGAGCTGGTCGATGACCTGCGTGAGTGGCATTTTGGCTCGCTGGAGGGCACATCAAATCGCGAGATGCCGCCGCAGCCCTGGGACGATTATCCGGTGGCCTTTGGCGGCGAGTCGGAAGTGCAGCTTCAGTCGCGCATGGTCGCGGCGCTGTCCCGCATCATGGCCAGGCCGCAGCACGACTGCGTGCTGGCGGTTTCCCACGGCTCAGCCTGCCAGGAGTTTCTTGAGTATGTGACTGGCGGGGGAGAGCTGCCCGACAACGGTGCCGTGCTTCATTTTGGCTATTGCGACGGGGCGTTTTCGCTCTTGGGTTGGTAACGAACGAAAGGACCCCTATGAATAAAGATCTGTATCTGGTCCGTCATGGACAGACGATATTCAACCTTAAGCGTATCATTCAGGGGTGGAGTGACTCGCCGCTTACGCAGTTGGGTTGCGACCAGGCGGCGCGCGCCGGCATGTTTTTACGTGCGCGCGGCATCGAGCCCGACCATGCCTACACCTCCACGCTTCATCGCACCGAGCAGACTATCGCCAACATGTGGCCGGGCTTGGCGTACGAGCGCCTGGACGGCCTGCGTGAGTGGTTCTTTGGCGACTTTGAGGCCGAGCGCGTGATGCTCATGCCCGAGCGCCCATGGCGTGACTTCTACTGCCAGTTTGGCGGCGAGGGGCAGATGCAGGTGCGCGAGCGCATGGTGGCGACGTTGACCGATTTGATGCGACGCCCGGACCACTCGTGCGTGCTCGCGGTGAGCCATGCCTCGGCCATCAAGGAGTTTTTGGACCACGTGAGGGGAGCGGCAGCCGACGAGCGCGAGCGCGTGCCGGGCAATTGCTCGGTGCTGCATTTTGCGTTTGGCGATGCGACTGACACGTTTGAACTGGTCGAAGTCTTTACGCAGGAAGATTATGCGCGCGAGTTGGGTCTTGAGCCGCTGGTGGCGGTAGCGGGTCCGCAGCGCGGATAACGCGAGCGCGGCGGCACGGGTCGTCGGCTAACTTCTCGACGCAAAAGGGGCGGAGATGCATGTACCTGCTGCATCTCCGCCCCTGTTTGTTGAGCTGCCGATTTTTGTGCTGGGCGGTCTGGTCTTGCTAGAACCGCGCGACCTGGTGCGTGAGCAGACCCGTCGGAACCTGCGGCGCGGCGCCGCTGACCTGCGCGGCGGGGAAGAGCACGGCAACGGTAAAGTTGAACGGCTCCTTGCCGGTGTACGTTCCGGCGGCATGGGCCTCATCGGCCAGCAGCTGCGACGCCCCGGTCAGAGCGGCGGCGTAGGCGGGGTCGTCGGCCAGTGCCGGCTCCGGTGCTTGGTCGAGCATAGCGCGGATGGCCCCGACGGCGTCCTCGCGCTTGACCTCCCACGCGCGGTGCGTAATGCCCGCGGGGTCGGTGACGGCGTAGAGCGACGCGCCCTCTTTGGCGGCGCCCAGGATGATATCCATGACGGGCGAGGCCTCGTAGGCGAGCGATACGGGGCGCGGCTGCACCTTGAGCTCGGCGATCGCGCGCGCGGCGGCGAGTGCGTCGACGTTCTCGGCGACAGCCGCGTCGCTGCCCGCCAGCGTGCCAACCGGGCAGATCGCCACAACGCCCGTCACGCGACCCAGCTCGCCCGAGCATTCGTACACGTAGTACGCTGCGCCTGGATCTTTGAGCATGAGCCCGTCGGCGATGGCGGCGCGCAGGGCGTCGTTGCCGCTCAGGATGCTGCCCATTGCAGGCAGCGCCTCGAGCACGCGGTCCTGAGCCGGGCGGATGCAGGGAAACGGAAGTGCTTTCATGGGCGGTCCTAACGAGCGAGTCGGTTTGTTCGCGGCTTATTATGCCCCAACTTGGCTGCTCGCGTCCCAGAGCGTGTTGTCGGCAAGCGCGATCAGCACTTGCTGACAACGAACGATATCGGCGTGGGGCACATATTCGTTGGGCTTGTGCGCGAGCGCGAGCGACCCGGGACCGTAGCTCATGCAATTGCGGTTGCCTGTCTTGCTGGCAATGACGGCGGTGTCGGTGTAGCCGGTAAAGAAGCCGACGGTCGTGTCCGCGCCCGTCACGTCATCGGCGGCACGCTTGAGCGCTGCTAGAAGGGGAGAGTTCGGGTTGCGCTCGATGGCGGGGCGGTCGCCCGTCACGGTGTAGCTGCCATGGCAACCGGGAACGGCGGCTTCGGCGACGGCGATGGCCTGCTCTACCATGCGCGTCGCGGCGGCCGTATCGGTCGGCGGGGTCAGACGCATGTCGACCCAGACTTTGGCGCGGTCGGGCACGACATAGGGGCGATATCCGCCCTCGATTTGGCCAAACGTGATGGTCGAAGACCCCAGCTCATCGTGCGCGGGCAGCGCCACAAACGCGCGACGGAGCGAACACACGACCTCGGCCATGGCGGCGACGGCATCCGCGCCCTTCCAGGGCTGGCTCGCATGCGTCGTCACGCCAGCCATTTCAATCTCGAACCACGTGCGTCCCTTGTGCGCCACCTGGATCTGTCCGTCGGTGGGCTCGGTGTCCAGCACCCATTCACGCGAGCCGACCCAGCCGGCATCGATCGCGGTCTCTGAGCCGCGCATAAAGTCTTCCTCGTCGACCGAGCAGATGAGCGAAAAGCCGCGGCGGGGCAGCTCGCCTTCTGCCGCCACGCGCTCGAGCGTATGGACCAGTGCGGCAATGGCGCAGGCCAGGCCACCCTTCATATCGCAGGCACCGCGGCCATAGAGTTTATCGTCGCGCACAACCGCCCCAAGCGGTGCGATGTCTGCGTCCCAGCCATCG
>DBFVGT010000102.1:0-2599 GCA_048524725.1 Collinsella sp. | reverse complement strand
AAAGGCCCCAACTTGCGTTGGAGCCTCATTCAATGCTCGGGTGGAGACGAGGGGGATCGAACCCCTGACCTCTTGACTGCCAGTCAAGCGCTCTCCCAGCTGAGCTACGCCCCCGTGCGAAGAAGTACTATACGGGAACTCCCCCGCCGATGCAAGGACAATTTCGGAAAACTTTCGCCCCGCGCCGGCGCGCACGGAACACGACCCGCCCCGCGCAACCGGGTTTCCTGTGCGCCGCCAGTCCCATTATCGGGTCCGATTGCGAACCGCCCCTCCTCTGCGCCTCAGAACTATGCCGGTTTACTACGATGAATCAGGGATGTTCGACCACGCACGCCTTTTCGCGCAGCCGTCGGGCTCCCTACCTGCGGTTTTGCAAACGGAAAACACGCGGTGCTCGGGACTCGCCGATCAGTCGTAGTAAACCGGCAATGTTTTGAAATGGCATCAGCTCGATTTCACGAATAAATGTGTTGGAGCCCTGAATTAATGACCTTAATTATTTCTAAAACACGTCTTTTCTGCGACGCGCCCAGATTGGTTGTTGTTTAGCATTGGACTTGATCTTGCGTTGTGCGACTTGCTCGTGCATGGTAGTATTTCACGACGTGAAGCGAAGAAATTAGGCCTGAGTTGCTTTATTAGAATTGCATTCACCGTTCATAAGGGCTCTTGGCGCAACGGTTAGCGCAGGGGACTCATAATCCCTGGGTTCTGGGTTCGAATCCCGGAGGGCCCACCAGAGTATTTTGAGGCCGGGCATTACGCCCGGCCTCTTTGTTATTAGCGCTGCAAACTAGCTTTGCCATCCAGAGATGTAAAGTTTTTAACATTCATATTCGTAATTAACAATGGGTATGTCGCCAAGATGCTACCCAACCAACACATGGCGTCAATCGTTAGATAAGAAAAAAGGCCCCAACTTGCGTTGGAGCCTCATTCAATGCTCGGGTGGAGACGAGGGGGATCGAACCCCTGACCTCTTGACTGCCAGTCAAGCGCTCTCCCAGCTGAGCTACGCCCCCGTGTGTTGAAGTACTATACGGGAACTCGGACGACGATGCAAGGACAATTTTGGAAATTATTCTGCGTCGCGTGGAACGGGCACGAGGCCGAAGAGGCACACGATGCCCGAAATAGCCCGCGGGGCGCGCCCCGCGGGCGGCGGCAAGCCCGCCGCCACCCTTCCCGGGGCTCGGCATGTCGCCCCAGATGCCGTCGGCCAGACCAAAGCGATCCACGGTGCTTCCCGGGGCCTGAGCCCCGCTGCACACCTTCGGGCCAATTTACAGAACCGTGCGAAGCTCGCCCCAGCTGGTCGCTTCAAAAATAGACCGGTTTACTACGCCGATTCCCGGATTTTCGACCTCACGCCTATTTTCGCAAAACTGGCAGGCAATCTACCTGCGGTTTTACGAGCGGCGAATTCGGTGTGCTCAGCCACCCTCAATCCAACGTAGTAAACCGGCATGGTTTTGAAATGGCACTTAATTACTGGCAGCATATCAAGTATTAGAAACGCTCATTTGGGCATTATTACTTACCAATAACAAGCCAATTGCACAGAACGTTGGCCCGCAATCTGGTCTCAGCGCATCTCATCGCTTCAGTTTTTGGTTTGTAGCGCAACTCCAATCGCTCACACACGCTGTGAATGATGGCATCAAGCTGATCGTGATTATTGAGCATGTCATGGGTTACAAGAAATACGTCGTATCCCATGCTTTGCAATGCTGTCATTCGTGTGGCATCGTGGTCAAGCACGGCGCCCGATCCATGGATAACCTCCCCTTGAAGTTCGATAATCACGGCCTTCATTGTTATTGGGTTTACGATGACGATATCGCCGTAACAGATTTTCTGACCTGCGATTTTCCGAGCTGAATTCGACAGCGGTGCTAAGTCGTTGACGTATATGTTCTTAAACTCCGCTCCGCCGGCACGCCTCGGATGACTTAGCAACATGATTCCAGCAACTTCTAGCGGGGATGCCGCAATACCCATTACCTGCTGCGTGGCTTCGTAGAATTGCTTTCCCCACATCTCACCCTTAACCTTCGCTGCAAATTTGTGAAGTTCTTCTATTTCAATTAGAGGCTTTCTCATCCAGAGCGATGTGCCCCTACCGTTAGCTTTATTTCCTGATCCATCATCCTGCTGTCCACTTTGATTATTCTCGCTGTCCTTCTGGTGTACCCGAGCATAGACTCGCTTCCATGGGGCCTCGTCTTGGGTATCGTCTAGTTCAAACAGACTCTCTGTGGTGTAATGCTCTTCTTCTGAATTTGCCTGTTCAAGTGCCATGTCGACAGCGGCCGATGGTTTAAAAACAGAGAACCATCCGCAAAACTCGTACATAGCCAGAACGAGATCGCATGAAGAAACGTTTCGAGTCATGGTGAATAGCGTGTTAAGAGGGTCAGTGACGCTAAAGCCCATACCCGTGTCGATGGAAACGGGTTGATTTCCGATCTCAGCCGAACACATTGAGCGAATAGGCCGTTCCCGCAGCTAGCCGAACGCCCCCGAGGTCCCATTCGGGCCCCCGGGTCGGCATTTTCCCAGTTGAAGGAACGGTGGAGATGTGTTTCGATGGGTC
>DBFVGT010000101.1:0-4373 GCA_048524725.1 Collinsella sp. | reverse complement strand
GCAAAATTGACCCGTCGAAAGGACCGTTATGGATACCAAGCAGCAACTCGTCAATGCCCTCGCAGGCCTGGGCTCAACCATTACCGAAGCTATGGATGTCATCGAAGGCTTTGTCCCCTGCGGACATCCCGCCCTCACGGTTTCGAACGCCCTTGTTGCGCTGGACGCTGACGATGATGCAGCACTCGCCCAGCAGCTTGAGACCGTCGAGGGCTTTATCGACCACGTGAGTGAGAACCGCGGCGTGGCCGCCTACCACGGCATCGAGGTCGAGCTCGCGGGTCCCAAAGCCGATCTGCTCGCAGCAATCCGCGAGGTAGGCGCCCTTATGCAGACCGCAGGCGTCAAGAACACCCAGGTCAACGAGTGGGTCTACCGCAGTCTGGCAGCACTCGACAGCTCCGACGAAAAGGCAGCCGAGCAGCTCGCAGAAAGTCCCGCCATCAAGGCCGAGCTTTTGTAAATAGCAGACGCGGGCCCCTTGGCGCATCGTCGTCCAAGGGGCCCGCAAACAGTTCGCGTCAACCGATAACCGCGCTGCCGCGTTTGGCCAAAGCAAGAATCGGCATCATTTGGCGCGGGGTCTTTGCTGCAAGATCGGCATGTTCGAGCAGCTTGCGATCGTTGGTCACCAAGTAATCGACCTGCGCGCGTTTGCATGCGGCGAGTACCAAGTTGTCCTCGTAATCGCGATGGAGCGCTAAGTATTTGTCGGTCAGCCAAAGGTCCGACGCATCTGCACCCACGGCCGTGGCGTTTTCGGTCATGTTCCGAACAAACGCCAGCGCCGCATCGCCAATCGCGCGGGCAGAAGCCTCGCCGAGCGCTCCCCCGCTGGCAAGAACGCTGCGCTTCAGTTCGTGCTGTACAACATACAGTACGTCCTTGGCGATATGCACCGGAAAGAACAGCAATGCCCCCGCCTCCGTCGCCTGCCCAATAAACGCGCGTGCGGCAAGCGACTCGGCATGGTCGGCGCAAAACGAATCAACCCATACGTTGGCATCCACCATTATTTTGAGGGGAGCCCCGCTCACAGGATCATCCCCTTTTGGCGATAGTGCTCGTCCATGGCTTCGGAATAGATTGTTTCCCAACCGCGATCGTCGGATACGGGCGACGTAGCGATGCCCAGGTCCGCGTAAAGCTGATCTGCCGCCGCCCATGATGCGGCGAACGGAGTATCGGGCGCGACGGTCTGCCGCCGGTCGTCGACGGCCGCAAGCACTTCCTCGCACTGCCCGCCACCCTGCGCAACCTTGGCCACCACCTTTTTGATGAGCTCGGGCAGTGTCCCGCCCGAAAGCCGCAACGCTTCCTCCGCATGGTCCTTGACCTGGCGATCCACGCGAACGTTCACCTGCGCCATGCTGCCAACGGTAGCCATCTCAACCTCACCTTCAGCATTTGCTAGCTCTGCTAGCACGAGCATATATCCGAGCTAACATCTCGTCAAACAAAAGAAGGCCTGCACCCTGGCGGCTGCGGTGTCGCCAGGGTGCAGGCCATTTACTCAATCGAAAACGCTAACGCAGGTAAGCCTTCGCGTTGCTCAGGCTGTAGGCAATCGTCGAGCCGTTGTGCAGCAGCGACGACGCCTGCGGGGTAATCGCGCCGGTAATACCCAATGCCAACAGCGCCGAATTGGTGAGCATCACCTTAGAGTAGGAGCTCGTCAGACGATCAACGAGGCCCTGACTCATGCGGCGCAGGCGCACGATCGCGGCAAGATCCGTATCGGTCAGGATGATATCGGCGACCTCCTTGGCGATGTCGCTTCCGCCACCCATTGCCAGCCCCACGTCGGCCAAACCGAGTGCCGGCGAATCGTTGACGCCGTCGCCCACCATGGCAACGTGGCGCCCCTCACCCTTAATGCGCTCCACATAGGCGTACTTGTCCTCGGGCAGCAGCTCGGCCTTAAACTCGTCGACACCTGCCTCGCGAGCAATGCGCTCGGCCGTGCGCTCGGAATCGCCCGTGAGCATAACGACATGCTTGACGCCCAGCGCATGCAGGTCGGCGATGGCCTCACGGACCCCGGGCTTGAGCGGATCCTCGATGCCGAGCACGCCGACGACCTTGCCATCGACCGCCAGATACAGCGGCGACAGGCCCTGCATCTGGAGCTCGATTTGCTCCTTAATGTCGGACTCGAGCTGCGCGCCCTCATCCTCGAATACAAAGTGCGCGGAACCGATGATGGCGCGACGCCCCTCAATGGACGAAGCGATGCCGTGCGCCACGATGTACTCGACGGCGGCATGGCGCTCGCGGTGCTCGAGCCCGCGTTCGCGGGCGGCGTTGACCACGGCACGCGCCACCGGATGCGGGAAATGCTCCTCCAAGCAAGCGGAAAGACGCAGGACCTCGTCCTCGCTCCAGCCATCGGTGGTGAGCACGCAAGCCAGGCGCGGCTGCGCCTCGGTAAGCGTGCCAGTCTTATCAAACACAATGGTGTCGGCTTTGGCAAACGACTCAAAGTACTTCGCGCCCTTGACCATGACGCCCATCTTGGCAGCATCGCTCATAGCGGTCATGACGGCGACGGAACCCGTGAGCTTGAGTGCGCACGAGTAGTCGACCATCAGCGCCGCCGAGGTCTTGATAAGGCTGCGCGTGGTGAGCGCAACCAGGCCCGCGAGCAGGAAGTTCCACGGGACGATCTTGTTGGCGAGGTCCTCCATATGCGACTGGCCCTCGGATTTGAGCGAGTCGGCCGTCTGCACGAGCGAGACGATCGAGCGCAGTTTGGTCTGCGCCGTGTTGGCGCGCACGCGCACCAAGATGCTGCCGTCTTCCACGACGGTACCGGCGAACACGTCGTCGCCCACGCTGCGCTCAACGGCCAGCGGCTCGCCGGTCAGGGTCGCCTGGTTGACCATAGCGCTCCCCCGCTCGACGACACCGTCGATGCAAATGGACATGCCAGTGCGCACGGCGACCAGATCGCCGGGCTCGAGCTCGGTCGCAGCAACGCTTACCTCGGTGTCGCCGACAACCTTTTGCGCCTTGTCGGGTACATCGAGCAGCGAGTTGATGAGCTCGTTTTCGCTCATGGCGCGGGTGTAGTCCTCGAGCAGCTCGCCCACGTTGAGCAGGAACATTGTCTGGCCCGCGGTGTCGACATCACGCTTGACGAACGAAATGCCGATGGCCGAAGCGTCGAGCACGGGAACGGTCAGGCGCGGCTGCGCCAGCTCATGAAGGGCAGCGCGCAAAAATGCCATGTAACCGGCCACGACAAACACCGCACGAAGGGGCGTGGGCAAAAACCATCGGCGCGCATAGTGGGCGCCGACAAGCGTGGCAAGATCCATAACGAGCTTGTGCTTGCGCGGCTCAAGCTGCATCACGTAACCCGTCTTTGCGTCGGCAATGGCCTGAGCGTCGAGCGCACCGACGGCGGCCAGCACGGCATCGCGACACGGCTCGTCATATTCGAGCGCTAACTGGCCAATACGGCCATAGACGCGCACCTTGTGCACGCCGTCGATATCGCCGCTGAGCTTAAGAAGTGCATCGAGATCGCTCTCTGGCACAGGACCCGCCAATTGAAGACGGGTCCTGCCGGGGATCTCGCTGATAATCGAGAATCTCATAGTTTGTGCCTGGGAGCGTTACTCGGCTGCCTCGTCAGCAGCGGCCTCGCTCTGGGTGATGTAGGCCGCCTCGGCAACCATGTCGTCGACATTAGCCTTGGCCTGCTCGACCATGTCCTGGTAGCCGTTCTTGATGCGCATGCCGCACGCGATACCCTGCACGCAAGCATTCTTTACCGGAGCGCTGGTGAGCAGCTTGATGCCGGCCGTACCGAGCAGAAAACCGCCACCGACAAGCAGGGTGTTAAACGTCGACTTCTTCATGTTGCTTCTCCCTTTTGCCGCATTGGACGCGGCATGGTGCCTCAGCACCCGAGTAAACAAGTTTGCTCGAGTACGCTTTTGAAATATCTCAATTTTATCTAACTATCTAGGTCAGCCATGGCTAACCTTTTGAAAATTAACGATGCGGAGTAACCGATTGTCAATGTGACAAAGGGACTGTCCCTTTGCCCCTTCTTACAACTGCCAGGTAGCTGCTTCCTTTTGCAGCGCCACCATGCGGGCGAATTCTCCACCTGCCGCCTTGAGCTGCGCCGGAGTGCCCTGCTCGGCAACCACACCATCCTTGAGTACAACGATTTTGTCGGCATTTTCCACCGTACGCATACGGTGGGCAATAACGATAACCGTCTTACCTGCAAGCAGACGGGAGAGCGCCTGCTGAACCACGGTCTCGTTCTCCACATCCAAGCTCGCCGTCGCCTCGTCCAACAGCACGATAGGCGCGTCTTTGAGCAGCGCACGGGCGATAGAGATGCGCTGGCGCTC
>DBFVGT010000100.1:0-4595 GCA_048524725.1 Collinsella sp. | reverse complement strand
GGCATGTAGTTGACCTCGAGCGTCTGCGTAATCGGCTGGTCGGTGACCTCGGAGTGCAGGCCGATGACGTTCTCGGCGTTGACCTGCTTTTTCTTTGGCTGGTTCTTCGTCTTCTTCTTTGCCACGATTTCCTCTTGAACTATTTGTGGGCCGTCGTTATCGATTTGCTGCTATTGCAGGTCCAGCTGGTCCAGGTATTCCTTGCCGTGCTCGGAGATATGGCGCTTGCGGCCCGCCTCGTCGTTGCCCAGCAACAGGTTGAACATGGTTTCCATCTTGGTGACGTCCTCGGGCTCCACCTTGATCAGACGGCGCGTCTCGGGGTTCATGGTGGTGAGCCACATCATGTCCGGATCGTTCTCACCAAGACCCTTGGAGCGGTTGATGGAGCACTTCTGGTCGCCGATCTCCTTGAGGATGCCGTTCTTCTCGAGCTCGGTGTAGGCAAAGTAGGTCTTCTCTTTGCAGTTGATCTCGTAGAGCGGCGACTCGGCGATATACACGTAGCCCTCGTCGATAAGTGTGGGCACCAGGCGGTAGAGCATGGTGAGCACGAGCGTGCGGATGTGGTAACCGTCGACGTCGGCGTCCGTACAGATAATGACCTTGTTCCAGTTGAGGTTGTCCAGGTCAAAGGCACCGAGGTTCTTGATGCGCTTGTCCTTAATCTCCACGCCGCAGCCCAGCACGCGCATAAGGTCCATGATGATGTCGGACTTAAAGATGCGCGGGTAGTCCTCCTTCAGGCAGTTGAGGATCTTGCCGCGGACGGGCATAACACCCTGGAACTCGGCGTCGCGCGACGTGCGGATGGCGCCTGCTGCCGAGTCGCCCTCTACGATGTAGATCTCGCGACGGTTCTTGTCCTTGGAGCGGCAGTCGATGAACTTCTGCACGCGGTTGGCCATGTCGGTCTTCTGCTGCAGGTTGGTCTTAATGCTCAGGCGAGTCTTCTCGGCGTTCTCGCGCGAGCGCTTGTTGATGAGCACCTGCTCCACGATCTTGTTGGCAGCGTCTTTGTTCTCGATCAAGTAGGTCGAGAGGCGCTCCTTAAAGAATGCCGTCATGGCCTGCTGGATAAAGCGGTTGTTGATGGCTTTCTTGGTCTGGTTCTCGTAGGACGTCTGGGTGGAGAAGCAGTTGGTCACCAGCACCAGGCAGTCCTGGACGTCTTGCCACTTAATGCCGGTCTCGTTTTTGTTGTATTTGCCCTGTTGCTTAATGTAGGCATCGATGGCGCTGGTCAGAGCGTTACGGGCCGCCTTCTCGGGTGAGCCGCCGTTCTCGAGCCACGATGAGTTGTGGTAGTACTCCTGCATCATGAAAGTGCGCGAGAAGCACATGCACGCGGTGATCTTTACGTTGTAGTCGGGCAGGTCTTCGCGGTCGCGACCGCGACGGTCGGCCTCGATAAAGAAGGGCTCGGTGAGGTAGTCGGCACCGACCTTCTCGAGCACATAGTCCTCGATGCCCTTGGGGTAGCAAAAGTCCTCTTCGGAAAACTCGCCATCGTCGCCCTCGATGCGCAGGCGGAAGGTCACGTTGGCATTGACCACGGCCTGGCGGCGAATGGTCTCGCGATACCAATCGTGGGGGATGCTGATGGAGGTGAAGACCTCAAGATCGGGGCGCCACTTGATGGTGGTGCCGGTGCGGTCCTCGTCGCTGGGCTCAATCTCGAGCGCCTTCTTTTTGGCGCCGACGACCTTGCCCTTCTTAAAGTGTAAGGAGTACTTGTTACCGTCACGCCAGACGGTGACGTCCATGTACTCGGAGGCGTACTGGGTCGCGCAGGAGCCCAGGCCGTTGGTGCCGAGCGAGAAGTCGTAGTCGCCGCCCTGGTTGTTGTTATACTTGCCGCCGGCGTAGAGCTCGCAAAAGACGAGCTCCCAGTTAAAGCGCTTCTCGGAGGGGTTCCAGTCGAGCGGGCAGCCGCGGCCGTTGTCCTCTACCTGGATGGAGCCATCGCGAAAGGCGGTAAGGGCGATGAGCTTGCCGTAGCCCTGGCGCGCCTCATCAACGGCGTTGGACAGGATCTCGAAGGCGGCATGCGCGCAACCATCGAGTCCGTCCGAGCCAAAGATGACGGCGGGGCGCAGGCGTACGCGCTCCTCGTCCTTGAGCTGGCGGATACTGTCGTTACCATAGTTTGCGGTGTTTTTTGCCATACTCGCTCTCTCGGTGCTCCTTTTGCTGCGTTTAAGTCATATAGATAGTCAAGGTAGCATAGCCCAGGCCGTGGGCGATTCCACCTAACACGAAATCCATCGAACAATCGTTCGTGATATATTGACTGATGTTTCGCTATTGGGAGAAATAGCTGAATAAAATCAAGAGATATCTGATTTCATTTAGTAGAATCAGATATATATTAAACGAAAACGAATCAAGAGAGCTTTTATTTAATAGAACGGTGAAGATATGAAGATTATCGAACGTCCTCAATATATGGAAGCGCTTCTTGGCGCTAAGGGAACGCCGGACATCAAGGTTATTACCGGCATTCGTAGGTGCGGCAAATCTGTTCTACTGGAAGCTCTTGCCGATCGCTTTCGTGAGGTCGACCCCAATGCCAATATTATCCGCATCAATTTCAATCTCCTCGAATTCGAGGAACTAACGGATTATCGAGCATTGCATCGCTACGTTGAGGAAAGCTATTGCGAGGGTTTCGATAACATTGTGATGATCGATGAAGTGCAAACCTGCGTTGGGTTCGAAAAGGCGGTCAATAGTCTTCATGCATCGGGAAAATACGATATCTACGTTACCGGCTCCAACGCTTTCTTGCTTTCGAGTGATTTAGCGACGCTATTTCGCGGGCGTACATATGAGGTCGAAGTATTTCCGTTTTCCTTGCTTGAGTTTTCGACATATTACGAAATTCATAACCCGGACGAAGCACTTGACCGATATTTGAGAGAGGGCGGAATGCCTGGCTCATATTTGTATCCTAGCGAGCGAGCTCGCTATCGATATATTGCGAACGTGCTAGATGTCTTGGTTTTGCGTGATGTGGAAGAAAAGCATGGGGTTCGTAACAAGGTGCAACTAGAACGTGCATGCGATTTCCTAATGGACAATATCGGTAACATATCTTCTGTTAGCGGGATTGTGGCTGCGCTGGATGCTGCCGGAACACGCGTTTCCGTGGCAACGCTCGCCCAGTACCTCGGATATTTATGCCAGGCCTTTGCGTTCTATCGAGTGCGCCGCTATGACGTAGGCGGTAAAAAGTACCTCACTTCGGGTGATAAATACTATTTATCGGATCATGCAATCAGATACGCAAAACTGGGCACTAAAAAGCTCGACTTCGGGCACGTATATGAAAATATGGTCGCCATAGAGCTCCTAAGACGCGGTTGGGAAATCTATGTCGGGGTGCTTTATAAGAAGGAAATCGACTTCGTGGCAATTCGTCGCGATGAGCGAGTATATATCCAAGTTAGCGATGACATTTCGCGTCAGGAGACTTTTGAACGCGAAGTGGCACCCCTGCTTGCGATACGTGATGCGTATCCCAAAATGGTCATTGCGCGAACAAAGCACGAGGCTGTTGATTATGAGGGGATTAAGGTGGTCGACATCGCCCGATGGCTGATGGGGGAGGGGCCGGATGTCGAATAGCGGACAGTGATAGTTTACGCTCGCGTTTACTCGGACAAAACCGAGTCGGTTCTGTCCGAGTAAGTTTGAATGGCGAATCGAAATCGTTATGTCCACATGGCGATGGCGAGCATGGTTTCCATAATGACAGATATAGTTGACATCTTGTGAAGGATGCAATATATTTCTGTCATGTTGCAACGGATATCTGTCCAATACCACGAAAGGAACTCCATGCCGGGCAAAAAGAACCTACGCATGAAGGCGGCACGCGCGGCGGCTGGCCTTTCGCAAGCCGACTTGGCCCAAGCCGTGGGCGTTACGCGCCAAACCATCGGCCTGATTGAGGCGGGCGGATACAATCCCACGCTCAATTTGTGCGTGGCAATCTGTAAGGCGCTGCGCGTTACGTTGAACGACTTGTTTTGGGAAGACGAAACCGACGCCGACCCTAATACTCTTTAGGAGTTCACTATGAAATATGAAGATCTGAAAATCGTGCAAAAGTGGCGTGAATATGCCGGCCCAAAGGATGAACGCTTGGAGGCTGAGAGCGCGAAGATCTACAAGATTGGTTTCGTGCTGCTTTCGTTTGGCATGTTGATGATCTTTTTCTACCAGTTTATAGCTCGACAGGTTGCGTGGGTTCACAGCGACGCCAGTGAAATGCCGCAAGGCTTTGCAACGCCGTTCGAGGCAGCCATGTATTTGTGGCTCGTTCTCGTGATGTTGATTTGCGCAGGACTGCAAACGAGGAAGGGCTATGTCGATACCAATCGTTTTGGGCAAACCGAGCATCTTCCTGTTGGATATTTCCTGCTTGTCAGCGGTCTTAGCGGCGCCGCGTTCGCGCTTGTTATTGCCGCAATGCGCTGTGTCGCTGAGGCGCAGATCGTACCGCTCGAAAGCGTCTTTTGGTTGGCGAACCTGGCCACGGGCGTGTTCTGCGGTGCGACGATTTTCGCGGCCACGTTTGCTGTCCTGTG
>DBFVGT010000099.1:0-16029 GCA_048524725.1 Collinsella sp. | reverse complement strand
CGGCGGGCACGCTTGCTTAGCTGTTGCTGGGGCTACTTAGCCTTGCTGCGACGATGGAAGAAAGCGCCGATCGCGGCGATGATGGCGCCAAGACCACCGACGGTCGCGACGGTCGCCGCCGTCTGGTCTCCGGTATTGGGAATCGCCGAACCGTTCTTCTTGCTGCCCTGGGCCTTGTCGCCTGCGGGCTTGCCCGCCTGGTTGCCGCCGTTCGAGCCATTGCCGGAACCCTGGTTGCCCGAGCCGCCCTGGTTGCCGGAATCGGCATCCTTGAGGCTCTCAATGGCCAGCTTGAGCTGGCCATAGGCCGCCTGGATCTGGGTGTCGGAAGCATCCTCATCACCCAAGACGTCCTCGGCGTAGGTAATGGCATCCGTCAGGGCCTTGACAGACTCGGCCGTCTTGCCCCTGGTGTCAGTCTCCTTCGCCTGCTTGACCAGAGCCTTGAGCTGCTTCTTAGTCGGATTCTCGACCGGGGCCACCGGGGTCTTCTCGAGCGCGCCGCGGGCGCTCTCGAGCGCCCTGAGCGCCTGGTCGACCTCGTCCTGCGTGGCGTTCTCGTCACTCAAGATGGCGCGGGCGCTCGCCAGGGCGTTCTCGAGCGCCGTCCAGGAGGCCTCGGTGTAGTCACCGGCCTTGAGGTCGCCGGCAGCAACCTCGGCATCAACCTTTTCGATCGCGGTAGCGAGATCATCCTTCGCCACCGGATCGGGGACGGCCGTACCGTAGAACTTGAGCTCCGCCATGCTGCAGTAGGCATCAACGTCGCCACCGCCGGCGTGAATCACCTTGACGGTCACGTAGCGACCGCGCGCGGCGCCAAAGCTCATCTGCTTCCAGTCGCCACGGTCGGTGAGCACGCGGCCGTCGTTGTCGAAGGCGAACGTACCCATCGACGCGGCGGTGCCCATCTCATAACCGTCGGCAGTGTCGGAGACCAGTATCTCGGCCTCGAAGATATCGCCGTTAGTGCCGCCGTCCTGGCGCGGCAGGAATGTAACGTCGGTGAGATCGTAGTCGCGGCCCAGGTCGACACTCAGATACTGGGGCATACCGGTCCCATGGGCCCAGTCGCTGTGCCAAAGCGTCCGCTCGTCGCCGTCGAGAGCGTTGACGGCGTTGCTGCCCTCGTAGTCGGCCTCACTCGAGAAGTCGGCCACCTTGACGTTCTTGCGGTTCTCGGGCGTGTTGATGAGGATCTTCTCATCGACAGGGCGCATCTTGAGGCCGTCGATTGCCTTCTCGATCTTGGCAGTGGCGTCTGCGACATCCTTCTTGCTATAGCTGCCCTGGCCGCTGTCGAGGAGCTTCCGAGCCGCCTCGACCGCAGTGGTGAGAGCTGCATAGGAATCCTTGGTGTAGACGGACTCGCTGTAGCCCGCGGCCTTGGAAAGCGCTGCCACGAGCGCAGAGGTATCGACACCAGCCTTGACCTCGACCTCATAGGATGCGGTCTTGGAGGGGTCGAGTACCGACGCCACCGTGATCTTTGCCTTGCCGGCCTTGTTGGCACGCAGGTAGTAGCTCACGCTATCGCCAGCCTGAACAGCGGAGACGCTTACCACAGAGGGGTCGGAGCTCTCGACCGTCACATAGGGGTAGCCAGCGCTCTCAGGCGTAGCCTTGGCGTCGACGGGCGTAATGTCGCCTTCAAAGAACTCGGTCTGGTTCTTGCCTAGCTCGACACCCTCGATGGCCTCGACACCCTGCGTGTAGTTGAAGTTGACCTCACGCAGTGTGAGCATCTGGTCACCCGATGCCTCAAGCGGCGTGACCTCGACCTTGGTCGCCTTCTTGCCCTTGTTCTCGGCAGAGAGGTCAAAGGCGTAGCGAGCCAGGAAGGAATCGTACTCCCCGCCCGCGAACTCTTGGATCGAGCCATCCTCGAACGTCACGACGGCCTTGATCTTCTGTACGGTTCCGTTGCCGCCGTTGCGGTTAACGACCTCGACGCTATCGAGTTTCGACGGCGTCTTAAATGCGAATGTCATCGTGGTGGGAAGCTTCACGTAACTCGGTAGCTTACCCTCGCTGTCCCAGTTGCCACTCCAGTTCCACAGGAACTCAAAGCCGTTGTCGCCCTCGTTATTATCGAACAGCGCGTTATAGCTCTTCTGCTGGATAAGTTTCTCGACGTTGGTCCCGTCGTCGGTCGTGAGCTCATCGTTGGTCATCGTGATGTTGAAGGCATCCTGGGCGTACTCGGCGACCGTTGGCTGAGGAACGTCCGGCATCGTCACCGTGCCGTCGCTCGCAAACTCAAGTGCGTCGCATGCCGGGCCGATAAGCCAAGATGTCGAGGGCAGTTCGACCTTTCCGGCGGTCTTGGCCTTGAGCTTGAAACTCGCCACCGCGCCAGTACCGTTGTAGAGCTTGCCATCGCCGCGGTTGGCAAAGGCGAGATTGATAGTCTGCGTTCCGTCCACGAACTGGACCTTCTCGCGAGACAGGTTCTCCATGCCGGCAGTCGAGCCGTCCTGCGCGATGCTCTCGGACACAAACTCGAACTGGTCGCTCTTGAAGTTGACGAGGGCGCCCAGGGCGTTGACGTTCTTGGCGTCGGCCGCATAGACATCAACGGTGATCTCATCACCGGCCTCGACCTCGGTCTTGCTCGGAATCACCGCGAGCGAACCTGCGACCTTGCCCTTTTGTTTAGTGCCGCCGTCAAGACCCGCCATGGTGAACGAGTAATCGTAGACGTCGTAAACGCCGTTATCGTTGAGGTCGGCGAAGTGGTCGCGGATCTGCGAACCGAACGTCGGGGTATCGGGCTCGCGATTCTCGAGGCCCAGATAGTTCTTCATGTTGGAGTAGTCTCCGTCGGAGATCGTGGCCTTGTTGAGGTTGGAGCCCACGGCGAAGCCATCCGTGCCGTCGGTCTTGTAGATGGCAATCTCGGACGCGGAGAAGAAATTGCCGACCGAGGCGAGCGGTGTCATGCGCACGTAACGGGCGGCCACGGTGCCGTCAAACGCTACCGTCTTACAATCAGCGGAACGTGCCCAATCGACCTCCTGGCTCGTCCAGTGGACGCCATCGAGACTCGTCTCAACACGCATCTTGGTCACGGTGCCGTTGCCGGCGTCATCGCGCGGATAGTACTCGAGCTTATCGAGCTTGTAAGCGCGTCCATAGTCAACGGTAAGCGCCTTGCCCAGATCGTTGCCACCGGAGTGGAAACCGCCGTCGCCCGACTGGAACTCATGGTCGAAGGCGAGCTCGGCCTTATGGCTGCCGTAAAGTGAGCCCTCCCAGGTGATTTCCTCGGCGTCGGGGACGTTCCGCCACGGATCGAGTGCGGAGTTCGCCTCGAGCACATCGCTCCAGGCGGAGTAACCTTCGGCGTTGCGCGAACGAATCTGGTAGGTGTGCTTGCTATTGTAGGCGAGGTCGGTGTGCGTGAACTCGGCCGCATCACCCACGGCAAACACAGTGCCGTCGACCTTAAGGTCGTAGGAGGTAGCACCATCGACCTTTCCCCAGGTGAGCTTGATGCTCGTTGGGGTCGTGGCGTCCTCGGGGGCAGCAAGGTTCGTGGGTGCGGAGAGGTTCTCGTTGAGGCGATCGGCTGTGAGCGTGGCGTCGGCGTTCACGAAACCGCCCAGCTCAAGCGTCTGCGCCGCTGCAGCAACATCGGTCTTCGCGAACTTGACGTAGACCTTGGGGTTCGTGGTGATCTTGGTGTTGTTGAAGCTCTCGCCCTGCTCGGCCTCGGTGCCGTCCGCATCGCTGCCGTAGTGGTTGAGGTTGGGGGTCTCGCTGTAGAAGTAGACCGCCTGGCCGGCCTCGGGGGTCGCGGCGTCAAAGGTCTCCTGCGAGTCGACCTCAACCACGTTGAGTGCGGATCCGCCGTTCTTGGCGACAACGCTCGTGGGCTTGGCGGACACATTGGCCACGAAGGTCGTGGTGCGGTTGGAGTCGTAGCCGTTGTAGCCGCCCTGCGAGGCCTCGGCGGTAAAGGTCGCGGTGCCGCCTGCGGCCTTGGAGCTGTAGACGGTGCTCACATGCTCACCGTAGGAGATATTGTCGATCGTGCCGTAGGAATCGTCCTCAGTCGTGTTGTTCTCGATGGAGGAGCCGTCGTCCTCGTACTGCGTAAAGGTGCCGTCGCCCTCGGTGGCGAAGAACTCGACGATACGCTGGCTGCGGTCGGTACCCTTGGTGTTGGTGTCGCTCACGGCCTCGGGGTTGTTGTTCTCGGCGTACATCGGCACGATAGCGTTGGCCTTCACAAACAGCGGCAGCTTCCAAAGCGGAGCCTCGTAGTTGTTGAGAACCTGGCCGCCGCGATACTGCTTACCCGAGAAGTAATCGATCCAGATGGTGGGATTCTCGTCGGTGCCGTAGTTGGGGAGGTAAATCCCATTGCGAATGTCGTTGCCGTTCTCGTCTGCCTGGGTATCCTGATACACCGGTGCCACTAGGAAGTTCTCACCGAACATATACTGGTACTGCGTCGAAGTGCTTGCGGCGTACTCGGAGTTGTCGGAAAGCAGCATGGCGCGGATCATGGGCAGGCCGGCATCGCCGTTACCCGTGTCGATGTTGGCCGCCGAGGCCGCGCTCGTGTAGATATAGGGCATGAGCTGCGCCTTGAGCTTGAGGTAGAAGCGCGAGATGCCTGTGTAGGGATCGCCGTGCGTCATGGGCGATTTACGGTAGGTGCCCCAACCGTCCATGTCAAGCATAGAGGGCGTGAACGTCTTCCACTGGTAGTCACGCGCAGAGATGATGGGGTCGCCGCCAAAAATGCCATCCATGTCGGAGCCGATGTTGGGGTTGCCCGAAAGACTCTGACCGATATACGTGGGGATATGGAAGCGAATGTACTCCCAGTTACCGCCATACTGGTCGCCGGTCCAAATGCCACCAAAGCGCTGCGTGCCGGCCCAACCATCGAGCGTGATGATGTTGGGGCGCTTGTTAGCGCCGGTCGTCACCGTGTCATAAGCTGTCTTGATGCCATTAAGACCAAAGGAGTAGCCAGATCCAACCCAGGCAACGTCGGTCTTAAGGGTAGTGATGCCTCCCGTCTTGACCTCGGCGTCGAAGTCGCGAAGCAGATGCCACGGGGTCTCAGGGTTGCTGTCGGGCTCAAGGTTGGACTGGGTCCACAAGCCCGTGCTCACACCCTTGGAGTTGGCATACTCGGTGAACTTCTTAAGGTTGTCGACATTGGCACGCACAGCGTTAAGACGGTCGGCCGAGCTCGCTCCGTCGGAGTTGACGCCGCCGGTCTTGTAGTAACCGTTCTGGCCATAGCCGGCGCCGTAACCGTCGTTCGGCAGGAACCAGCCGAGCGGCATGTCGTTGTCCTCGTAGTCATCGATAACCTGACGAGCAGAGAACTGGCGGTCGAAATCGGTCGCTTTCATGTTCTCGGTATCAACCGTAGGGCCCTCACCGTTGAGCGTCTCGGCCGCAAGTGTGCCGTCGAGCTTGTAGCCCGTCGACATGCCAGACTCGTACTTAACGTCGCCCTTCTCGCTCGAGGACTTGCTGCCCTTGGTCTCCCACTTCTTTTGACCCGAGGTCGTTGACCAGCCATCACGGTTATAGGCATTAAGATGACCAAGGTAGAACCCGTACTCGGGCAGCAGTACCGGGTTACCGGTCACCTTGTAGTAGTCCTGCAGCATCTCGGTTGCCACGTTCGAAGCGCCCTCGTTGGTCGCCACGAAGTAGTAGGCATCAAACTCATTCTCGCTGTGCAAAGTCGTGACCGTCGATGAGTCCGTGGAACCGAAGTCGTAGGAACCCTCTGCAAACGTGTTTCGGAGTACGCCGTAGCCGTCACTCGTCCAATAAAACGGGTTGGGCGAGGCAACGCCGCCATCGGTCCAGTTGTTCGTGTTGGAGATGGCGATGGTCTGGTTGGTGTGCAGGAAGCGTCCGTTCTGGGTGCCGCCGCCAAAGAAGTTCTCGGACTTCTCCTTGGCGAGCGTCTGGACGGTACCCTTCTTATCAAGGTCGAGGGACGCGGACTCGGAAACCACGACACGGTCGCCTGACTTGATACTCATCTTGCCGGTCGCCTTGTCCAGGATCACGGTCGCCTTTCCGCCGGTGATCTCGATAGTGTCGCCCTTGTCGGCAACCGTCGCACTCGGCTTGCTGTAGGTGTCCGAGGTATCGGGCTGAGCCTGGATTTTAGCCGTGTGGGACTTACTGCGCGGTGTGGCGTAATCGGAAAACTCACCCTTGGGGTCGACGTTATAACGGAAAATACCGTCCTCGAGGAACGTAATACGGCCCTTGATGCCGTCAGCGAAATCGATGTCGACGACATTCGAGGCAGACTGGGACACGGTCGCTGAGTCGACGCCCTTGAGTGGCGTGGCAATCGCCTGTTGGGGGTTGGCAAACACGAGCGTCGCTGCAGTGGCAACGAGGACCGCGCTTCCCTTCACCCACCGTTTCGTAAAAATGGAATTCCTGCGCACCTGGTCTCCTTTCTTCCGAGATGCTGAGGTGCCGAGGACGCCCCCCGGCAGCATGGGAAAACGTATCAAACGGGGATGTTCGGTACATTCCGCACAATGGGGCCACCCGTTACCAAGGGGCCAACTGGTAGTAACCAGATAGCCACCTACTAGGTCATATCAATATATGGGAGCACTTGCGCAACCAAGTTCGGAAGTCCACCAGCGGCAGTAAAATGAGCGTCAACGGCAAGGTGGGCTTAATAAGCCATACCAATTGGTTCTTCAGTCAAATACCAATCTAGCAAAAATGTACTGTTTATCTGGTATTACACAGACCATACCTTTCCCTCGGGAACTGGGCTTCGCGAAGTTTCCCGAGAGAAAAGCTCGACCGCCGCCCTGCGACCTACCGGAGATTGCTATGCCGTACGTTGGCTGATTTGGTTTGGAATGAGATGCTGACGGTAGTCAATGGGCACAACTGTCCCGGGTGCATTTCAAGATGCACCTAAATGTCTGCCTTCATCCTTATAGATTGTCCAGGTAGTCGTCGGCATCATAGGTAAGGCTGTAGGCTTTATTCAGGATGCGCACGAGCTCCTGAGCATCGTGTTCGCCGAGCGCTGAGAGCTGCTTCGAGAGCGATGCCACACTCTCGGCATTTTTTTTCGCCGCGAAATCACGGCCTTCCTCGGTAATGCTCACCAGCACACGCCGACGATCGTTTGGATCGGTCCTGCGCTGAACGTAACCCTTGCTCTCGAGTGAATCCAAGATATGCGACATGCGCGCACGGGAGAATTTCAGCTTCTTGGCAATCTCGGAGGGAATAACATCACCGTCAATACCCGATAGATACTGTAAAACCGGTGCCTCGCCCACACTGGCGCCGCCGGCAGCACTCAAGGATCCCTTGGCAAGGGAACGTGAGTACACAATCAGTTTTCGAGCGACGTCATCGTAATCCACTGGGGATATTGTCCTTTGCAACTCTAGAAGGGCCATAAAACCGTCATTTGCCGTACATTAGTTAACATTCGCAACAATTATTTATGATACCCCAACGCGGAAGTCTATTGCTCGTCCTTCTTGCGTCGCATAAGCTCCTCAACGTCGATACCCGCGGCCTCGAGCATACGCTCAACATTCTTTTTGGCGTTGGTCGTGCCAACCTTAAGCACAATCGAAAGCGGAGTGCCCACCACCAAGCATACGATGCCCGCGGGGACGCCCCAGCCGGGGCCGCCCTGCATACCCCACATCCCCACCAAAAAGCCAATAGCCACGAGCGAATAGCCCAGACGCAGCCAAACGTTGAGCCGCTGAATAGCATCGGTCTGCATCTTTGCCTCGCGGATCAAGTCGTCGCGCGAAAGGTCGTGTCCGTGTTTCTCGTGCATATGGGTCCTCCTCGTGCAAAGCGTGCATCATGTGCAAGAACATCGTTTTTCGAATACGTCATCTTTCAAGAGCAATATAGCGGGTGTCGTGTAGGCGATGGAGGTCGCTGGCCATATTGCCCTTGAAGGGCGGCGCAAAATCAGAAGGCCGTGCGGTTGAGGCCGCACGGCCTTACAGGGGGCCAGGGGATGATGACTAGTAGCTCAGTGCCGGGTCGAAGAAGCCAATAACAACGCCCACGAATGCGATCACGACGAGAATCAGCATCATAACGATGGGGTTGACCTTCTTCTTGGTCATCATGTACCAGCAGAAGATGATGAAGACCATCGGCAGCAGGTGCGGATAGATGCCATCGAGAGTGTCCTGGAACTTACCGCCGCCGGGCAGCACCAGGTTGGGGCTGCAGGTGATGGAGACCCAGGTAGCACCGACTGCACCGATGACCATGGTACCGACCATCACGATGGAATCGCGAAGAGCCTTTGCCTTGGGGCCGACCAGTGCCTCAACCGCCTTGCCGCCGAGCTCATAGCCCTGGTTGTAGGCAAAGCGCATGCCGAGGTACATGAGCAGGTTCCACACGACGATATAGAAGATAGCGCCGAGCGGGGAGCCGCCGGTCGAGAGACCGAGGGCGATACCGAGCAGGATCGGGATCAGGGTACCGACGATCAGCGAGTCGCCAAGGCCGGCGAGCGGGCCCATGAGGCCGGCGCGGATGCCGTTGATGGCGTCGTCGTCGATGGCCTCGCCGTTTGCGCGAGCCTCCTCGAGGCCGGCGGTGACGCCGACAATCATGGTGCCGATCTGCGGCTCGGTGTTGAAGAACGCGGAGTAGGTCTGGAGGGCCTGCTTCTGCTCCTCGGGCGTGTCGTAGAGCTCCTCGACGATCGGAAGCATGGCGCACAGGTAACCGAAGGTCTGCATGTGCTCCTGCGAGAAGCAAGTCAGGTTGCCATAGGACCAGTTGCGGAACGACTTGGCAAGCGTTTTCTTAGAGAGTTTCTTCTTCTCTGCCATTAGATGTCCTCCTCTTCCTCATCATCGGAGCCCGAGGCGATAGCTGCCTTGGGAGCGTTTGCGAGGTCGATCTTGAGCGAAGCGATCTCATAGTTGATCAGGGCGAAGAAGCAGCCGATGCCGGCGGCGGCAATCAGGTTGCATCCCATGACAGCGGACAGGGTGAAGCCGAAGAAGAACGTGAGGAAGTCCGTCGGCTTGGAGATGACCTGCTTGAGCAGGATGGCGATACCGACGGTAGGCAGCAGCGAGCCGACGGTGAACAGCGTCTTCATCGCGATGCCGTCCATGGGCATGTAGGTCTTCATGAGGTCGACCATGGCGGTGCCGCCCATGGTGATGATGAACGTCGGGAGGAACGAGCAGACGATGTGACCAATCCAAGGCAGAACGTTGTTGACCAGGTAGAGCTTGTGGAGATCGCCCTTCTCGAGCCACTTCCACCCCATGCCCTGCCACACCAGGTTGATGGTGGCGGTGCCATAGAAGAGCACAGTGCCGAGCGTGCCGACGGCGGCACCGAGGGATGCGGCCATGCCGGCAGCCTCAGCGGAGGCGGGATCGATGCCCGAGTTCTTGATGGCGAGGATCGCCAGCGGGATGCCGATATAGGACACGGCGCGGACGTCGGCGGAGACGGTTCCGCCGGGGGTCACGAGAGCGATGTAGACAACCTGGATGGCAGCGCCGACGAGGATGCCCGTCTGCATATCGCCCATGATGATGCCGACGATGAGGCCGGCGACCAGAGGACGACCCAGAGTGTAGTTGCCGATCGTCGTGCCGCCCATGCCAGGCAGTGATGCCAGGCAGTGATGCCAGGCAGGCGAACAGGCCGAACAGCGCGGCTTGGAATGCATTGATTGCCATGCTTTCCCCTTTCTTTATTCCTCAGCCCCTTTCCCCAGGGCTGTAGGTACCAAAATGCAGCTGGCGCCTAACTAGAAGCCAAACTGACCGCGGAACTTGGGCCACTCACCAATGGATTTCTCCTTGATAAGGGCGAACTCGACCGTGTAGCCGGCGTTGGTGAGATCCTCGAGCGCCTGGGCCTCTTCCTGCGTGATCGACTGGTTGTTGCCGAGCTTGGTGGCGCCGGGACGGTCGTTGCAGGGGCCGACGATGATGCGGTCCATGCCGGGCTTAAAGCCAAAATCGACGAGAAGTTCCTTCATGTCGAGCGGGTTCTTGGTGATCAGGAAGTACTTGGTGTTGGACTTGAGAACCTTCTCGGAGACCTCCTTGAAGTGCTCCTTGGTCCACACGAACGTCTTCTTGCCCGAGGCACTCTTGTAGGCCTCCTTGAGCACGGGGTTGGACGCTGCAGCGTCGTTGACGGCGATAAGACCGTCGCAGGGATACTCGAGGGCCCAACGGGTAACGGTCTGTCCATGGATCATACGGTCGTCAATACGGATGAACGAAATCATGCGTTCTCCCTTTCTTTATCACCGGGGGTCTTTCCTCTTAACCCCCGCTCCATCACAAAAATTGGGGCGGATGCGCTGCCTAGATGTCGTCGTCCTCGTCGTCGGCGTCATCGGTCGGGACCACAAGCTCGGACATACCGTTCTTGCCCTCCTGCAGCATCATCTGCTTGAGAGAATCCAGGTCCATGGTGGCAAGCCCCATCATGGCGGTCATAGCCATGGGCAGATTCATACCGCCGAAGGCAATGGTGTGGGCGGGCAAGCCCTTCTCGGCCAGCGTGTTCATAGCATTGGTGAGCGGCGATCCGCCCAGGATGTCACCGAGCAGGACAACCTCGTCATCGGCGGTAACGGGAGCGACCATCGCCTTGACGTTCTCGACATATTCGTCAGCGCCCATGCCGTCCACGAGACTCGTCGACAAGATGTTCGGGGCGTCATTGCCGAGCATCTTGAGGACACTGTGCAGTCCGGGAGCGAGCGTTCCGTGACTGACCATTACCAGATACCGCATGCGGTCTCCTCTCGACCTGCCGTGTATCGCACGGCTTTGCTTTTTGCTGAGATTATTGTTGCGCCGGGGCATGTTCGGTACAAGAAAATAGTTGCGAACGGCAACTATTCATCGGTTAACGGTAGCGACTATTTTTGTGCCTAAATTATTTTTTCTTCTAATTATTTTTAAAATAGCAGGTAGATTGCCTGATAAATGTTTTATGTTCCTTATGCACCATACATACCAGCAAGAATCGGGCCTGGCATCTCCGGTTTGCCCCGCAGTGTCAGACCATGTCACGTACGCCCACGACATGGAGGTACCCCATGGATATGATCTCGTTTCTCGCCTCCGAACCCTTCGACCGCAGCGGTGATACGCCGCTCTATGTCCAACTTAAACATCGAATCGCCCTGCTTATCGCCAGCCAGGCGTTCGACACCAAGACGCCGCTGCCACGCGAGCTCGAAATCTGTGAACGGCTAGAGTTATCGCGCGCGACCGTGCGCCGTTGCTTCCAAGATCTCGTCATCGAGGGGCGCGTGGTGCGCAAACGTGGGCAGGGCACGTTCATCAAACCCCAAACCTCAGCACCCGGCATCGACCTGGCCCTGAATTTCAGCGCGCGGATGCGCGAAGCGGGACGGGTTCCGAGCTCGCAGATTCTCGCCTTTTCAAGCATACCGGCCGTCCGCGGCATCGCCTCTGGGCTCAAAGTGCCCGAGGGGACACCCGTCTGGGAGATTCGCCGCCTGCGTCTCGCCAACGACAAACCCATGGAGCTCAACTACGTCTATATCCTCGTGTCACTTTGCCCCGAGCTCACACGCAAAGACGTGGATGGCTCGCTCTACGCCTACATCGCGGAAAAGACCGGCATCCTGCCCGCAAGCGTCGATGCCGTCTACGAGACGGTCAACCTCGACAAGCATGAGGCGCGCCTTTTGGGACAGAACACCGGTAAGGCGGCGATGCGCATCGTGCGTTCGACCTACGACAAGACGGGAACCCCGTTCGAGGTAGGCGTGCTCATCAGCTGCGACGGTCAGGCAAAGCTGCACGTGCACATCGCCGCCGACAAAACAACCTTCACCGCCACAGCCCAATAAATCCAAAACGTGGGCTCCGCCGTTCGAACGAACGGCGGAGCCCACACTCACTTTCTTTTTCATCCCTAGTCATCGCGCAAAGCCCCTTCGGCAGCACACGGTGCAGCCGAGTCACCGTAGGCCGGGGCGGGAGGCGGTCCTTTCTCTCGGATAACTTCGCGAAGCCCAGTTTCCGAGAGAAAGTGTCCGGCTGCCGCCCCGACCGACCAGGTCACATTACACCGTGTGCTGCGGCAGGTCCTGCAGGGCGATGACGTCCATGCCCATGTCGTTGGCGCTGCCGTGACCCTGCTGGTCCTCGCGCACGGCCTCGATGGCGCTCACGTACGTGTTGGCCGCAGACATCGCCGTCACGCAGGTCACGCCGCGGCGCACCGCCTCGGTGCGCAACAGATAGCCGTCGCCGCGCGAACCCGGGCCATACGGCGTGTTGATGATCACCGCAATCTTGCCGTCGGCGATGAGGTCACCGATGTTGGGGCGCTCGCCGTCGTGCGGGCCGCTAATCTTCTCCACGACCTCGCAGGTCACGTTGCCGCCGCGCAGCACGCGCGCCGTGCCCT
The DNA here is from genome assembly GCA_048524725.1 of Collinsella sp. Lineage (GTDB taxonomy): Bacteria > Actinomycetota > Coriobacteriia > Coriobacteriales > Coriobacteriaceae > Collinsella. The sequence continues at coordinate 3,579 of DBFVGT010000099.1, read as the reverse complement.
CGGTGGAGCAGATATCAAAGCCCAGGTAACGCAGGATACGCGCGACCGAAAGGATGTGGCGCTTGTCGCGGTCGCACACGCTAATGAACACCTTGCCGGCGCTCGGGTCGGGCAGCTTGTAGTCAATCGCCAGCTGCGTCTTGGCGTATGCCTCGGGATAGCTCTTGGCGATACCCATGACCTCGCCCGTCGACTTCATCTCGGGTCCCAGGATAACGTCGGCTCCCGGGAAACGGCCCCAGGGCATAACGGCTTCCTTCATGCAGAACCAATCGAGCTGACGCTCGTCGCTCGGCAGGCCCAGGCTGGCGATGGAATCGCCCGCCATGATGCGCGCCGCGCACTTGGCCAGCGGCACGCCGGTGGCCTTGGAGATAAACGGCACAGTGCGGCTCGCGCGCGGGTTTGCCTCGATCACGTAGACGGTCTCGCCCTTGATGGCATACTGCACATTGACCAGGCCGCGTACGCCCAGCGCCATCGCGATGCGGCGCGTGGTCTCGCGGAGCTTTGCCTGCAGGCTCTCGCTAAAGCTGAACGGCGGGATGCAGGTCGCAGAGTCGCCGGAGTGAATACCGGCCTCCTCGATATGCTCCAGAATGCCGCCGATGTAGACCTCTTCGCCATCGCACAGGGCGTCGACATCGGACTCGATCGCACCCTCCAGGAAGCGATCCAGATACACCGGGTAGTCGGGGCTAATGCGCGCAGCCTCGGCCATGTAATCGCGCAGATGCTCGGCATCGTAGGCGATCATCATGCCGCGGCCGCCCAGCACGTAGCTCGGACGCACCAGCAGCGGGTAGCCAATATGCGCGGCCACGGCCTCGGCCTCCTCAAACGAGGTTGCCTGGCCCGCCGGCGGATACATAATGCCCAGCTTGTCGAGCAGGGCGGCAAAGCGCTCGCGGTCCTCGGCAAAGTCGATGGCATCGGGCTTGGTGCCCATGATGTTCACGCCGCTCTCCTCGAGCATGCGCGCCAGCTTAAGCGGAGTCTGGCCGCCGAGCGTCACCACGACGCCGTCGGGGCGCTCAACATCGATAACGTCCATGACGTCCTCGTAGGTGAGCGGCTCAAAGTACAGGCGGTCGGACGTGTCATAGTCGGTCGAGACGGTCTCGGGATTGCAGTTGACCATGATGGTCTCGAAGCCGCGGGCCGCCAGCGCGTAGCTCGCGTGCACGCAACAGTAATCGAACTCGATACCCTGGCCAATGCGGTTGGGACCGGCGCCCAGGATCATCGCCTTGGGCTTGTCCGCCGGCGTGGTCTCGTCGGGAGCCACGCACTTCTTGGCATCCGGGCTCGTGCGGTAGATGTTCTCGTACGTCTTGTAGTGGTACTCCGTGGCGCTCGAAAACTCCGCAGCGCAGGTATCGACCGTCTTCATGCTGGGAACCACGCCCAGACCCTTGCGATAGGCGCGCACAAAGCGCTCGTCCGAGCCGGTCAGCGCGGCAATCTCGGCGTCGCTCGTGCCGTACTGCTTGAGCAGGCGCATCGCGTCGGCGTCGATATCCTCCACACGCAGGCCGCGGATGCTCTCCTGGACCTGCACCATGTCGTTGATGCGGTTGAGATACCACGGGTCGATGCCGCAAATGGCATGGATACGCGCAACGTCCCAGCTGCGGCGCAGGGCCTCGACCACAAAGAAGATGCGATGCTCGGTCGGGGTTGCCACGGCCTGAGCGAGCTCATCGTCGCTCAGCTTGTCGGCACCTTCCTTGCCACCGGCACAAATGCCCTGATGCCCGTCCTCCAGCGAACGCATGGCCTTGCCGAAGGCCTCCTCAAAGGTGCGGCCGATCGCCATGATCTCGCCCACGGCCTTCATGCGCGTGGTGAGCGTGGGGTCGGTACCCTTGAACTTCTCGAAGGCAAAGCGCGGCACCTTGACCACGCAGTAGTCAATCGTGGGCTCAAAGCAGGCAGGCGTTGCCTTGGTAATGTCGTTGACGATCTCGTCGAGCGTGTAGCCCACGGCCAGGCGAGCGGCGGCCTTGGCGATGGGGAAGCCCGTGGCCTTGGAGGCCAGTGCGGACGAACGGCTCACGCGCGGGTTCATCTCGATGACGATCAGGCGGCCGGTCTGGGGGTTCACGGCAAACTGCACGTTGGAGCCGCCGGTCTCGACGCCGATCTTCTCCAGAATGGCGAGCGACGCGACACGCATGCGCTGGTACTCAAGGTCACTTAGTGTCTGCGCCGGCACCACGGTGATGGAGTCGCCGGTGTGCACGCCCATGGGGTCGAGATTCTCGATGGGGCACACGATGATGCCGTTGCCGGCGTGGTCGCGCATGACCTCCATCTCATACTCTTTCCAACCCTCGATGGACTCCTCGACCAGCACCTCATGGGCAGGCGAGAGCTCAAGGCCCTGGCTCACGATGGAGACGAGCTCCTCGTGGGTGTGCGCGATGCCGCCGCCGGCGCCGCCGAGGGTAAAGCTCGGACGCAGCACGCAGGGATAGCCCACGCGCTCGGCGATAGCCTCGGCGTCGGCCACGCTGTAGGCATAGCCCGAGCGCGCGACCTCCAGGCCGATCTCGGCCATGGCCTCGTTAAAGAGCTTGCGGTCCTCGCCGCGCTCGATAGCGGCCAGGTCGCAGCCGATCATCTCGACGCCGTACTTGTCCAGCGTGCCGTCTTTCGCCAGCTCGACGGCGGCATTCAGACCGGTCTGGCCACCCAGCGTGGGCAGCAGCGCGTCCGGATGCTCTTTCTTGATTACGCGCTCGATAAACTCGGCGGTGATGGGCTCGACATAGGTGCGGTCGGCCAAGCCCGGGTCGGTCATGATGGTCGCCGGGTTGGAGTTGACCAGGATGACCTCAAAGCCATCCTCCTTGAGCACCTTGCAGGCTTGGGCGCCGGAGTAGTCAAACTCGCAGGCCTGTCCAATAACGATGGGGCCCGAACCAATAACGAGGATACGCTTGATGTCAGTACGTTTCGGCATGTTAGTTCTCCTCGGTCGCAGCGTTCTCGGACTCGGCGAAATTCCAGCCGGCGAGGCGGTCCTTCGCGGTGTCGATGTCCAGGTAGTTCTCCTCGCCGTCCATGAGTCGCGTAAAGGCGGTAAAGAGATAGTGGGCATCGGTGGGGCCAGGCGAAGCCTCGGGGTGGTACTGGACCGAGAAACACGGGGCGTCGAGCAGCTGGATGCCCTCGGCGGTGCCGTCGTTGAGGTTCACATGTGTCAGGCGAATGCGACCAAAGCGCTCGTTCATCACGACCGGCGCGATGCCGCGACGCACCCAGGCGCGCAGGTCGCCGCCGGCCGCATGCTCGGTTTCGCCGCCGGAAAGCTCCGGAATCAGTTTGCCCAGACTGGGGAACAGCAGGCCAAAGCCGTGGTTTTGCGCGGTGATCTCCACGCGACGGCTCACCAGATTCATAACCGGCTGGTTACCGCCACGGTGACCGAATTTAAGCTTTTCCATTTGGGCGCCGCAGGCCAGGCTGATCATCTGGTGACCGAGGCAAATGCCAAAGACCGGCACCTTGCCGATCAGCTGCTGTACCTGCTCATAGGTCTCCACCACGGCATCGGGGTCGCCGGGGCCGTTG
>DBFVGT010000098.1:0-23629 GCA_048524725.1 Collinsella sp. | reverse complement strand
CATCGCGCTTCGCGCTGCGGAGCCTCTTTGCGTCCTGCGGAATGTTCCGGAGAGAAGCCCCCGTCACGCCCCCGGATTCCCTGCGTTTACGGCCTTGAGGTCGGCGGGCGGAGAAGGACGTGGTCGATAGGGATACGTGTCCCCTTCGCTGTTTCGCGCTTTGCGCGAAAGGCGCGCTACTTTGGGATGGATGGGGAACGTGGTTGTTGCGGTGGCTTTTCCCTTTTGCTGTTTCGCGGCTTTGCCGCGAAAAGCGCAGCACTTTGGGATGGGCGGGTACGTTATTGTCGCGCTGCTCTGTCCCGGCCGCATTTCTAGAGCGTTTCCCCCGCCATAAATTACCCTTGGCATACTTGCGCGAAAGCCTACTGGTGCTACACTTGCAATTGCTGTTTCAGGGCGGGGTGAAATTCCCCACTGGCGGTAAATCGGGCGGTGTCAAAGGGGCGCCGTGGCGCAGGCGAGATGCCTGCGGCCGAGCCGATGAGTCCGCGACCCGTGTGTGCGTTGGTTCGCATGCCGGCTGAACTGGTGAGATTCCAGTACCAACGGTTAGAGTCCGGATGAAAGAGGCAGGTGATCTTATGTCTGAACAGTCGCAGCATATCCATTTTGAGAACACGAATAGGTGGAGCACCAAACAGCTCGTTACCATGGCGCTGATGTGCGCCTTGGGCGCCCTGTTTATGTACGTGCAGCTGCCCATCCTTCCTTCGGCGCCGTTTTTGACGTATGACCCGTCGCTGGTGCCGGCGATGGTGTGCGGTTTTGCGTATGGTCCTGGCGCCGGTACTGCTGTTGCCGCTATGGCGATTGTTATCCATGCGCTTACCACGGGCGATTGGGTCGGCGCACTTATGAACCTGGTGGCTACGCTGGGTTATATTCTGCCCGCGGCTATCGTCTACCAGATGATGCATACCTATAAGGGTGCCGTGATTGGCCTAGCGCTCGGCGTCATTGCCGCTACGGCGTTGTCTATGGTCGCAAACCTTACCATTGGTGTTTGGTTCTGGTATGGCTCGGTCGATGTGATCGCCCCGCTCATGATTCCTGCCGTGCTGCCGTTCAACCTCATCAAGACCGTGCTCAACTCGGTGTTGACGCTGGCGGTGTACAAGGCGGTCTCTAATCTCATTACGCCCAAGAAGGACCAGGTCAAAGGCCGCGCATGATTGAGTGTCGGGGCGTTTCCTTTAGCTATGACGGTGCCACACCGGCACTCGACGGCATCGATCTGAACATCGAGGATGGCGAGTTTTTCTGCATCCTCGGCGGAAACGGGTCGGGCAAGTCGACGTTCGCCAAGCATTTGAACGCGCTGCTGCAGCCCGATACGGGAACGGTGCGCGTCAACGGCATGGACGCGTCCGATCCCGAGCTGGTCTACGACATCCGCTCGACTGCGGGCATGGTGTTCCAGAACCCGGATGATCAGCTGGTGGCGACGCTTGTCGAGGACGATGTTGCCTTTGGTCCCGAAAACTTGGGCGTGCCATCGGCCCAGATCGCGCAGCGTGTGCGAGATGTGCTGAAGGCCGTGGGCCTGGTGGGCTTTGAGCGCCACGAGACCCATGCGCTCTCGGGTGGCCAAAAGCAGCGCGTGGCGCTTGCCGGCGTGCTTGCCATGGAACCGCGCGTGCTCATATTGGACGAGGCTTCCTCGATGCTCGATCCGCGTGGACGCAAGGGCCTCATGAAGGCTTGCCGCGCGTTGCACGCTCGCGGCATGACCATCGTGATGATTACGCACTTTATGGAAGAGGCCGCCGAGGCCGATCGAGTCGCGGTGTTTCAGGCGGGGCGCGTTGCCATGCTCGGTACGCCCGAGGAAATCTTGACGCGGGCGGACGAACTTGCGCAGCTCAACCTGGACATGCCGGAGTCGTGCCGTTTGGGCATGGCACTTCGTGCGAAGGGCGTACCCGTTTGCGCGCAGGTGCGCGAGGCGGATATGGTTGCCGAGGTTGCGCAGGCCTATACCGAGCGGAGCGGGGCAGGCACTGCGGGGCAGCCTTCCGCGTCCCAGTTGGAATTCGCTGACGGCACTGTTCCGGTAGACAACGAGGGCAACGCGTCGGAGCCCGTCATCGAGCTATCCCATGTTTCGTACAGCTATTCGCTCAGTCCACGCGAGCGCCGCCGCTGGCATAAGCGCTCGGCCGTTGCGGGCAAATCGAGCAAACAGGCTCTCTGGGGAAACGACCCCAGCAGCCCGTGGGCGCTGCGCGATGTATCGCTGACGGTGCGTCGCGGCGAGTTCCTGGGCTTAGCAGGTCATACCGGTTCGGGTAAGTCGACGCTGGTCCAGCATCTCAACGGTTTGATTCGCCCCCAGGAGGGATTCGTTCGCGCACTGGGGCTCGACCTGGCAAACAAGAAAGATGCCGCCGCGGTTAAGGCCAAGGTCGGCGTGGTGTTTCAATATCCCGAGCGTCAGCTGTTTGCCGAAACCGTGACGCAGGACGTGGCGTTTGGCCCGCACAACCTTGGCTTGTCGCAGGCCGAGGTTGTCCGCCGCGTTGAGTCATCGCTCGCGCGCGTGGGCCTCGACTTGGCCACGGTGGGCGACAAGAGTCCCTTTGAGCTTTCGGGTGGCCAACAGCGGCGCGTGGCGTTTGCCGGCGTGCTTGCCATGGAGCCCGAGGTCCTGGTACTCGATGAGCCTATGGCGGGACTCGATCCGGCGGCGCGCAGTGATTTCCTGGAGCTCATCGATCGACTTCACCATGGGGGCCTGACCGTCGTCATGGTCTCACACAGTATGGATGACCTTGCCAATTGCTGCGATCGTATTGTCGTGATGAACGAGGGCACGGTGTTTGCTGAGGGCACGCCCGCTCAGGTTTTTGCGCATGCGGATGAGCTTAAATCGATCGGCTTGGGCGTTCCCGCCGCCCAGCGCATGGCGTTGGCGCTCGCGGAAGCGGGCGTGCCGCTGCGTTGCGGCGGGCTCTATACGGTTGAGTCGCTGGCAGACGAGTTGGTGGACCTGCTAGTCGGTCGCTCGGGCGGTCCTTCTAACGTCGCGGACATTGCTAAATCCAAGACGGTTGCGCGAGAGGAGGGCTGCTAATGGAGGCGTTTTCGTTTGGCAGCTACTATCCCGGCGATAGTGCGATCCACCGCCTGGACCCGCGCACCAAGCTGCTCCTGGGCTTTGTGTTTTTGATCACGACGCTGACCGTCGGCGGCTTCCGCGGACTGGCCCCGGTCGCAATCTTCGTTGTCCTGATCTATACCGTGTCCCGGGTGCCGTTGCGCCGGGTCCTATCATCGATGGCACCATTGCTGGCGATTGTCGTGGTGGTCGCAGTGCTCAACCTGTTTTCCGACCAGAGCGGGCGCATTCTGTGGCAGCTTGGCTTTTTGCAGATAAGCGAGGGCTCGCTGCATTCCGCCGCCTTTATGGCGTGCCGCCTGAGCTTGATGATGGCCGGCATGAGCGCCATTACGCTCACCACGCCCACGCTCGACCTCACCGTGGGCTTTGAGCGTCTGCTCGCACCGTTTGCGCGTGTGGGACTTCCTGCACACGAGCTCGGCATGATTATGGGTATCGCGCTGCGCTTTATGCCGCAGTTTGCCACCGAGATGAAGCAGACGGCCGATGCGCAGGCGAGCCGCGGTGCGCGCGTGACGGGAGGCCCGCTCGGCGGCGTGCGTATGCTCGGCAGTGTGGCGATCCCGCTGTTCACGGGTGTGTTCCGCCATGCCGAGACGCTGTCTGCTGCCATGGATACACGCTGCTATCACGGCGAGCAGGGCCGCACGCGCCTGCATGCGCTTGCATTTCGCCGCGGGGATGCGCTGGCTGCGGTGGTGACGGCGCTGCTGCTCGCGTGTGTCATCGTCATCAACCTTCAACTTGTTTAGGCGCGATTCGAGCGCAAGAAAGGGGTCCCTATGACCGACAACGACCGCATGGCTCAGCTCGAGCGCGCCTGTTCGTATCTCAGGCGCATTCCGGCGTGGTATCTTGCCACGACCGATGCGAGCGACGGGCATCAGCCCCGCGTGAGGCCGTTTTCGTTTGCCATGGTCGATGACGGTAAGCTGTGGTTTTGCACGTCGCGCGACAAGGACGTGTGGGCGGAGTTGAGCGCGAATCCCAAGTTTGAGCTCTCGGGCTGGAAGCCGGGGGAATGTTGGATCGTATTGACCGGCGAAGCCGCACTTGAGGACGACGCAGTTGCGAGCGACAAGGTGCGTCAAGCGGGTTTTAAGCACATGGTGGGCATCGGCGAGGAACACGAGAGTGCCAACGACGGCCGCCTTGCTTTCTTTTCGGTCCGCAACATTGCCGCGCGCTTCTGTGATATCGACGGCAGCGAGGAGCGCCTGGAGCTCTAGCTCACACCAACCAGGCTCTCAAACTGGCTAGTACAGGAGGAAACGTGGACGGATTGAATACGGTGTTGGAGTATCTGACGTCGGTGCCGGCGTGGTATCTAGCGACGAGCGTGGATGGACAGCCGCATGTGCGTCCGTTTTCGTTTGCGCAGATTCAGGACGGCAAGCTGTGGTTTGTGACAGCGCGCACCAAAGATGTGTGGCAGGAGCTGCTGCAAAACCAGCGCTTTGAGGCCACGAGTTGGTGGCCGGGCCATGGCTGGCTCATCTTGCGCGGGCGTGCCGGCTTGGATGACCGGGCTTTAGGCGAAATGCGCGAAGCCGGGTGGAAGCATCTAGAGCACCTGGGCGAGCACTATGAGGGGCCCAACGACCCCACGCTCGTCTTCTTTAGCGTCGAGGATCCCGAGGCTTTTATCTGCAATCACGACGAATGGGTGCCGGTCGAGCTCTAGCCAGCTGGCTCATCCTAACAACTTGGTTTTCGCATGGGCGGGCCCCGTATTGCCCGGCGCCGTTAGGAGCGCCGGTCAATACGGGGCCCGCTCCATTTGTCAATTCCTTCAAGCGAATGTGTCGGGAATGTTTCAATGCATGAATATGCAAGCCATTTACGTATTCATGCATCTTTTGGTGCTAAAGTTTCAACCCACTTCATAACGACCGCTGCGAAATGCGCATCGGTGCATAAATCGCAGACAAGGAGTCTGATATGTCTTTGAAGGTTGGAATCGTCGGCGCGGCTGGATATGCCGGAGCCGAGCTCATTCGCCTCGTGCTCGGCCATCCCGAGTTTGAACTTGTTGCCATTACGTCCAACGCCGATGCCGGCCAGCCGCTGTCCGCGGTGTATCCGAGCTTTGCTGGCGTGAGCGATCTGGTTTTCACCACGCATGACGCCCCCGAGCTCAAGAGCTGCGATGCGGTTTTTCTTGCCGTGCCGCACACGGCTGCCATGGCACAGGTGCCCGCGCTGCTTGCATCGGGCGTCTCCTGCTTTGATCTTTCGGCCGATTACCGTCTGAGCGACGCGTCTGTCTTTGAGACATGGTATGCCGCCGAGCATACGAGCCCCGAGTTGCTCAAGACCCGTGCCTTCGGTCTGCCCGAGCTGTTCTGCCGGGACTTGGAGACCGCTGCTTCCAGCCATGCCGACGGCAAACCCGCGCTGGTCGCCTGCGCCGGTTGCTATCCCACCGCAACGAGCCTTGCCGCCGCTCCTGCCGTGCGTGCGGGCTGGGTGGCCGAGAGCGGCCCCGTGATTGTCGATGCCATCAGCGGTGTGACGGGTGCCGGCAAGTCCTGCAACGCTCGTACGCATTTTTGCAGCGCCGACGAGAACTTGGAGGCCTACGGCGTGGGCAAGCATCGCCACACGCCCGAGATTGAGCAAATCCTTGGCCTGACCGATCGCGTCGTCTTTACCCCGCACCTGGCACCGCTCAAGCGCGGTCTGCTCTCCACGGTGACGCTGCCGCTCGCGCCGCAGGCTCTCGACACGCTGGCTCTTGAGGATGTCGTCGACCATTACAAGCAGTTCTACGCCGGTCGCACCTTTGTGCGCGTGCTCGATGCCGGCCAGCAGCCCAAGACGGCTTCGGTCGTCGGCACCAACGCTGCCCAGATTGGCCTCGCGCTCAACAAGCGCGCGGGCGTGCTGGTGGCGACGGGCGCCATCGACAATCTGTGCAAGGGCGCTGCGGGCCAAGCAGTCCAGTGCGCCAATATCGTCTTTGGCTTTGACGAGCGACGAGGCTTGCCTACAGTGGCGTGCCCGGTGTAGCACATTCGATTGTTAACGATTTGGTAGTCGGGCATCGAATGGGGCGCCACTCTTAAGCTGGTCTCATGATCACGACTGGCATGGCGCACCAACCGATGTCCGTTTTTTTGTTTGACATAAGGAGTCATAAAGACGATGGATACCGAGCTGTTTGATATCAAGATTCGCGCCGTCGAGGGTGGCGTTACGGCTGCGGCTGGTTTTAAAGCTGCAGGCATCCACGCTGGGTTCCGCAAGAACCCCGAGCGTCTGGATTACGCGCTCGTCGTGCCCGATAAACCCTGTCCCGGTGCCGGCGTGTTTACCACCAATCGCTTTTGCGCGGCGCCCGTGCAGGTGAGCCGTGCCAACCTGGGCGGTGCCGACAAGGGCTACGGTATCATCGCCGGTGTTTCGGTCAACTCTGGCAATGCCAACGCCGCCACGGGTGAGACCGGCCTTGCCTGCGCGCGCGAGACGTGCAGCATCGCATCGCAGGTCATCGGCTGCGAGCCCCAGCAGATTCTGGTTGCCTCCACGGGTGTGATTGGCCAGATTCTGCCGATCGACACGTTTGAGACCGCCATTCCTGCTGCCTACGAGGCGCTCTCCGCCCACGGTGGCGCCGATGCCGCTCGCGCCATCATGACGACCGACACGCACTCCAAGGAGTACGCCGTATCCTACGTCAGTGAGGCTGCGGGTCATGCGGGCAATGTCTATACGGTAGGCGGAATGTGCAAGGGCTCGGGCATGATCATGCCCAATATGGCCACCATGATCGCAGTTATCACCACCGATGCCCCCGTCGAGCCTGCGGCACTTCATGCCCTGCTGCTCTCGACCGTCAAGCAGACCTTTAACAAGGTAACGGTCGATTCCGACACCTCGACCAACGACACCTGCATCATGCTTGCCTCCGGCGCCGCTGCCGCAGATGCCGAGCCTATCGTCGAGGGCTCCGATGCCTTTGACGAGTTGGCATTTGCCGTGCACGAGGTGTGCGAGAGCCTGGCGCGCAATATCGCCGCCGATGGTGAGGGCGCATCCAAGCTTGTTACGGTCAACGTTACCGGCGCCGCCAACGACGAGGAGGCCGATATCGCCGCCCGTGCCGTTGCTAACTCGCCGCTCGTTAAGACCTGCATCGCCGGCCACGACTGCAACTGGGGCCGCGTTGCTATGGCGCTTGGCAAGTGCGGCGTGAAGTTTAATCAGGAAGACGTTTCCATCGACATGATGGGCATGCCTGTCTGTCGCGATGGTCTGACTGTTCCCTTTGACGAGGACGAGGCTCTACGACGTTTCGAGGCGCCCGAGATCGTGATCTCGGCCGACCTGGGCGCAGGCGACGCGGCAGCGACCGTGTGGACCTGCGACCTCACGCATGAGTACATCTCCATTAACGGCGACTACCGTTCCTAGATTCCAGGCACGCTGCGCATCTTGCCGCGATTGCGGACAGCGGAGCACGGCGCGATAACGATACGAAAGACGAGGCAGATTATGAAATTCGCACGCGATTGTCGTTCGAACGAATCCAACGAAGCAACCGCGCAGCTGCTGTTCGAAGCGCTGCCGTGGATTAAGAACCTGACCGGTAAGACGGTTGTTATCAAATATGGCGGAGCCGCCATGGTAGATGAGCAGCTGCGCCGCGACGTGATGAGCGACATCGTACTGCTCAAGATCATCGGCATGCGCCCTGTTATCGTGCACGGTGGCGGCAAGGCCATCAACGAGGCGCTGAGCCACTACGACATCCCCGTCGAGTTTAAGAACGGCCAGCGCGTGACCACGCCGGCGACTATGGATATCGTGCGCGAGGTGCTGGGCGGCAAGGTTAACCAGGAGCTGGTTGCCGCCATCAACCACCACGGCAACCTGGCCGTGGGCGTGTCGGGCAGCGATGCTGGCACGCTCATCGCCGAGCCGCTCGACCCCGAGCTCGGTCGCGTGGGCAAAGTGACGCACGTTAACACCGACTATATCGAGCGCTTACTCGATAGCGAGTACATCCCCGTTATCGCTACCGTCGCGGCGGGGGAGGACGGCGGCTTCTTCAACATCAACGCCGATACCGCCGCCGGTGCCGTTGCGGCAGCGCTCCACGCGCACAAGGCGATCTTTTTGACCGACGTCGACGGCCTGTACAAGGACTTTAGCGATAAAGACTCACTCATCTCCAACCTAACACTCGACGAGGTTAACGAAATACTCTACGGCGGCGAGGTCGATAAGGGCATGATTCCCAAGCTGCGCGCGGCCGTCGATGCGCTTGCCGGCGGCGTATTTCGCGCTCACATCATCAACGGCACCACGCCGCATTCGCTGCTGCTGGAGCTGCTGACCGATGCCGGCGTCGGCACCGTGATCCATTCCACCGAGACGGCTTACGAGTTCGATACGCATCCGCATCCGCTTTCGACGTTTGCTGCGCGTCTGACCGAGAACCTCGACGAGGTCGAGAAGCTTCAGACGGTCTAACTGACCCGCAGCCGCCCCATTTCTGCACCCATAGGCCTGCGCCGTCCGGCGCTCAACGAAAGGCATCCCATGTCACTTGCAGCTCAGCAATCGCTTGAATCCCATTACGTTATGCATACCTTTGGCCGCTCTCCGGTCGAGTTTGTCGAGGGTCACGGCATGAAGCTCACCGGCGACGATGGTCGTGAGTACCTCGACTTTCTTGCCGGCATCGGCGTGTGCAGCCTAGGTCATGGCGACCCGGCTGTGCTCTCGGCGCTCGAGGCACAGACCAAAAAGCTCATGCATGTCTCCAATTACTTCTACATCGAGCAGCGTGGACAGGTCGCGGCGCTGCTGTCCAAGCTTGCCAACGACGACGTAGATGGTGCACGCGTGCTTGCCGATGCCATTGCCGCCGGCGATGAGACCACGGCAGCTGCTCTTGGTGCCCCGGCTGCGGATGAGCAGGTTTGGGAGACCTTCTTTGCCAACTCCGGCGCCGAGGCCAACGAGGGCTCGATGAAGCTCGCGCGCCTGTACGCCAAGCGTGCCGGTAACGGCGGCAACACTATCGTGTGCATGCGCGGCGGCTTCCACGGCCGTACGCTCGAGACCATTGCCGCCACCATGCAGGATTGGCTGCAGGATAGTTTCCGCCCGCTGCCGGGTGGCTTTGTGGCCTGTACGCCCAACGATATTAATGAACTGCGTGCGATCTTTAAGCAGCTGGGGAGCGAAATATGTGCCGTGATGCTCGAGCCGATCCAGGGTGAGAGTGGCGTGCACCCCATGACCGAGGAGTTTATGGCGGCAGCGCGCGACCTGGCACACGAAGTGGGCGCCGTGCTTATAGCCGACGAGGTCCAGTGCGGCATCTTCCGCTCCGGCAAGCCGTTTGCATTCCAAACCTATGGCGTGGAACCCGACATCATGAGCCTTGCCAAGGGCATTGCCGATGGCGTGCCCATGGGTGTCGTCGTAGCAAAGAAGGAGATTGCCGACGTGTTTAAGCCGGGCGACCACGGCTCGACCTTTGGCGGTAGCTGCTTGGCCGTCGCGGCGTGTGCCGCGACGCTCTCCGCGCTCGTGCACGGCGATTATGCCGACCATGTTGCCAAGGTAGGCGCCTATATGGAGGCAAAGCTCGCCAAGCTGCCGAACGTGACCGAGGTGCGTGGCCGCGGCTTGATGCTCGGCTGCGATCTGGACGATACTGTGGGTGATGCACACGACGTTGTGGCCCGTGCATTGGGGGCTGGTGCCGTGATTAACGCTACGGGTGCCCATACGCTGCGTTTCCTGCCGCCGCTCGTCTGCGAGGAATCCGACGTGGACAGTCTGATCGAGATCCTGTCGGACGTTTTGGCCTAACACAGCGAAATAACTTAACTTTGACCGGGTTCCGGACTGCGGACGTGCCCTATGTGGCATGATTCAGCGGTCTGGAGCCCGTTTTGCCTTAGATTTGCTAAGGCGGGGAGACCTGCTGGTCAAATAACATTAAATATGAGTACTGTTACCGATTTGGTCGCAGCAATTTTGGACTAATAAGACCAGATGGCAAGTCGAAATGGCGATGAATGCACGATTTTGATCCAATTGTTAGTCCTTATAATGGACATATGTTGCGTAACTTAAGCAAATACTATCTTTTGATATGTTGTAAGCAAGGTGGCAGTACTCATTTTGCCATTTTCTGGCCACGGCCTTTGTGACAGTCGTGCTGGCGGGTTCGAATCCCATGAAATGGGCCCAAGCAAAAACGGTCCCCTTTCGAGGACCGTTTCCAAATCAGTGGTGGGCGATGAGGGATGTCGCGTGCGGCTGACGCCGCCCGCTTTCGCTTCGGGCCTGCGGCCCTCGCGTGCTGCGCTGGAAAACGCTTCGCGTTTCCTCAGCTTCGCACCCTGTCGGGTTCGAATCCCATGCGCTGGGCCCAAACAAAAACGGTCCCCTTGCGAGGACCGTATCCAATTCAATGGTGGGCGATGAGGGATTCGAACCCCCAGCCTTGTGCGTGTAAAGCACCTGCGCTAACCGTTGCGCCAATCGCCCGTGCGGAGAGAGTATAGCAAAACAATCGCCTCATTCATCTCATATCCATTAAAGGTAACCGGCGCGTGTCGGCGCGGAGCTGATTCAGTTGAGATTGCCTGAACATTCCGCCCCTCTTTACGCCCTCGGGTATACTCAAAAGCTACTGATTCGATTTGATACCCAGCAACAGCAGAGGGGATAGTATATGTGCGGTTTTGTCGGTTTTGTCGGTGGGACGGATAACCAATCCGAGGTGCTCACCAAGATGATGGACCGCATCGTCCATCGTGGTCCCGACATGGGCGGCCAGTTTATCGACGGCCGCGTTGCCCTCGGCTTCCGCCGCTTGTCGATCCTCGACCTGACCGAGGCCGGCGCTCAGCCCATGGCCAATGAGGACGGTAGCGTCGTCATTGTCTTCAACGGCGAGATCTACAACTTCCAAGAACTCCGTTCCGAGCTCGAGGCCAAGGGCTACAAGTTCCACTGCGGCGCCGACACCGAGAGCCTCCTGCACGGCTATGAGGAGTGGGGCGAGGCAGTACTCGATCGCTTGCGCGGTATGTACGCCTTCGTCATCTGGGACAAGAAGAAGAATAAGCTTTTTGGCGCCCGCGATATCTTTGGCATCAAGCCGCTCTACTACTATCCCATGGCCGATGCGGGCGACGGCGCTCCGGGCGTGCTCTTCGGTTCCGAGATCAAGAGCTTCCTGGACTACCCGCACTTCCACAAGGCGGTCAACAAAAAGGCCCTGCGTCCGTACATGACGCTGCAGTATTCGGCAACCGAGGAGACCTTCTTCGAGGGTGTCTACAAGCTGCCGCCGGCGCACTACTTTACCGTCGATATCCCGACCGGCAAGATGAACATCGAGCGCTACTGGGATTGCGATTACTCTGCCGTCGAGAAGCCGTTCGAGGAGTACGTCGACGAGCTGGACGAGGTCGTGCACGAGAGCGTCGAGGCCCATCGCATCGCCGACGTCAAGGTCGCGTCGTTCCTCTCCGGCGGCGTCGACTCCAGCTACATCGCCGCTTGCCTCATGCCCGACAAGACCTTCTCGGTGGGCTTCGATTACAAGAATTTCAACGAGACTAACTACGCCAAGGAACTTTCCGATAAGCTCGGCGTCGAGAATGTCCGCAAGATGATTACCGCCGACGAGTTCTTCGGTGCGCTCGAGGACATCCAGTATCACATGGACGAGCCGCAGTCCAACCTGTCTTCCGTGCCGCTGTGGTTCTTGGCCGAGATGGCCCGCAAGGACGTCACCGTCGTGCTTTCGGGCGAAGGTGCCGACGAGCTCTTTGGCGGCTACGCCTACTACGAGGACACGGTCCCGGTCCGCAAGTACAAAAAGATGGTGCCGCTGCCCATCCGTCGCGCGCTCGGTAACCTGGCGTTGCACATGCCGTACTTCAAGGGACATAACTTCCTGGTCAAGGGTGCCGAGATCCCTGAGAAGTCGTTCCTGGGACAGGCTCTGGTGTGGCCGGAGCGCGAGGTCGACGGCGTGCTCAAGCCCGAGTACAACACCGGCGATGGCGCCTTCGAGCTTGCCGCCCCCATCTATGCGCGCGTGAAGGGTCAGCCCGAGCTGGTCAAGAAGCAGTACCTGGACATGAACATGTGGCTCCCGGGCGACATTCTGCTCAAGGCCGACAAGATGTGCATGGCGCACTCGCTGGAGCTGCGCGTGCCCTTCCTGGACCGCAAAGTCATGGAGTTCGCCGAGCACATTCCCGACCGCTACCGCATCAACGAGAACGGCAACAAACAGGTACTCCGCCACGCTGCCAACAAGTCGCTGCCCGATGAGTGGGCCACCCGTCCCAAGGTGGGCTTCCCAGTGCCCATTGTCTACTGGCTGCGCGAGCAAAAGTGGTACGACTATGTCAAGGAGTACTTCACCGCGCCGTGGGCAAGCGAGTTCTTCGATACCGACGAGCTCATGCACCTGCTCGATCTGCACTTTGCGGGCAAGGGCGATTTCCAGCGCAAGATCTATACGCCGCTCGTGTTCCTGGTGTGGTACAAGCGCTTCTTTATCGACGAGGACCAGCCCGCTGTTCAGGCTGCCTAGCCTCGGCTTACGAACGCCTGCGCGTAACGGCTCCTCCGGGAGCCGTTTTTGCGTGGGTGCGTTTCAGTTACTATAAAAACTGTCCCTGCCAAATGGCTGAGAAAGGTGAAAGATGCACCATTCGGATTCCGCGACCGTGACCACGGTCGATACGCTTGCCAAGCTTCTCGATGTGTGCGGCGAGCTGCGCGCATCAGAGCAGGTTGACGAGCGTGCCGTGACCGGCTGCTCGTTTGATTCGCGCGCGGTCTCGGCAGGTGACGTGTTCTTTTGCAAAGGTGCTGCCTTTAAGCCCGCGTTTTTGAGCATGGCGCTCGATGCGGGTGCCGTCGCATTTGTGTGCGAAGAGTCGCTGGTCGAGTCTCTGGAGCCGCTGGCGCAGGAGAGCGGTGCTGCGATGCTGGTTGTTGATAGCGTTCGCACGGCCATGGCCCTGTTGCCGCCGGAGGTCTACGACCGTCCCGACCACGACGTCAAGATCGTGGGCATCACCGGTACCAAGGGAAAGACCACGGCCGCTTTTATGCTCCAGTCGATTATCAAAGCGGCGGGCGAGTCCTGCGGCATGATCGGCTCGGTGAGTACCGACGATGGTATCGAGTGCTACGAGAGCACCAATACCACGCCAGAGGCCCCCGAGGTCTGGCGCCATATCGCCAACTGCCGTGAGTCCGGTCGCCAGTCCATGGTCATGGAGGTCTCGAGCCAGGCGCTCAAGTACCAACGCGTCGAGAATCTGCCGTTTGACATGGCGTGCTTCCTCAACATCGGCCGTGACCACATCTCGCCGATCGAACACCCCACGTTTGAGGATTATTTTGAGAGCAAACTCAGGATCTTTGACCAGGCGAAGACCGCCGTGGTGAATCTGGGCACCGAAGAGGTTGACCGTGTGTTGGAGGCAGCGTCGACGGCCGAGCGCTTGGTGACCGTTGGCGTCGAGCATCCCGAGGCAAGCCTGTGGGCGAGCGATGTGCGCATGGTCGGCTTTAACATCGAGTTTAACCTGCATGGCCTGTGTGCCGACGAGTCCGAGGCGGGGGAGAAGGTCCTGCTGGGCATCGCGGGCGACTTTAACGTGGAAAACGCGCTGGTCGCTATCGCCGCTGCGCGCGAGATCGGCATCGGTATCGAGGCTATCAAGAAGGGCCTCTCCAAACTGCGTGTACCGGGCCGTATGGAGGTCGTGGAGTCGAAGGATGGCCGCGTGATCTGCGTCGTTGACTATGCGCACAACCAGCTTTCGTTCCGTTCGCTTTTCTCGTCGGTCAAGCGCGCGTTTCCCGCTAGTCCAGTCATTGCAGTGTTTGGCGCTGCCGGCGGCAAGGCGCAGGAGCGCCGCGAGCAGCTTCCGCGCGAGGCCGCACCATATTCCGACCTGATGATCTTTGCCAACGAGGACCCGGCTCACGAGGACCCGATGAAGGTCTGTCGCGAGCTTGCCGAGCATGTTCCCGACGATACGCCGAACGAGATCATCCTCGATCGCGAAGCCGCTGTGCATGCGGCGTTCAAGGCGGCGCGCGAGGAGTACGTCAGCCCCAATGCTCCCACCATTGTCTTGCTGCTGGCAAAGGGTGACGAGGAGCTCATGCACGTGGGTGACGAGTTCGTGCCTATCGAGAGCGACCTTTCGTTGGCCAATCGCCTGATCGATGTTACCCAGTTTGACTAATGAACCATGATGGCGGCGGCGCCCTGAGTGCGCTGTCGCCATAAGCGTGTTCCCTCAATCAAAACATGCCGTCCAAGTCCAAACCCTTCTACGTAAACGGAGTAACCATGTCCCACAACACCCTGCCGACCGTTGCCGAGCTTTCGGGCGAGATGCGCGAGCGCTTGGCCAAGGTCAAGTACGTCTTTACCGACCTAGATGCCACGATGCTCGCACCCGGCTCGTGCGTGCTGCGCGACAACGACGGCAACCCCTCGACCAAACTCGTCGAGGCCGTCGTGGCACTTGCCCGCGCTGGTATTCAGGTGGTTCCCACCTCGGGCCGCAACCGCACCATGATCCACGAGGATGCGCGCGTGCTCGGCCTCAATTCCTACATCGGCGAGATGGGTGGCCTGATCATGTACGACCTCAAGGCCAACGATTGGGAGTATCTGACCGGCGATATGCCCTACGACCCCTCTTGCGGTCTCACGCCGCACCAGGTGATCGAGCAGACCGGCGTGTGCGAGAAGATCCTCGCCCGCTGGCCGCACAAGATCGAGTACCACAACGACATGTCGACCGGCTACAAGTACCGTGAGGTCACCGTCGGCATGCGCGGCGATGTGCCCGACGATGAGGTCCAGGCCATCCTCGACGAGGCCGGCTGCGGTCTGGTCTGGGCTTGCAACGGCCATCTGACTCACCTGTCCAAGCCGACGACGCTTGAGCTTAATCGCGTCGAGGACGGCCGCGCATTCAACATCAACCCCGCGGGGCTCAACAAGGGCGTTGCCATTGCGCGCTTCTGCGAGCACCTGGGGATCGAGCGCGAGGAGACGCTTGCGCTCGGCGACTCCGAGTCCGACTTCTACATGGCCGATCACGTGGGCACGTTCTGCCTGGTCGAGAATGGCCTGACGAGCGCCGGCGCGCCCGAGTTCCTGGCTGCTTGCGAGAACGCTTTCGTTACGCGCGGCAAAATTGTCGACGGTTGGGCGGCGACGGCAGAGCTGCTGGTCACGGCGCGTTCGTAGCGCGGCGTCGCCGCACTTGGATATGTCTTTTCGAGAGAGAATCTGGTGAGGTAATGTCCGATATCAAGAATCTGGCCGGGGACACGCGCCCTATTGGCGTATTCGACTCGGGTCTTGGTGGTCTGACGGTTGCGCGCGCCATCGCGACGGCGCTGCCGCACGAGTCCGTCTACTACTTCGGCGACACAAAACGCTGCCCCTACGGCACGCGCACCGAGGATGAGGTGCGCTCGTTTGCGTTGCAGGCGGGCCGTTGGCTGTCGAAGCACGACGTCAAGATTATGGTCATCGCCTGCAACACGGCGACCGCTGCGGCCTTGCGTCTGGCCCAGCAGGTGCTCGACGTTCCCGTCATCGGTGTGATCGCACCGGGCGCACGCGCGGCAATCAACAGCACTCGCACGCGCCGGGTGGGCGTGCTCGCCACCAACCTCACCATTCGCTCGGGCGCCTACACGCGCGCCATCCAGGACCTGGATGCCGGCGTCGATGTATACGGTTGTCCTGCCTCGAGCTTTGTCGAGGTTGTCGAACACGAGCTCGCCTCGGGTGCACATCTGCAGGAACAGTGGCTTGAGAACGAGGACATCTTCGATACGCCTGCCGTGCGTGCGCTGGTGGGTGCCACGGTTGAGCCGCTGCGCGACCACGGTATCGATACCGTGGTGCTCGGCTGTACGCATTTTCCGCTGTTGGTGGGACCTATCCGTCATGCGCTGGGGCCTGGGGTGCGCGTCGTGAGTTCCGCCGAGGAGACCACGCGCGAGCTGACCGATATCCTCACGCGCCGCGAGCAGCTGGCGGGCGACGCCGCCGAGCCGCAGCATCGTTTTGCCACGACGGCCGATAACATTGCCGAGTTTGCGGTGGCGGGCAGCTTTATCTTTGGTCAGCCGCTCAAGAGCATTGAGCATATCGATATCGATGAGCTGAAATAGATGTAAGGCCGCCGCCAAAGCCTTCGCCACATTTTTTGCCGAAAGGATCTTTCTATGGAGTACATGCAGGTCAACCGCGCCAACGGCCGCGCCGCCAACGAGTTGCGTCCCGTTAAGCTCACCCGTGGCGTTATGAAGCACGCCCACGGTTCGTGCCTGGCCGAGTTTGGCGATACGCGCGTGCTGTGCGCTGCCACCATCGAGGAGGGCGTGCCGGGCTGGCGCAAGGGCGCCAAGGCCGGTTGGGTAACGGCGGAGTACGCCATGCTGCCGGCATCGACCGGCAAGCGCTGCAAGCGCGAGCACGCCAACCGCAAAGGCCGCTCCATGGAGATCGAGCGCCTCATTGGTCGCAGCCTGCGTACCGTCGTCAACATGAAGGCGCTCGGCGAGTACACCGTCACCGTCGACTGCGACGTGATCCAGGCCGATGGCGGTACGCGTACGGCGAGCATTACCGGCGCCTGGGTGGCGCTGCACGACGCCCTCGCCATGTGGGTCGAGGCAGGCAAGATCGAGCGCATCCCGCTTACCGGCCAGGTGGCTGCCATCTCTATGGGCGTTGTCGACGGCAATACGCTGCTTGACCTCGATTATTCCGAGGACAGCCACGCCGAAGTCGACATGAACCTCGTCGCCACCGACACCGGCGAGATGATCGAACTTCAGGGTACCGGCGAGCAGGCGCCCTTCGACCGTAAGCGCCTCAACGCCCTGCTCGACTTGGGCGACAAAGGCATCGCCGAACTCATCGAGCTTCAGCGCCAAGCCATCGCCTAACCTGCCAAAAAGGGACAGGTTAATTTTGGCAGGTTTTATCTGGGAAAACGTCGAAGTATAAGACTGCCGTTGATTGAGAGGGGAGAGGCGGAGGCCCTCGTCGCCCTCGGCGCGGCATTGCTATAGAGACAAGGAGACCACTCATGGCACTTGAGAAGATCGACATCGACACCCTCGACCCGGCGGCGACCATTGTCGTGGCAACGGGCAACGCCCATAAGCTCACCGAGATCGAGGCCATTTTAGGCAAGGTCATGCCCGAGGTTCGCTTTGTGGCGCTCGGCCAGCTGGGCGATTTTGAGGACCCCGAGGAAAACGGCACGACGTTTTTGGAGAACGCCATCATCAAGGCGCAGGCTGCGGTCGAGGAGACGGGCCTTATGGCCATTGCCGACGATTCTGGCCTGGTCGTTGATGCCCTGGACGGCGAGCCTGGCGTGTATAGCGCGCGCTATGCGGGCGTGCACGGAGACGATGCCGCCAACAACGCCAAGCTTCTCGTGAATCTGGAGGGCGTGGCCGACGAGGACCGCACTGCGCGCTTTATGAGCGTCGTCGCGCTCATCGACACGGACGGTTTGGTCACCTATGGTGAGGGCGCCTGCGAGGGCACTATCGCACACGAGGGCCGCGGCGATCACGGCTTTGGCTACGACCCGCTGTTCCTGCCGGTCGACACGCCGGGCAAGACCATGGCCGAGCTGACGGCGGACGAGAAGAACGCCATCAGCCATCGATTCCATGCGCTCGAGCATCTGTCCGCCAAGCTGACGGGCGAGGAGTAGGCCGTGCGTGCGGTGGTGCAGCGCGTACTCAACGCCGGCGTGACGGTCGACGGCGAGTGCGTGGGCCGCATTGGACGCGGCTACCTGGTGTTGCTTGGCGTGGGCCACGGCGATACGCGCGCCGAGGCTGATAAGCTGTGGGGCAAGCTCCGCGGCTTGCGCATCAACGAGGACGAGAACGGCAAGACCAACCTGGCGCTTGCCGACGTCGACGGTGAGGTGCTCGTGGTGTCGCAGTTCACGCTGTTTGCCGATTGCCGTCATGGTCGCCGTCCGTCCTTTACGGATGCCGGCGCCCCCGATGTCGCCAACGAGCTCTACGAGTACTTCCTGACGCTTGTGCGCGAGGACGTCGAGCACGTAGCGCATGGCATCTTCGGCGCCGACATGAAGGTCGACCTCGTCAACGACGGCCCATTCACCATCGTCCTCGATACCGACAATCTGTAAGTAGCCAAATTAGCTACTTGCGCGTGTTTGTAACAGGGTGCTATAGTATTAGAGTTTTGTCTATCTTAGGGGTATTATCCCCTTTTTGAATTGCACCTTCTGGAGGCCCTGTTCATGGAAGAGATGGAAGTCAATCACGTCGACGACATCCACGAGAAGCTGACCGATATGGTGGGCGATCGCGTCAAGGTGAAGGCCAACATGGGCCGCACCCGCGTCGTCGAGCGCATGGGCACCATCAAGAGCGTCCACCCCGCCGTCTTTATCGTCGAGGTCGACGAGCGCCGCGGGCGCAAGTCGCGTCAGTCCTACCAGTATATCGATGTCCTCACCGGTCAGGTCGAGCTGTTCGATCCCGAGAGCGGCGAGCATATCTTTACCCCGCTCGGCAATCAGCTCGAGGAGCATTAACGGTGACCGATCGGTCCCTGACTCTTTCCGCGCCGGCAAAGATTAACCTCTACCTGGGGGTTCATACCGAGCGCGATGACCGCGGCTACCACAGGGTCGATTCCCTGATGGTAGCCGTCGGTCTTTCCGATGCCGTGACGGTCACGCCGGCGCAGGCGCTGACCGTCCAAACGGTTCCGGCATCAGATTTTCCCATGCAAAAGAATACGGCGTATCGGGCTGCGGTTGCTATGGCCGAGCATTATGGTCGCGAGGCAAACATCTGCGTGACGATTGAGAAGCGCATTCCATTGTGCGCCGGCTTGGGCGGTCCCTCGACGGATGCGGCCGCGGTCATTGTCGCCTTGGCGGAGCTCTGGGGAATTGATCGCTCCGACCCCGCGCTCGACGACATTGCGCGGGGCATTGGTGCTGACGTCCCGTTCTTTTTGCACGCGAGCCCTGCGTTCTACGTAGGTGGGGGAGACGTGCTGGCAACTGAGTACCCCGCGCTGCCCGCAACGCCCGTCGTGTTGGTCAAGCCGCGCGAGGCAAGTGTTTCGACAATTGAAGCCTATCGACGTTTTGACGAGGCCCCGGTGCCTGCGGACAAGCCCGGCGCGATAGCTTCTGCCTTGCGTGCTGGTGATGCCGAGACGGCATATGCGCTCATCCATAACAACCTGGGTGTCATTTCCGCACAGATGGAGCCGCAGATACAAACGGTTCTCGATTGGCTGCGTAAACAAGACGGCACCGTTGCTGTAGATGTGTGCGGATCGGGCGCCTGCTCGTTTGCCATTTGCGACACCGCCGCCACGGCCGAAAGGCTTGCCGACGCTGCCCTGCAAAACGGCTGGTGGTCCTGCGCGACGGAGCTCATTCCCAACACGGTTCGCATCGAAGTGCCAAAGAAGTAAAAATTTCTCTAGCACACGACGGAAATCTTTGTTACTATAGTCGAGCTAACGGGTTGTGGCTCAGTTTGGTAGAGCACTGCGTTCGGGACGCAGGGGTCGCTGGTTCAAATCCAGTCAACCCGACCAGAGCATGAGGAGGGACTGCTTCTTGCGGTCCCTTTTTTTAGCTATTGTTGTGATACCGCGATACCCGCGGTATACTCATTCGAGCTTGTCTCGCTGTATTGTGGAGGTCTACATGTTTGGACTGAGGGCTCCTGAGCTCATCATTATTCTCGTCGTTGTCCTGATTATCTTCGGGCCCAAGAACCTGCCGAAGCTCGGCAAGTCCCTCGGCTCTACCGTCAAGAATATCCGCGAGGGTATGGAGGGCGACGATAAGGCCGAGACCAAGCAGGCCGAGGAGGTCGTGGTCGAGCAGTCCGAGGAGGACAAGGAGATCGCTGAGCTCGAGGCCAAGCTCGCTGCTGCCAAGAAGAAGCAGGCAGAGGACAGCGACGCGGACGCAGAGTAGTCCCATCCCTTTGGGGTGAGCACCTGACCGGCTTGCCCGCAGGCTAGCCGGTCTTTTTCGTTTTGTTGACAGTTGATTGTTTGATCAGAGTTGGGGAGATATCCGTATGGACGCAAGCCAGATCGTACTGACCGCTGAGGGCCGCCAGAAGCTCGTCGAGGAGCTCGCTTGGCGTGAGGGCGATTACGCCAAGGAGATCGTCGAGGACATCAAGGAAGCCCGCGCGTTCGGCGACCTTTCGGAGAACTCCGAGTACGACGCCGCTAAGGACAAGCAGGCCCAGAACGCCGCTCGTATTGCCGAGATCCAGGCCATCCTCGCCAACGCTCAGGTTGCTGCCACCACGGGCGACCTGACCGTCTCCATCGGTTCCACCGTTTCGCTGATTGATCCCAACGGCGAGGTCATGGAAGTCACGCTCGTCGGTACCACCGAGACCAACTCGCTCGAGCACAAGATTTCCAACGAGTCTCCGGTCGGTCACGCCATCATTGGTCACGGCGAGGGCGACTCCGTCGAGGTCGTTACGCCTTCCGGCAAGACTCGCGTCTACACCATCGCCAAGATCGCACGCTAGACCACGGTCCCGCGTAAAGGTATGTTTTCGCTCCCTGGGACCGAATCCTGGGGAGCGTTTTAGTTTGAGGAGCTAACTTATGGCAGAGAACCAGAACGCCGCAGATCAGGCATCGACGCTCAACGACGAGCGCGCCACCCGCCTGGCCAAGCGCGCCGCCCTGTTCGAGGCGGGCCAGAATCCGTACCCCGAGCACTCCGAGATCGAGGACTACGTTGCCGACATCGAGGCTAAGTATGCCGAGCTTGCCGATGGCGAGGACACCGAGGACGTCGTAAAGATCGGCGGCCGCGTGGTTGCCAAGCGCGGTCAGGGCAAGATCATGTTCATCGTCGTCCGCGACGCGACTGGCGAGATTCAGCTGTTCTGCCGTATTAACGACATGGGCGAGGCGGCCTGGAGCACGCTTAAGGCCCTCGACTTGGGCGATATCCTGGGCGTGACCGGCGTGGTCGTGCGCACTAAGCGCGGCCAGCTTTCCGTCGCCCCCAAGAGCGCGACCCTGCTTGCCAAGGCCGTTCGCCCGCTGCCCGAGAAGTTCCACGGCCTCTCCGACAAGGAGACCCGTTATCGTCAGCGTTACGTCGACCTCATTGCCAACGATGACGTTCGCGAGACCTTCCGCAAGCGCTCGCAGATCCTCTCCACCTTCCGTCGCTTTATGGAGTCCGACGGCTACATGGAGGTCGAGACCCCCATCCTGCAGACCATCCAGGGTGGCGCTACGGCTAAGCCGTTCATCACGCACTTCAACGCGCTCGATCAGGAATGCTATCTGCGTATTGCCACCGAGCTGCACCTCAAGCGCTGCATCGTCGGTGGTTTTGAGCGCGTGTTCGAGATCGGCCGTATCTTCCGTAACGAGGGCATGGACCTTACCCACAACCCCGAGTTCACCACGATGGAGGCCTACCGTGCCTTCTCCGATCTCGAGGGCATGAAGGCGCTTGCCCAGGGCGTCATCAAGGCTGCCAACAAGGCCATCGGCAACCCCGAGGTCATCGAGTACCAGGGTCAGACCATCGATCTTTCCGGTGAGTGGGCCAGCCGCCCCATGACCGACATCGTCTCCGATGTGCTCGGCAAGCAGGTCACCATCGACACGCCGGTCGAGGAGCTTGCTGCCGCCGCACGCGAGAAGGGCCTGGAGATTAAGCCCGAGTGGACCGCCGGCAAGATCATCGCCGAGGTTTACGATGAGCTGGGCGAGGACACCATCGTCAACCCGACCTTCGTGTGCGATTACCCCATCGAGGTCAGCCCGCTTGCCAAGCGCTTTGAGGACGACCCGCGCCTGACGCACCGCTTTGAGCTGGTTATTGCCGGACACGAGTACGCCAACGCGTTCTCCGAGCTCAACGACCCGGTCGACCAGGCCGAGCGCTTTGCCGCTCAGATGGCCGAGAAGGCCGGCGGCGACGACGAGGCCATGGAGTGCGACGAGGATTACGTGCGCGCCCTCGAGTACGGTATGCCTCCCGCGGGCGGCATCGGCATCGGTATCGACCGCGTGGTCATGCTGCTCACCAACCAGGCTTCCATCCGCGACGTGCTGCTGTTCCCGCACATGAAGCCCGAGAAGGGTTTCCAGTCCGGTGCCGCTGCCGCCAAGGCTGCCGAGGCCGGCAACACCGCGAGC
Source organism: Collinsella sp. (assembly GCA_048524725.1). Taxonomy (GTDB): domain Bacteria; phylum Actinomycetota; class Coriobacteriia; order Coriobacteriales; family Coriobacteriaceae; genus Collinsella. Next base: position 1,235 of record DBFVGT010000098.1, on the reverse strand, counting down.
CCCTTCGTCAAGCCGCTCAAGCCCACGGTTGATTATTCCAAGATTGCCGTCGAGCCGCTGTTTGAGGAGTTCGTCGACTTTGATACCTTCTCCAAGAGCGATTTCCGCGCCGTGAAGGTCAAGGCGTGCGAGGCCGTCAAGAAGTCCAAGAAGCTGCTGAACTTTACGCTCGACGACGGCACCGGCACCGACCGCACCATCCTTTCCGGTATTCACGATTATTACGAGCCCGAGGACCTGGTCGGCAAGACCCTGCTCGCCATTACCAACCTGCCTCCGCGCAAGATGATGGGTATTCCTAGCTGCGGCATGCTCATCAGCGCTATCCACGAGGAGGATGGTGAGGAGCGTCTCAACCTGATCCAGCTCGACGCCTCCATCCCCGCCGGCGCAAAGATGTACTAGGGGGTTACGCGGTTCTACGAACCGCGTAACGGCTCGACGCTGCGCGGGCCGCATTTGGACAATCTGACGTTCAACTTCAAGGGCGCGACCAGAAGGTCAACGCCCTTTCGTTTCACGTCACCTTGCCTCAAATGCGGTCCGCTCGCTGACGTTGCCAATACATCGGCGTTGCCTTGGCCGTCAATAGTCATTGGGGACGTTCTTAAACGACTACCCAACGGCTATTGAGCACATGGCTCGCATGACAGCCGTCTCTTTTATGTTTCCTTTAGCCGTTGCTGCCTAGGATGGGGGTTAGTCGGTAGGAAGGGAGCGTCTATATGGACGACGCGAGCGAGCGTGCAATCGAAGAGGACATGCTCGATCAGTTCAATTACTTTGACGATGAGGATGAGGAGCTAATCGATCGTCGCGAGCCGGCATCGCTTGACTCATTTGATCTGGTCGATGAAGAGACTGATGAGGTTGAGGACGAATCAACGGAGCCCCCACAGTCTTCGCGCCTTGACTCGCTGCTTTCGAGAGCCCCCATGCACCACGGTGTTCGTGCCGGCGCACTCCATATGAAAACAGACTGGCACCAGATCGTGACGGCAGGCGATGAGCTTGCCGTCGATGCGCCGCTCACCGATAAGTCATCCATCATCTGCCGCACCGGTATGCTTATGCTCGCGAGCGGAACGGGTGCCTGGCGTGTACGCGATACCATGAATCGCGTTGCCGCCGTACTCGGTGTCACCGTCCACGTTGACTTAAGTCTTCTGTCGTTTGAGTGCACCTGCATCGAAGATGGCCACTGCTTTAACGAGGTTGTCAGCCTGCCCACAACG